>NZ_JASBRC010000002.1:179496-477624 GCF_029960715.1 Arthrobacter sp. AL05
TTGCGCTCAGCCCGGCGGGGGCCGCTGGCGCCGTGGTGTCCGGAGCACCGGCGGGAATGATGTTAGTGATGAGATAGACGTTGTCTTGGTAGTCGCAGTTGGCTGAACCCGCGGTGCAGTCGTTCGCCGAGTACATGTAGTCCTGGGCTACAACGTAGGATCCGGGGACCAGCTGGCCTGCCCTGTCCCTGACCGGCCAGGTCTTGACGGCAAGGTAATTGCTGTTATCGGTCGACTGGCCCGCGATTTTGAGGGGGAACGCGCCGGCCGGATTCGCATCGAACTCGAGCGGACCGGTCACCCCGAGGTTGAGCGGCAGGATGGTTTGGGCGTACAGCCCGCTGGCGTCAGCGGCTGTGCCGTCAATGTCGATCCTCTCGCCGGAACTGCAGCAGCCATGGAAGGACGCCAATTGACGGACGGTCACGGCTTTGGTGCTGTCCGCGCGCTTCCAGAACGGGGAACGGACTTCGTCTCCGTTCAGTGCAGAGTTAGGAATCTGGGCGCCCGGCGCGAGGGTCCCGTAGGCGGTGGTGATCCCAAAGGCCTGGCTGATCTGGGATAGCGTCAGTTCGTTCGTTCCTTCGGGTGCAGTCATAAAGATGCCGCGCAGCTGGACGGTCTTGACGGCGGACACGGTGTCGCTGGAGCTGATCTCCAGCTGGGCGGCACGGACTCCCTTGCTTCCGGCGGTTTCCGTGAACTGCGCCGTCAACGGCGCTGAGCCGCCGGGACCGATGACCAGGGGCAATACCGGGGGTGCGGCGAGGACGAATCCGCTGGCCCCGGTTCCGGTGATCGCCATTTTGGTGATGACCAGATCCTTGTCACCGGTGTTGCTCAGGGTTACCGTGGCGGAGTCCGTCACCTTATGCTGGACGACTCCGCTGTTGAGCCGGTGCATCACGAGCCAGTCGTCGTAGAAGCCGGGGACGGGCTGTCCGGCCCGGCGGGTTGCCTGCGTATTGCTGAGTGTCAGCGTCCCGCCGACATTTTGGACCACGAAGGACGCGCTGCGCGTTGAGGTCCGGCCGGCATCGTCGACGGCGGTAACCACCAGGGTGTGGGTACCGTTGCCGATGCTAAACGGGGCGCTGTAGCCGGCGGCTGGTGCGCCGTCGACTGCGTAGCTCAGTGTGGTGATCTGGGAACCGGCGGAAGCTTGTCCACCCAGGGAAACAGTCGCCTGGCCCCCGGCGTAGTCACCGGCAAGGGTTTGCCCGTTGACCGTCACCGAGATCACCGGGTTCAGCAGGTTGGCGCCCTTGATGGTGACCCAGTTGATCTTGGTGTTGGTTCCGGCCGGGGAAAGGGTGAGCATACCGTCGGTGACGTTTACGGTGGTGGTGCCCGTTTTGAAGGGAGCCGTGCCGCTGGGGGTGAACGGTGCAACGAGTGCGGTGCCTTCGACATTCAAGGCATGTGTGGAGTCAAGATAGCCCGCGTCGCCGACGGAGGCACTGACTTCGTAACTGCCGTTGGGAACCGCGCGCTGCCACACGCCATCGGTGCCGCCCTTGCTGGCCGTCTGCATCTGAATCAGTGACTGCAGCAGCGGATCCGAGGGAAAGGTGATCCCTGCAGCCGCGGTCGTGCGGTTTCTTGCTTCCAGCGTGCGGTCCGTCGGGGTGCCGTTGACCAGCCAGCCGAAGCCGCGGGCGTCGTACATCCCACCGGTGTCGGCGGTCCACCCGCTGGGGGTGATGGCTCCCGGCAAGGTGAAGTTGTACGCGGCCGTGGGAACTGTGGCCGGCTGGGTGTCCAGGCCCGGACCCTTGATCGACACCCAGTTGATCTTGGAGTTAGTGCCGCTGGAGGACAAGGTCAACTTGCCGTCTGCGACGGTAATCTGCCGTGATCCGGTCTGGAAAGGCGATGTTCCGGTGGGAACGAAAGTGGCGATCAGCGGCTGCCCTTCGGCAGCAATCCCGTGCGTCGAGTCAAGGTAGCCGGCGTCGCCGGCCGAGACTGCCACCGTGTAGGTGCCATTTGGGAGCTCGTACTCCCATATCCCGGTTGTCACGTTGCTTGCGGGGCCCATCGTGTTCAGCGACTGCAGCAGCGGATCCGACGGGTATGCGATTCCGGGTGTGGCCGCAGTCCGGTACCGGGTGGCGGCGCTCCGGTCAGTGGGCGTTGTGCCGACCAGCCAGCCGAACTTTCGCTGGGCCTGGAAGGCTGCTCCGGTATCAGCGGTCCAGCCGGCCGGCGTCGGAGCACCGGCAGTCTGGAAATTCACCTTGACCTGGGCGCCGACCGTCGGATCGCCACCGGGATCGGTAGGGGCCGGAACGACATCGATGTAATCAATCTTGGTGTTGGTACCGCCGAGGGCGTCAACGGTCAGAAAACCGTCGGTCACAGTCACCCGGGTCACAGCGGTGTTGTGCCGGGTGTCGCTGCCTGCGGCACCGGACGGGGCGAAGCGGTCGATGACCTTTTTGCCTTCCAGATTGATGGAATGCAACTCCGGCGCCGTCTGCGGTGCAGCATCTCCGACAGCCACCGTCACGTCGTAGTCGCCGTTGGGGACCGCCGCCTCCCAGAAGGCGTAGGTGGACAGGCCGTTGAAGGCTGCCAGGTCCGCCGACTGCATATGCATCAAGGTGTTCAGGCGCAGGTCCGGCTGGGTGGTGCTGCGAAGCCGGCCGTTCCCGGGACCCGCAGTCCCGGCCGTGGAAAGGTCGATCGGGGAACCTGTCGCCTGGCTCTTCCAGCCGTAGCTGAGGCCCGTGCCTTGGTCGGTGCGGGTCCGGGGGCCAAACGGCTCACCGAAGTCGCGGAGGTACCCGGTGGGCAGACCGGCCGCCAGATTGGAGAAGTTGACCTTGAAGGCTCCGCTACCGACCGGAGCGGCGGTGGCGGGACGCAGACCAGTGACCAGGAAAACGTAGTCCTGGAAGTCGCCGTTGCTGGCGTCCTCGAAAGCCACAATGTAGCTGTTGGCGATGGCCACTCCGGCGCGGTCTTTCGCCGGGTACACCCGGGCGCGGTGGGCCACGCCGCCGGTGTTGAGCCGGTCCTCCGTGTAGCCGGTCCGCAGGAATGCGTTGGAGTAGTAGTACAGCCCGAAGCTCTGGCTTCCCGGATCGAAAGTCTTCACCGTTCCGGGCGAGGACGGCGGAAGCAGTGACTGATAGCCGGCGGTATCGATCGAGCCGAGCTTGTGCAGCTCTGCGGGCCGTCCATCCCCGGTGTACCAACCGAACGGGAGGTCTTCCTTGGGGGCGTACTGGGCCAGGGGCGTCATTGAGACGGCTCCGGTGCCGGACTTGACGAACAGCGGCTCCAGCAGCTCGTCACCCTTGGCAATGGCCTGGGTGCCGCCTTCGAGGTTGCTCCAGCCTACGTTGATTTTGTACCCGAGGGTCCCGACGACGTCCTGGAGGGTTGGTTCGTTCAGCCCCTCAATGCCGTTCATCGTCAGGCCATAGAGTCCGACGTCGAGTGCGTTGCCACCGGCTGTGATGCGAAGGACCGCTGAGCGCTGTCCGACGGTGGTACCTGGTTTGAAGGTCGCCTGGATGGTGACGGTGGCGCCTGGAGCCAGCGTGGTCCCGTTCCCGCCTGTGGTGGTGAACTCGCCCGGGTTGGCCCCGGCGATGCTGGTGCCCAAGGCCGCGGGAGCGGACCCGGTGTTGGTGATGGTGACGGACTTCGTGGCTCCCGTGGTGCTCTTGACCGCCGAGAAGACCATCTCGGGCGCCGAAGAGGTGAGCGGCGCGGCTTGCTGGCCGGCCGGTACCCGAAGCAGGAACATGGCCTGGTTACTGCCGCTGCGGTCGTACTGGTTGACGTACAGGTTGCCGGTTTTGGGATCTTCCACGACTTCCAGGGGGTCGTTGAAGCCGTCGACGTTGCCGATTGCGGAGTTGGGAACCCCGGTGATTCCCAGTGAGGTCTGTTCGCCGAGGACCTTGCCGGTGGCGGGGTCCACCTGCATAAACAAGAGGTCATTGTTGTTGGAGAACCGGGTCACAATAAGCCGGCCTTTGAGCTGGCCGCCGAAGGAGCTGCTCTTGTACTCGATGGACCCGTTGGGCGACTTGTTGAAGCCGAGGTCATAGGCGAAACCCCGGTAGTTTGGGTCGGCTTTGGTGCCGGAGGGGTATTTAGTGCCGCCCTGGCCGGGGGACACCGGCGGATTCGCCGGGTCGTTGCCTTCGTTCAGGACCCACTCACAGCGTTCCGGGTTGGGATGGCCATAGTAGCCTCCCTGCACGACGTCGAAGAGGAAGTCGCGCTGGGTGGGCTGGTTGCCGATCGCGGGAACCGAGCCGCCGGTGTATCCCCGGCGCAGGCACTGGGAGGTTACGTCCAGACCGTTGACGGAGCTGAATCCGGGAATCCCGGCCGCCGCCACCCTGGTGTACGTGCCGTTGGAGTTCTTGATGACACCGGGGGAGTTTGCGCCGCCGGCGGTTCCGTTCGTGGGCACGTACAAGTGGCCGTTGGAGTGCCACACCAGGTCGTAGGCGTTGCGTATGCCGGTGGCATAGATCTTCAGTGGCGCACCTGCCGCGTAGGGGTTGTAGGTTCCCCCTCCGGAGGTCTGCACGCTGATCGGCGTCGCGGTGGAGATGGCCTGCTGCACGGCCGGGTCGGCCGGGTCGAAGACCAGAGTGGCCGCTGTGAGCAGTTTCTCGCCTCGCTGGCCCCAGGAGTTGTCCAGGTCGCCGGCGCCTTGGTTGGATCCCTGCATAAAGTACAGCCGCCCGTCCGGGCCATACGCCATCGAGTTGGTGAGGTGGTCAGCCTGGGAACGGGGGAGACCCGTGAAGACCTTGGACTCGGTCTGCAGCGAGGCCCCGGAGAGCATGCTGACGCCCGAAATCCATTCACCTTGTTCGTTGAAGGTGTTGGCACTGGTTGACGTGATCCACAGCTTCGGGCTGGCTGCCGTTCCGGTTTTGTCGAAGACCAGGCCGATGATGGCACGGCCCGGGTAACCCAGGCTCTCCATGTTGGAGAGGGATCCGTCGGCTGCAACCGTGAACCGGAAGAGGCCCTGTCCGATGGTGGACGCATACATTTTGCCGTCCGGGCCGAACGCCATCGATGACCAGTATTTCCCTGCCGCCACCGGCTGTTCGACCTTGTCAAAGGACACCCCGGTCAGGGGTGAGTAGTTCGCCCCGGTACTCGTTCCACCGGAACCGGTGGTGAAGACAGAAGTGAAAGGGACGAATGCGGCACCGTAGTTGTCCTTGACGTTGCCGGTCACGACGAAGCGGTAGCTTGTGTTGGCCTTTAATGGGCTGCTTGCCTGGGTGGAAATCACATCATTGCCACCGGAGGTTCCGGTCGATGACGGCACCTCGACGCCGGTGGATGTTTCGTAGAGGTGCACGTTGCCGGGCAGTGTTGTGGCATCCACACCCACGCCGGCGTAGGGGACGCGGATGGTTGCCGATACGCCGTCGGTGGGATCCTGCCCGGTTGAGCGGTTGTCCGGGCGCATCGTGTCAACATGGGGCGCCCGCTCGATGCCGACGATATCGATGTAGGCGATCTTCGTGTTGGTTCCGCCCGCGGCGGTCACGGTGAGGGCGCCGTCCCAAACACCGACGACGACGGTCGTGGTCTGGTACTCCTGACCGGCTGTGCCTTGGAACTTCTCAATGCCGACGCCCGCCTCGACGTTGAGGGCATGAACGGAGTTGTACCCTGCCGCGAACGCCATGTCCCCGGCCGCGATCGTCACCCGGTAAAGTCCGTCCGGTACCGAGGCTTCCCAGACGCCTTCGGTTTTGACACCGTTAGTGCCTGGGTCGTCGCCGTACTGCATGTGCAGGATGGAATCGAGCCGGTCGTCGATGCCTACCCGGCCCCTGTCACGGCCATTGCCGACCAGGCTCAAGGGATTTCCGTCCGGGGTCTTCCAGCCGTAGGTCAAGCCCGTGCCCTGGTTGGGTCCGGTGCGCGGACCGAAGGATTCGCCCCAGTCAGCGGCGTAGCCGGGTGCCGGAAGGCCTGATGTGGTGGTGAAGTCGACCTTGATATTGGTCGTGTTGGGTACCACCGGAACGGCGTGGGCCTCATTGGAGGGGCCGGATTCGTTCGCCGACAGGTCCACGGCAGTGACCACGTAGAAATACGTGGTCCCGTTAGTGGCGGTGGTGTCCGTGTAGCCCGTGCCCGTGACGAGCGCCGAGCCGGACAGGAGGGAGCCGGTATCGCCAACGACCGGCTGCAGCGAACGGTAGACACGGTAACCGGCAAGGTCCGCGGCGGCGGAAGCGGTCCAGCTCAGCGTTACTTTTGTGTCGCCGGAAACCGCTGAAAGCGCCGCCGGCGCCGGTGGCGGAGTAACGTCCAGGGCCTGGATCGTGGCACGGGCCGACGATGTCCGCTGTCCGGCTGCTTCGTTCGAACCCGCGGAGACATTCCCGGCGCCGTCAACGGCGGTCACCGCGTAATAGTAGGTCGTCCCCGAAACGGCGGAGACGTCGCTGAAGGAAGTGCCTGCAAGGGTTTCCGTCCCGGTCAGCGGCAGTCCCTTCAGGTCGACGCCGCTGCTGGTGGCCCGGAAGACCCGGTAGCCCGTGACGTCGCGGGAGCGGCTGGCTGTCCAGGCCAGATCGACGCCAGCGGACCCACCGGTGGCGACGAGCTGCGTTGGCGCAATGGGCGCCTCGCTGTCCACCCCGTCCTTGGAGTAGCCCACAGAGATCAGAGCGTCACCGTAGGCCTGGAAGTACTCCACGGTTACCAGGTGCGGACCGTCGGCAAGGACAACATCGGTGGTTTTGACTGCAGAGGCGGACTGCTGAACCCACTGGTCAACGATCGTCCGGCCGTCAACTGTCAGTCGAAGTCCGTCGTCGGCCCGTGTGGTGAAGCTGTAGGTCCCGGCACCGGAGGTGATCGTCTTAGCCCAGCGGGCCGAGTATTGCTCGGGACCAACGCCGGCAGGTCCGGAGCCGGCGGTGAAATTGAAGCCAATATCGGCATCACAATCCGCGCGAACCGGGGACCCGGCCAAGGAGGTACCGATGAAATACTGCACCTGCCATTCGCCTGCGAGGCACGAGCTGTTGTTCACGGCGGTGGCGGAGGGGGCGGCGGCCGGTTCTGGCACAGGGGTGGAGCTGATCGTCGGCGCCGGCACCGTAGTGGCTGTGGCGGTAGGGGTCGGAACCGGCGAGGCGGTGGTGGTTGGCGTTGCGGTCGGCACCGGCGTGGCGGTTGGGGTCGGCGTCGCGGTCGGCACCGGCGTGGCGGTGGTGGTTGGCGTTGCGGTCGGCACCGGCGTGGCGGTGGTGGTTGGCGTCGCGGTCGGCACCGGCGTGGCGGTGGTTGCGGCCGCTGCGGGCAGTTCAGCCGAGGCGAAGTCCTGGAACACTGCCGTCATGGGTGTGGACGCGGGCAACGCGCCCCTGCTGGCCAGGATCCCGGCGAAAGTTGCGACGTCCGTTAGGGGCGACGGCTTGAGGGCGGAACCGTCGATGAAATTTGCCGGCAGGTCCAGCCGTCCCACCGGAACGGGTGCGTCAGCGCCGATCTGATAGGCGGCGATCAGGGAGTTCTCGGCAGGGTTCACGTCCAGGGTCAGCTGAACCGGACGGTTCCCGATGAGGTTCTGGCTGGTGCCGACTGATACCAGATCCGCGGACGTCGGCGCAGCCGTGGTGGCGGGCTCGGACACGCCGTTCCGTTCGCGCTTGAGCTCGATTCGGCGCTCGCCGGCTGTTCCTCCGCCGCCCAACATCAGGGTCGCGAGGTTATCGTCGTTCGGACCGAACCATAGGCCGAGCTGGGCGCCACCGGCAAGATCCGCGGGACTGATCACAGTGGTGGATAGCCGAAGTGTCCTCGTGGTCAGTTTGAGTCCTACGCCCAGCGCGTTGTCCTGGTCGTTCGCGGCTCCTGACACCGTTCCCGGTGTGGCGACGACGTTGAGGGCGCCGTTCGCGGTGGCGAGGTTTTCACGGGCGAAGTAGGGTGTGCTGCCTGTGGCAGCCGAGGGAAGCACGGACGTAAAACCGGTCCCGGCGCCGTCGGGGGTCTGCAGGCCGCCTGATATCCCCGCGAAGTCCAGGGATACGGTGTTGCCGGCCGCAGCGACCCCGTTTGGGGGCAGCGGAGAGTAAGGCGAGCTGTCCCACTGTGCGGGATCGGCGGGGTACACAGCCGTCGGGGCTGCACTCGCGGTAGTCGCTGAAAGCGTCGCCGCGAGGACTGCGGTGGTGGCGATAACTGCGGTTCCTCGGTGGAGCCACCCACGGGTCCGCGGGTCCACGGCATTGACGGCTTTTCTAGACACAGGCTGTCCTTCCCCACAAAACATTCGTTGGCCGGCCGGCGCGAGGCGCGGCGGGCCATCCTAGTAATCGAGACCTCTGCAGAGCGGCTTTAGGAAGGCTGGCAGTGTGTTTTCCGGCGTCATTGACGTCACTGCAGCCGATTCGTGGCCCACTTCACTTCAACAATCTCTCAGGCCTGCGGACGGCTGAACATACCCGCTGGAAAAGACACGTAAGGAGCTTTTTGAAGCAAGTAGCATCACGAAGCTACCTAGGTAATACACGGTCCCCTGCAGTAAAAGGGCGCACGAAAAAGGGCCAACCGGCTAGTGCCGGTCAGCCCCTTTCAGGGGGTCGGACAGGGCGCCGTCTCAGGATGTACGGCCCGCCCTGGCTCCGCGCCGCTGGCCATCAACCAGGACTGGAATAGTGTCCTGCGGCGGTGTGCCGGGTGCGGGCACGTTTACCGGCCTTGGCGCACGGGCCGCCGCGGCGGCTTCCTTGCTGCGCCGGCGTTCCTTTCGAGCGGCGGCCCTGAGCGTGCGGGGTGTTGGCCCATAGGTTCCGTAGCCGTAACGGTGGGCATCCGGCCCCTTCGACGGCATCCGGTTCAGCACTACCCCCAGCACGCCCGCATTGACCATCTGCAGGGAAGAAATTGCCTTTTTCACGTCGGCTATACGCGCTTTCCGGGCGCCGACCACAAGGAGCACACCACCCACTTCCTGCGACAGAACTGCGGCGTCGGTCACCGGGAGCAGGGGGGGAGCGTCGATTATCACAACGTCGAACCGTGCCTCCAGTTCCTGGAGGATCTCCTTCATGGCGTCCGAGCCGAGCAACTCGCTCGGGTTCGGCGGGATCTGGCCGGATGTGAGCACATGCAGCCCGTGTTCACCGTAGGGCTGCAGGAGATCATCGAGCCGGGCTTTGCCGATCAATGCGGTTGTCAGGCCAGCTGCGTGCTCCATGCCGAGATAGCCGGCCAGCCGTGGACGGCGGAGGTCGGCATCGACGACTACCACGGACTGGCCGCTCTGAGCCATGGTCATGCCCAAGTTGAGGCTGGTGCTGGTTTTGCCTTCCCCGGGCACCGATGAGGTCACAAGCACCGTCTTGGACTTATTGCTGACGTGGGTAAATTGCAGGTTGGTCCGCAATTGCCGGAATGACTCGGCCCGCGGTGAACTTCCCGCTGTTGCGGCGATGAGGGGCTTTTTGCTGGCCGTATTGTCGAAAGGAACTCCGCCAAGGACCGGCAGGTCGCTGATGCGGCGGACGTCGGCTTCGCCGCGGATCTTCGTGTCCAGTATCGTTCGGAGGACGGCGAGTCCGATCCCGAGGGCCAACCCGACAATAAAGCCGATGGCGAGATTCAGGCGGGTGTTCGGTGAAGCCGGCTCGGACGGAATATCGGCCGGTGTGACCACCGTAAGCTTCAACGGCGATTTTCCGTTGTCAGCAGCCGTCTCAAGGGTATCAACGGCTTCAATCAGGCTTTGTCCTACCCCACGGGCAATTGCCGTGGCGCGTTCCGGGGATTCATCGCTGGCCGTGATGGTCAGGACAACAGTGTTCAGCTCTGCCGTGATGGCCACCTTGGAACCGAGCTCGGCGGCGCTCATGGGAAGGGCCAGGCCGTCGACCACCGGCTGCAGGACAAGCGGCGTCGCGGCGGTGATGGCGTACGACTGCACGCGCTGTTGGCTGAAGTTATTTCCCTGCTGCAGTTCTGAAACGGACCCGGAATTCTGAATCGCCACGAACAGCTTGGTGGTGGACTTGTACACCGGTGCCATCGCCGCGGAGGCGGCACCTGCAGACAGCAAGCCTAAGGAAATGCACACCAGGATGAGTATCCAGTTGCGGCGCAAATGCCGACCGTAATCGCCTAATTCCAATTTTCCCCCTCGAGTGGATGATTTTTCGAGACCAGTTGTGTCTCCGCGAAGACCTTCGGCCGCCGCCATGAGGGGCGGTCGCGAGTGCGGCACCTGCATGTTCAGAACCTATCCGCAGGCCCAGCGAGGTGGCAATGGAATCCGGATAAAGCAGGGAGTTGGGCCAACAAACAGGTAGTGGTTTTGTGCGCTAACAAGTAGAAACCGGCCGAACTACTCATGGCTGTGCCGGCGGTCCGGCGCTAGGGTCTTAACAAGTTCCGTTTCTGCTGCGAATGAGTCGGCCCGGGGGGTAGCGACACCAAATGATTTCTATGCTCTCGCGGTCGTCGTGCTGACCCGCAGATTCACTGACGTAAGGGGTGCGGCGGCTGTTGCCGCCGCTTTCGTCGCGGTTGTCATTTTGTCGTGGGCCGCTGTCTGGGACGTGACCGTGCTGGTGATCCCTGCCGGCCTCGCGGCCCTGGTGCTCACCCTGCGCTATCCGCAGCCGGTGGCGCTGCTCCTGCTGCTCGTTGGGCCGCTGCTGACATCCACCTTCAAGCTGGGAGCGGTGAGCCTGGACAACGTGATGGTGATTGCCGGGCTCGGCCTGGTCGCCATCCTTGCCCTCATCCGGCGCCAGCTGCCCTTTAACCGCTGGTCAGTGCTTCCCCTGGTTCTCGCCGCGGCCATCTTTGTGACCGGGAATCTTAATGGGTCACCGAACTGGGAGGCCTGCCTGCGGTTCATTTCGCTGGCTGCGGTGCCTTGGGTTGCGAGCGATTCTCCGCGCAGTTCAGCGGCCAACCTGCGAATCTTCCTGGGAATTATGACCGTCGGTGCCCTCACGGTGTTTTCCCAGCCACTGATTGGGTACCCTCATCCGTTCAAGGACACCGAAAACACCGGCCTTCGGTACGGCGGACTTTTCGGCCATCCCAACTTTGCGGCCTACGCGCTCTCCCTGTCCATCCTCTATGTGTTGTCCCAGAAGCTCAACACCTGGCGGGTCGGATATCTCCTGATGGCCGGCGGAGCCGTGCTCACGACGGGGAGCATCACGGCGACCATGATGCTCTTCGGAGCCGCCGGCATTCTCCTGGCCCGAAACATCAAGCGGCTGATGGCCGGGCTGCTGGTCCTGGGCGTCTTTGTGGCCACCGTTGGCCAGACGCTGCTGAGCAGGCTGGATTTTGTCAGCCAGACGGCGGCCGGGCCGGCTGCGGCCTCCAACTCTGGCGCGTGGCGCTTGGGCCAGTGGCAGCGTGCGTTGCGGCTGCTCGAAGGCAACGAAGCCACCGGCATCGGCTGGGGTGAAATACCGCTGAGGATCGGAAACAATCTCGGCGCGCACAATGCCTACGTGCAGCTGGCCGTCGAGCTGGGCTGGGCGTCCCTTGTGCTCGTGCTGCTCGTTGTTGCGGCCCACCTGATCGTTTCGTTCCGAAACCGTATCCAGCTGGTCGCATGGATCTACGTCCTTGCCACCTCCATCAGCGATCCGGTCCTCTTCTATCCCTCGTCGATGACCATCCTGCTTTTTATCCTGGCCCAGACGGCGCAGAAGCGGCGCCCCGTGGAGGTCCCCGCCCCGGGAACCGCGCTGCCCTCCGCGCTGCAGGGCTCTGCCGGTGTTGGAGTCCCCGGCAGAAGCTGACGGCCTAACAGTGCCGCCGGAGGGCGGGCCGCGGGGAACTTGGCGCCGGCTGTGATCACCGGCCCCTGGTGGTCTTCGAGCGCCGCCCCGGCCGCGTCGAAGGATCCGGGCGCCTGCCCCAACCCGCCGGGCACCTACCGGCTAGACGTACATTTTCCTGCCTCCGGCAAGCTTTCGCCGGAGCACCGTGAGGAACTGCGCAGGGCTGGAGTTTGCCCACATCAGGACGAAATGGTAGGCGGCGAGATGCTGGCGCTGGCCCACGTACCGCTGGGCGAGATGCACTTCCCGTTTAAGGGCACGGAGCTGGCCTGCGTTTAATTGGGAGCTGTGCTTCGAGATGTATTTCTGGATGCCCGCGGCCCGCCTCGCGCTGCGGGAGGACAAATGGTCGTCGCCGTCGGCTGTCTGAATGAACAGTTCCTCATCCACAACCGCGTAGTGCCTCCCGGATTGAAGGTACCGGACGAAAAAATCCAAGTCGTTGAAGACCGGGAGGGTATCGTCGAATCCGCCGATGTCCTCGAAGGCCGTCCGGCGGATCACAAAGTTGCTGCCCGTCACTCCCGGGTTCCATGCCAGGCAATCCCGGGCGGTAACCGGGCGTGAGCCCAGCCATGGGCGCCGCGTGCGCTCCGCCCCGATTTCTACGGCGCCGGCGACGGTGACCAGATCAACGTCCCCGAGTTCGAGCCTGGCCACGCACTGCTCCAGGAACCCGGCCTCCCAGCGGTCATCGTCGTCGAGAAAAGCCAGGTACTCCGATGAAGCGAGAACTGCCCCGGCGTTGCGTGAGGAGGAGGCGCCGGGCCGTTGTGTGCCGGAGTTATCCACATAGGTGATGTCCGGGTGGCCGGTTTGCTCCCGCGTCAGCTGGCGGGTGTCCGGGGAAGCCACGTCATCGACGACGACGACAACGGCAGGGGTGTGGCGCTGTTCGACGATTGACGCAAGGGCCCGGGCCAGCGCGGCATCACGCCGATGCGTCGGAACGATGCAGGTGACTGAGCCTGTCGACATCATTTGTCCTTTCAAAACCGCCGCCGTCGAGGCGGGGCTGCAGTTGCGAGTAGACGAGTTCCAGCCGCGCGGCAATCGATTCGTTGGAAGTATGGGCGGCACTCCAGATGGCTGCGGCCCGGCTGCGGGCCGACTGCTGCGCCGGGGCGGTGGCCAAAAGGTCTTCGATGGCGTCCTGGAGGGATGAGGCCTGGGGTTCGCAGTAGTACACGGCCGAGGAGGCCCGCACGGAATCAAGTTCGCCGGCGTGGGAGGCCACAACAGGGACACCCAACCGCAGGGATTCGAGCACGCTCATCGGCAGGACCTCGCGCCGGCTCGGCAGGAGCAGCGCCTCTGCGCCTCGGAGCAAGGACTGAACCTCTGCCCTGGAAACGGTGCCGTGATAGCTTGTCTGCGGAAGCGGCTGCGAGATGTCCACATCGGCGGCCGGACCGCAGACGTGCAGCCAGAGATCGGGGTGATTCCTGGCAATGCCGGGCCAGATTTCCGCAATCAGGTCAAAGCCCTTTCGGGTGCCGACCTCGCCGGCGAAAACGAAATGCCGGGTGGCAGGACCAAACGGCCCCGCGGCATCCAGAGAAGCAGCCGGGGCCGGCCCGCTCGGGTTAAAAACGACCTCGGTGGGGACGTCCGGGACAATGCCCGCCACAAGTTCCTTCTGCTTCGGCCCCAGGCAGATCAGCTGCGAGGCACGCGAGAGAACGGCCTTTGTCAGCCGTGGATACCTTTTGACCGAATCGCCGAAATCAGCGCCATGAAGGGAAACACACGTGGGTATCCCAAGCATCCGGGCCAGAACGATGACGGCACCTTCCCGGACGAGGCTGCCGGACTCGCTGACATGAACATGGAGGAACTGCTGGGAGTGCTTGCCGCGCATCATCGAAAGACCCAGCTTTGCCGTCCGCAGGACGGACCCTGCCTTGGAGCCGGGCGCCCACGTGGCGTAGCTGGTCATGGTGAAGTCGCTCATGCCGAAGGTCAGGTACTCGGCGATGACAGACGCCATACCGCCTTGGGTCGTGACGTCCGGCCCGACGTGGAGGACTACCCGCTTAGGCCGTTCCGCGGTCGTGGGTGCCGGATCCTGGCGGGGCGCGTTCCAGTAGCCCAGGGCGGCGATGGCCAGGGCCGCCCGGCGGACGGGTGCCTTGGGCCGAGCACGCAACGCAAGCCCGTAGGCTGCAGAACGGACTACGTATGGCAGGATTCGGGTGTTATCGAGCAGATAGCGGCGCCACAGCCGCCGAGGTTCCTGGACAAGGCGGAAGAGCCATTCCAGCCCCAGGGTTTGGATCGCCGCCGGTGCCCGGCGGACTGTTCCGGCCGCGAAGTCCACGGCTGCCCCGACGCCGAGAAAGCAGCCCTGCAGCTCAGCAAACCGCGCAAGCTGGTGGTACAGCTGCTCCTGCTTGGGGGAGCCGAGGCACAACGCAACAATCTTGTCCGGTTCGGCGGCAAGCCGATCCGCCAGGCCGCGCACGTAGGTGTCATCAGCGAGCTGCGCGGGGGAGGGGGAGTCGAGGAGGAAGAAGCGCAGGCCCGGGCGTGAAAGCGACAGCCGCGCGGCCGCGGCTTCGGCAACGCCGTCTTTGCCCCCGATAATGGCGACCGGAACTCCTTCGGTTGCTGCGCGGTCCATGGCTGACATAAAGAGATCGGATCCGGTCAACCGGGTGGCACCGGAGTGACCCTCGAACCTCGCCATCAGCGGCAGGGGGAACCCGTCGGGAAGGACAAGCGCCGCCCCCTCATAGAGCGACCGGAAAGCCGCGGAGCGCTGCCAGCGCAGGAAGTGGTCCGAGTTGGGTGTGACAACAAGCGCCGCCTGGGGGCCGCGGGCGAGATCCACAACGGAATCAGCCGCCTCCTCAAGCGTGACATCGTCGATGCGCAGGCCGTGCAGTACGTAGACCTTCGCTTTGTCTTGCATCATGACGGTCCCCTTTTTGCTGTTAGCTTGCCGAGTTGGTGAGCCAGATGACGGCGCTCCGTGCCGGAGAGGTGCCCGCAACCCGCGTCCAGAAAGGACGAGAGTTCCGCGACAAGACGCGCTCCGCCGGTGCCGTGCGCTCCCTGCACGACAACATCGAAGAAGTCCGGACCATCCCAGCCAACGGACGCTGCAAGGGCCCGGTGGGAGGACCGGAGGGCCGGATCATCCAGCACCCGGCGCTTCCAGTCGGCCTCTTTTGTTGTCTGGGACTGATGATGGCGGTAGGCGGTGAACGGCACTGCGGTGCGGCGTAGCCGATAGCCGGACGCCGCGAGACGCATCCAGAGTTCGTAGTCCTCGGCAGGTCCGGCGATGTACCCGGACATGCGGCGCAGTGTCTCGGTGGAGCCGTACATCGCCGAATGACCCAACGGGTTTCCGAGCAGGAGGAAATAGGGCATGGCTTCTGCGGTGATGCCGATCGGGATCGCAGGCTTCCAGTTGCCGATTCGCGGGCCGAAGTTCACAACGGAGGTGAACGTCACTTCGTGGTCGCTGCCCAGGTGGGTACGCTGTGCCGCGAACCTGAAGGGCATGGCGAGGTCGTCGGCGTCCATCCGGCCGATGTATGGGGTTCCGGCGCGCCAGAGCAGCGCATTAAGCGTGGCGGCCACCCCCTGGGACTTTTCGTTCCGAAAGACCGTGAGGCGAGAGTCCCTGAAACGGCCAAGGATTTCCGGCGTTCCGTCGGTGCTGCCGTCGTCGGTGACCAGCAACTGACCCTCCCGTGGCAGTGCTGCCAAGGTGGACCTGACGGCGGACTGGATGGTTTTGCTGCCGTTGCGCACCGGCATAAGGACGGACACTGCGGGGCGGCCGTTTCGTTTCACGTCATCACACCGTTCCGGAGGGGGCCAGGCGCGACTGCGACGGGACCATGATTAGGGTGGCTTTTGCGGTTTGCAGCCGGCCGAAGAGGACCAGGGACTTTGCCGAATAGACAATGGCGACCCCTGCGGCGGCACCGGCGGGGCCCCACAGCAGTGCACCGAGCAGGACACCGCCCAGGTTCAGGACGGCGAAGATGATGCCGTTGGTCGCGACGAATGCCTCAAGGCCCTGGCTTTGCAGCAGTCCTCCCAACGGTGGTGCCAGGGAAAGGAACGGCAGTGCCGCGACGGCAAAAGCAAAGGCCGGGGCGGCTGCAGCAAACTCGGACCCGAATAGCAGTTCAACGATTGCCGGGGACCAGATGATGACGGGAATCAACGGCAAGCTGGCAAGGAGAGCCGCCAAGGACAACTTCTGGCCAAGTTTCTTGGCTTCAGGGAGTCCTTGCCGTGACGCGTGGGGCAGCACAACGGCGACGATGGAGCCGGAGACCAGCATCAGCGGGTTGATCAGCCGGAAGGCCGCGGAATAGAGCCCGGCAGAGGCAACGGAGCTGGCCGCCCCAACGATGGCGGAATCCAGTGTTCGGGCCTGGGAACTCAGATTGGCCAGGAAGTACGGGATCAGGAACTTGTACATCTCCCGGGCGCTCGCGGCGCGCGCCCGGCCGGCCAGCCGCTGGTGCAGAACACGCAGCACGTGCGCGATTCCCACCACTGAGGCTGTAATCATTCCGAGGGAATAGGCGGCAATAGTCTCAAAGCCCAGGGCGTAGAGCGAGACGAACAGGCCAAAGGACGTTATTCGGCGCAGCACCAGCGAGATGACCAACGGCGCTTTCGCTTTGTCGGCAATCGGAACCGTCAGCCCGACCTCAACGAATTGCTCCAGCGCAAGTGCCACCGGGACCAGGATGAACCATGGATTGAGGCCGGTCGTGGCGGCCACAGCGGTGAGGACCAGTGCCGCGAAGCTTCCGGCGGCTGCGTTTCCGATCAGGTCCATCTTTAGTCCGGTGGCCACCTCGGCGTCGCGGCCCTTGGCTCGTGCCCGGGGAATGTAGGAGGACAGCCCCCAGTCGGCGACGGTAAAAAGGACCGCCCCGACGCCGGCAATCACGGCCACAATCCCGAAGTCCCGGACGCCGGCCCAACGCGCGAGCAGGATAAACGTCAAGGCCTGCATGCCGGTGGCAAAGACCCGTGCCGACAGCAATACCAGGAACTGGGTCTTCATGCATCCTCCCTCAGCCAACGGTGCAGGTTTCCCACATCAGCTAACAACGCCGGGTTCGCTCCGAACAGCGAGGCAGGGACTGGTCTTTGGCGGCGGCAGCACGTGGCCGGGGCCGATCCCTACTCAACAGTTTCGGGCTTTCTACCTGCACCGCCGCAAACGCCTACTTGGGGCTGCCGGGGCACCTACTGGACTTCCGGATCGGCCGCCATTTGCCATTGAAGGCCCCAATCCCGGATGGATAAACTGCGGCCAAGACCGAACCACACCACCACCCTGACAAGGACCAGACATGACCGGAAACGCATTCCAGAAACCGGCAGCGAACTCCTCCCGGTCGCCTTTGCCGGACTATCAGGTGGGCAGGCGGACCGCCGTCCTGATGGGCTTGGCGGCCTTCGGCACCATCACTGTCGCATCCCAGCTCAAAGCCCAGGCCGCAACACCGGCAGCAATTCGCATCAACGCCGGCGGACCCGCTGTGACCACCGGCGGAGTAGTGTGGTCGGCCGATCAGTACTTCAGCGGAGGCAAGGCGTTCACGAACCCAGCTGTCTCGTCGATTGCCGGCACAACGGATGACGTCCTGTACTTGACCGAGCGCAGCGCCACCAGCAACCTCGGATCCTTTAACTACTCCATACCGGTCCCGGCCGCCGGCAGCTACACCGTCAACCTGTATTTTGCGGAAATCTGGTTCGGAGCTCCGGGGGGCGGCCCCGGCGGTGCCGGGAAACGTGTGTTCAGCGCCAACCTTCAAGGCGGCGCCGTGGAACTGGCCAACTACGACCTGTTTGCGAGCGTGGGGGCCGTGGCGGCCGCCGCAAAGACCTTCACCGTGGACGTCAACAACTTTGTCATTGACATCGCGTTCTCCGCGGCCGCGGACCAGCCCAAAGTCTCCGCCATCGAAGTTGTCTTCCCGACAGGCACCGTCACACCCCCGCCGGCGGGCGGTGCCACCCTGCGGATCAATGCAGGGGGCCCGGCACTGGTCAGCGGTGGAGTGTCCTGGTTGGCGGACCAATACTTCACCGGCGGCAAAGCCTTCACGAATTCAGCGGCCACCGCCATCGCCGGAACCACCGATGACGTTCTGTACACCACGGAGCGCAGCGCCACAGCAGACGGCGGAAGCTTTGGGTACGCCGTCCCGGTCACGGCGGCCGGCGCCTACACGGTCCGCCTGCATTTCGCTGAGATCTGGTTCGGGGCCGCCGGCGGCGGTCCAGGCGGAGCGGGCAAACGAATTTTCAGCGCAAACCTCGAGGGCGGCGCCGTGGAGCTGGCCAATTACGACATCTTCGCCGACGTGGGTGCCGCAAGTGCGGCCGTCAAGGAATTTACGGTCAACGTCACCAACGGAGTCCTTAACCTGGACTTCACGGCCACGGTGAACCAGCCGAAAGTATCGGCAATTGAAATCACCTATCCTGCGGGCGCACCGCTTCCGGTCCCGGCAAACACCCCGTGGCCTGCCAGTTGGGCGGCCGGAAAATCGTCCCCCGTCGCCTGTTTTGAAGCGGCCGGCCTTGCGTTGGGCGGCATAATCTACCGTTTTGGCGGCTTCGATTCGAGCTTCCGGGCCATTAGGTCCTACTCCAGCTTCAACCCGGCCACGAACACGTGGACCACGCTGGGGAGCCTGCCCGCAGGGATGGCCGAGACCCATCTCGGCATCACGGAAGATGGCCGCTACATCTACTTCGGCGGTGGTTTTGCCGGGAACCTGGACACCACCAAGACGCCCACCCAGACGGTGAGCGACCGGGTCTACCGCTACGATCCCTCCACCAATTCCTTTGCCCTGCTTACGCGATTGCCGGCGGGCCGCGGAGCCGGTGCGTTCGCTGCCCTCAACGGCGAGCTGCACTATATCAGCGGTAATCCCGCGGACCGCGTAACGAATGTGGGAGACCACTTTGTCTACAACCTCACGACAACGCGGTGGACTGCTGCGGCGCCGTTGCCCAATCCGAAGGACCATATGAGCTGTGTGGTGCTCGGCGGGAAGATCTACGTTGTGGGAGGCGAACACGGACACGACAAACTGCACCTTCAGCAGGGCGACGGACACGCCTACAACCCGGTAACCAACAGCTGGACGCAGATCTCCAGCCTGCCGATGCCCAAGAGCCACATCGAGGCGGGCACCTTCGTCGCGGACGGCAAGATCATTATGGCCGGCGGCCAAATGGACAACTTCCAACCGACGTCCCAAGTTGTGGCCTACGACCCCGTAGGCAACAACTGGTCGGTCCTGCCCTCGCTGCCGGTCGCACGGCAAGGGGCTATCGTCCAGCGGGTGGGCACAAAGGTCATCCTGGCCGTCGGAGGCGCCCAGACCAACCAGCCACAGACGGGTGTATGGCTCGGAACAGTGCAGTAATCTTCGCGACCATCGCCGATCATCTCATCGGCGGGTGTAAGTCAACTTTGACCATGGGGGGAAACATGATTCGCAAGGCAGTCATTCCGGCGGCAGGGCTGGGGACCCGCTTCCTGCCGGCAACCAAGGCAGTTCCCAAGGAACTGCTGCCGGTGGTGGACAAACCGGCCGTCCAGTACGTCGTCGAAGAGGCGGTAAGGGCCGGACTCGAAGACATCCTGATGATCACAGGCCGGGACAAAGGTGCACTGGAGGATCACTTTGACCGCTCGCCGCAGCTGGAGCGCATCTTGGAATGCAAGGGTGATGTCACGAAACTGGCGGCGGTCCGGCAGGCCTCGGAGCTCGCGGACCTGCACTACCTCCGCCAGGGCGAGCCCCTGGGACTGGGCCACGCGGTGCTTATGGCCGAAAAGCACATTGATAACGAGCCGTTCGCTGTACTGCTCGGAGACGACCTGATCGACGAACGCGAGGACCTCCTGGCGCGCATGATTGAGGCGCAGGCGATCAGCGGAGGATCCGTAGTGGCCCTGATGGAAGTCGACCCGGAGCAGATTTCAGCCTATGGTTGCGCAGCGGTTGACGTTGTGCCGGGCCAGGACTATGTCCGGATCACCGGAATGGTCGAAAAGCCTGAACAGGAATGTGCACCCTCGAATCTCGCCGTGATTGGCCGCTACGTTCTGCACCCGGAGATATTTGCTGAACTGTCACGAACCAAACCGGGACGCGGATGCGAAATCCAACTCACCGATGCCCTGCAATCATTGGCAGTGGCAGGCAGCACAGGCAACGGTGTATTCGGCGTCATCTATAACGGCCGCCGATTCGACACCGGGGATAAATTCAGTTACATCAAAGCGGTGGTCACTATTGCTTTGGAGCGAGATGATTTCGGCCGGGAATTACGCAAATGGATGCAGGAGATCGTCGATATCAGCGAATTTTCCGGACCGTCGTACATGAGCGGTAATTCGCCGTTCTCCAATAGTGGTGTCTTCGCCTCAAAGGAAGCCTCACCCTATGGGTAGGGGTGCCGGGATACTTCGGGTTGCGGGCCTGACGGGTCTGGTGGCCACCACCATTTTGACGACGGTCATGGTCCTCACCCCACCGGTGGCCCCGCCGCCGGCGGCTGACCTGGATCGGGCGGATGCCTACGTAGCCCAGGTCGAGTCACGAATGGCCCAGCGCGCCGAGGCTGCCCTTGATGCAGTGACAGTCAAGGTGGTTTTCCCGCCGGACCGGCCCTTGCGGGTGCTGCTGGTCGGAGATGCGATTACGCTTGGCTCCTCTGCGTCCACGGAGGGGACTCGCTACCGGTCCCTCCTCGCAGCGGGGCTGGAGTCCAAGGGGCCGGTGGAGTTAACAGTGCTTGCGTCGTCCGCGACGGGGGGGACCCTGAAAACCGATGAGCTTGCCGCGAGGCTCCCCGCCAGGAAGGCGTTCGACCTGGTTCTGGTGATGGTCGGGACTAACGAGGCTGCCAAGGCGGACCTCGCTGGATTTACCGCGGCCTACCCGGGACTGATCTCGGCGGTACGCGCCGCTTCCCCAACGGCCGGGTTGCTCTGCCTGGGTTCGTGGGGAGACAAAAAGTCGACAGCGGAATTCGACCGGCTCGCTGAGGATGCCTGCGGCCGCAACCAAGGGCGGTTCCGGCCCCTGAACGGTCTCTTCCAGTCCGAGAAGAACCGCTGGGCTGACAAAAAGCTGCCCGACGGGCGGGCCACGGACAACTTTTTTCCAAGTGATCTTGGTCACGCCGCCATTGCGAAAACCATCCAGGCGGCACTCAGGTTTCCGGACCCCAAGGGCGCTTCCCAATCGATGGCTGACCAGCGGGTCCATTAACGCCCGGGCGGGCCGATCGGGAAAATCCCGCCGGTAAAGTACCTGCCCCGCCGCCGCCGTCGTGCGCAAAATTAAGTGACGCAGATCACCTTCCGATTGGCCGTACGGTCCGGCGCGTGTGTAACGTTCTGATCGTAAACACCCAACAATCAACATGCGGGTAGACGTCGCGGGAACACAAGTTCCTGCGACGTTGTGTTGTCGGCTTGGGGGCGGACGCATTCCGCAAGAGGTCATGAATGTCACACGAAACTTCACACAAGAGTACGAAAAACAACCTGAACGGCGTTCGGTCCGCCGTCTTCTCACGTAGTTCGTTCCTCAAAGGTCTCGCGGCATCTGCCGTAGCCGCCGCAGGTATGGGAGCCACCTCAGGTTCGGCGATGGCAGCCACGGCAGGTGCTCAAGCCGCCGCAACTGCCGGATCACGAAGCGTCTTTCGTCACCCCTTCAGCTCCACGTCATTCTGGAACACCGCACTGGGTTCCGCTGCCGTCTTTGAAAGCCCGTCAGCGGCCAAGACCAGCAGCCTGATGTCCGGCGGCTGCTACATCAACTGCGAGCAGTGGTCCATTCCCGTCGTCAACGCAACAACCAGCGATCCGACAGCGTCCGTGTCAACCAGCCCGACCTGGACGTGGAACTACCGTGTTCCCTCGAACGCCCAGGTAGCCATCGGCACTGACGGCCACTCGGTCATCACGCAGCCCGATGCCGCCACCGCCTACGAGAACTGGACAATGAAGCAGGTCTCCGCTACCGCTTGGAAGTCCGGTTTCCAGGTCAAGACGGACCTCAAGGGCGACGGCGGCACCAACGGGGTCCGGGCAGCAGGGGTCAGCGCACTCGGGGGTCTGATCCGGGCCCACGAGATCCAGGAACTGCGGATTCCGCACGCCTTGGCCATCGCGATTCCGCGTTCCAAGCTCAAGCTGGGTCCGGTCTGGCCGGCCAAACGCCAGGACGGCAACGCCAGCTCAACGTACAGCGGTCCGATCCCGATGGGTACCCTGTTCGGTATCCCCGGGAACGTCAATGTGGCCGCCCTTCCCCTCAGCCCTGAGGGCCGTGCGCTGGCCGAAGCCCTGCAGAACTTTGGGGCCTACGTCGTTGACGCGGCAGGTGGGACCGTGCTTTACGCCGAGCCTGCGGCGGCCGGCGCCGCCTTCAACCGCATGCGCAACGACTTTGCGGCCATCCGGCAGTACCTGCGTGTTGTGTCGAACAATTCGGCCACCGCTGTCGGCGGCGGCGGAACCCCCCGGGTACCGCAGGCTGCCCAGCTGCTCTAGCCAGGATCACCCGCGCTGATCGTCCGCTGCACGGCCCGGCTCCCGGGACGGGCTGCGCCGGTCTGTCCATTGTGATCACACGGAAGGGGACTGCCTGTCGGCGGTCCCCTTCCGTGCAATGATGGGCGTTGGCCCACTCGACCCGACCGGAGGAGGCAAGGTGTTACCTGTACCGATGTCACGGACCCAGGCGCTCCGGCTGCCAGCGCTCAACGACGACGAAGTGCTGCGCATCCGCAACGATTTCCCCATCCTTTCCCGCTCCGTTGGCGGGCGTCCGCTGGTGTATCTCGACTCCGGGGCGACATCCCAGAATCCGGTAAGCGTTATCGACGCCGAACGGGAATTCTACGAACAGCGCAACGCCGCAGTCCACCGCGGCGCCCACCAATTGGCCGTCGAAGCGACGGAGTCCTTTGAAGATTCACGGGAAACGCTGGCAGCCTTCGTGGGTGCAGCGGCCGTGGAGATCATCTGGACGGCCAACGCCACCGAGGGGCTGAACCTGCTCAGCTATTCCTTCCTCAACGCTTCCCTGCCGGGTGCGCCCAGCGAGGCGGCCGGGTTCGCGCTGGGCGCCGGTGACGAGATTGTGGTCACGGAAATGGAGCATCACGCGAACCTCATTCCGTGGCAGCAACTTGCCGCACGCACGGGCGCGGTCCTGCGGTTCATTCCGGTTGACGACGCGGGACACCTGGATATGGCAGCCGCAGCCGGAATCATCAATCCGGCTACCCGGCTGCTCGCCTTCAGCCACGCCTCCAACGTCCTTGGCACGATCAACCCGGTCAAAGACCTGGTGGCACTTGCCCGGGCCGCCGGTGCGCTGACTGTCCTGGACGCCTGCCAGTCGGCGCCGCATCTGCCCCTGGACGTCAAGGACCTGGACGTCGATTTCGCGGTTCTGTCCGGCCACAAGATGCTCGGGCCAACCGGAATCGGCGTGCTTTACGGCCGTGCGGAACTGCTCGACGCCCTTCCGCCGTTCCTTACCGGCGGCTCCATGATCACTACGGTCTCGATGGAGCGGGCCAGCTTCCTGCCTTCCCCGCAGCGCTTCGAAGCAGGAACGCAGAAGATCTCCCAGGCGATCGCGCTCGCTGCCGCAGCCAACTACCTCACTGAGACCGGGTTGGAGCGCATCCATGCGTGGGAGTCCCTGCTCGGGCAGCGCCTGGTGGAGGGCTTGACCGGCATCCCCGGTGTGCGGGTGCTTGGTCCGGCTCCGGGCGTGGAACGGATAGGCCTCGCGTCCTTCGACGTCGAAGGCGTCCACGCCCACGACGTTGGGCAGTTCCTCGACAGCCGCGGCATCGCGGTGCGGGTGGGCCACCACTGTGCGCAGCCCCTGCACCGCCGTTTGGGCGTAACAGCCACGACCCGGGCCAGTACTTACCTGTACAACACCACCTCGGAAGTGGACTTTTTGCTCGCCGCCGTCAGTGAAGTCCGCGCCTATTTCGGCGCATAAAGGAAGAGTCCCATGAGCCTTGAACAGCTCTACCAACAAATCATTCTTGAGCACGCGAAACTGCGTCACGGCAGCGGCCTCGGCTCGGCTGCGCTCCCGCCGGGGTCAACGTCGGGCCAGTCGCACCAACTCAACCCGGTGTGCGGGGACGAAATCACCGTGCGCCTGGCCCTTTCCCACGGCAAGGTAGAACAACTGCGCTGGGACGGCGCGGGCTGCTCCATTTCCATGGCTTCAGCCTCGGTGCTCACCGATCTTGCCGAAGGGATGGAAATCGAAGCATTCCGGGAGATGATCGGCAGTTTCCGGGACGTGCTCCGCTCGCGGGGAAAGCTCGCCGCTGATCCGGAAATTCTTGGCGACGCGGCGGCCTTTGAAGGAGTCTCCAAATATGCTGCGCGGGTCAAATGCGCGATGCTCTCCTGGGTTGCCGCGGAAGAGTCCCTGGCCCGGGCGCTGCCTGACTGAAGCGCCTACGGGCGGCCCATTCCGCGGTACGTCCACCCGGCAGCCCGCCATTTGGCGGGGTCCAGGACGTTCCGCCCGTCGAGTATCCGGCGCGAGGCAACCAGTGCGCCGGTCGTGTGCGGATCCAGGTCCCGGTATTCCTTCCATTCGGTGAGCAGCAGCACCGCGTCGGCATGCTGGAGGGTGGATTCAAGATCAGACTCCATTTGCAGTTCCGGGAACCGCTTGGCGGCATTCGACAACGCCTGGGGATCGGTCACGGTCACCACTGCGCCCTGGAGTTGCAGCTGCGCGGCGGCGCTCAGCGCCGGAGAATCCCGGACATCATCACTCTCCGGCTTGAACGCGGCACCGAGCACTGCGATGCGCTGGCCCATCAGGGTGCCGCCGCAAAGTTCGCGGGTGACTTCCACAACGCGGGTTCGGCGCCGCATGTTGATGGCGTCCACTTCGCGCAGGAACGTCAAGGCCTGGTCCGCTCCGAGTTCGCCGGCCCTGGCCATAAAGGCCCTGATGTCCTTTGGCAGGCAGCCTCCGCCGAAGCCGATGCCGGCGTTGAGGAACTTCCGGCCGATCCGGTCATCCAGGCCGATGGCATCGGCCAGCCGGGTAACATCGGCGCCGGCGGCCTCACACACCTCGGCCATGGCGTTGATAAATGAAATCTTGGTTGCCAGGAACGAGTTGGCGGCCGTCTTGACCAGCTCAGCCGTGGCAAAATCCGTTATCAGCCTCGGTGTTCCGGTGGAGAGCGCCGTCTCGTAGACGTGGTCCAGTACCCTGACGGCGGGGTGGTCTTCGTTGCCGTCCTCGACGCCGTAGACGAAGCGGTCCGGGCTCAGGGTATCTGATACGGCGTGGCCCTCACGGAGGAACTCCGGGTTCCACGCGAGATGTGCGTCCTTTTCCGCATCCTTGATGATTTCCGCCAGACGGGCAGCGGTCCCGACCGGGACGGTGGACTTCCCGGCCACCACATCGCCGGGGCTCAGCTGGCCCGCGAGCGAGTGTACGGCAGCATCGACGAACTTAAGGTCCGCGGCGTTCTCGCCGCGCTTTTGTGGCGTGCCGACGCAGATGAAGTGCACCTCGCAGCCGCGTGCCTCTTGTATATCCGTGGTGAACCGCAAGCGGCCCGACTGTGCAAGATCAACAAGGAGATCATCGAGTACCGGCTCATAAAACGGTGCCTTGCCTGCGGCCAGTGCGGAGATCTTTTTCTCGTCGAGATCGATTCCCACAACATCGTGCCCGAGCTTGGCCATACAGGCGGCATGGACGGCTCCCAGATAGCCGCAGCCGATAACGGAAATTCGCATTTGCAGATCCCTTTCATGAAGCAACGGAATTTACTCAGTTTTCCACAAAATTTGCCATTCCGAGACGTCACAGCCAACATTTCTTGACCTGTTCCCGAGCATTTAGGCGATTGTTGGAAAACCCTGGCTCCACGGTAATTCGCCGGCGTTCCGAAAGGGCGGGTTGGGGCCTCGGCTCAGGGGGCGGAGCGGTCCGGGCGCGCGCTGCCCCGATCGGGTTGCAGGGCAGGCAGACGGCGTGCGCCGGGACCGATTTTGTGCCAGAGCAGGTAGCTAAGGGCCCCGCCAAGGACTCCTCCGGCGGTGTTGGCGATGACATCGGAGAAGGTCGGGAATCTGGCCGGCAGGAAGAGGAACTGGCCGACTTCGATGGCCCCCGAGGTGATCAATGCGGCGGGCGCAGCGACCCACCAGTAACTGCGTCCGAGGATCCACACCAGCAGCACTCCCAACGGGACAAACAGCAGGATGTTGGCAACGCTCTCGGCAAGGTCGTAGTTGATCCACGGCGGCGCTCCCCAGCTGTGGAGCTTACGCAATACCCGCGCGAGGAGGCCCGCGGCCGGGGCATCGACCGGGGAGGGCCAGAATGCGATCAGGGCCAACACGGCGAGATAGGCCAACAGTTCCCGCTTGGCCAGCCGCTTGGATGGCATCGGCAATTCCCTTCGAGATCGAATCGATTCACAGAAAGTATGCCGCGTCCCACTGGGCCGCGTTCGCTGCGACGGTGCGCACAGCAGGTGGAACCATACTCTAGTCCTGAGCAGGCCGCGGCGGAATGTGCCGCCGTGTATACCGGACCGGATCGGGCCTTGCGCTCAGCCCAGCAGGCCGGCGATCCCGATGGCCGCCGTCGCCGCTCCGAAGATCAGCGAGATACTGACCAGGGCCACGTGCACGGTCAGGAACCGGGTGGCTTTGCCATTGCCGTCGTGGGCCCGCGGGTCCTTAAGGACCCGGCGCAGGAAGGGCGGCCAGACCACAAGGGACCAGATGCCGGCGACGAGCAGGACGACGGCGGGAAACCCCGTCAGCGCCATCGGCTAGTGGCTTTCGAGCCAGGCCCGGGCCTGGGTGGACTGGATGTTGAGTGCTTTTCCCACCATTGGCTCGGCCGCCTCGGCGATCTTGCCGCCCAGGAACGGAACCGAGGAGGTGACTGTTCCGTCCAGCTCGATCCGGGTGCCGCCGCCGTCGGCGACGAGCCGCTGCACGGCTTTAACGTCCAACGGCGCGCCGGAGACTTTCAAGGTGATGTTGCTCAACCGGGAGCCATCGGCCGCGGGGGCGTCCCAGGCCTCCAGTTGCGTCACCTTCAAGGTTTCGCCAACGAACTTCCGGGCAATATCCGGCATCCGGGTGGTCGGGATGGTCCGCACCGTAGTGGTGCTGAAGGCGCCGGCCGTGTCACCGTCCACGGTGAACGACTCAAGGGTGCCACCGACAAGTTCACTTGTGTGGCGCAGGAAGTCCTGGTTCACGAACACAGCTGTGACGCTCTCGACGCTGTGCGGAAGGGTGGTGGATGCGCTCAATGCCATTGGGGGTCCTCCATGGGGTGGAACTCGTCGTTTGGGCTCCAAACATCCTACGCGGTGTGACTTGCCGGCTTCGATTCCTCATCCTGGAGAGCCTTCGCCGCGGCCGTGATGTTTCGCGACATGGCAGGAAAGATCAGGCTGTGGAACGGCAGTACAGCGAGCCAGTACAGCCGCCCGCTGAGACCCTTCGGGAAGAAGATCGCCCGCTGCCGGTAACGGCTCCCGGTTCCCTCCGGCTCCACCGAGAGCTCCAGCCAGGCACGTCCCGGGACTCTCATTTCCGCCCGGAGCCGCAGGAGGCTGCCGCGTTCCACCCGCTCAGCCCGCCACCAGTCAACCGCTTCGCCTTCGGCCAGCAGGTGGGGGTGCCGGCGCCCGCGGCTGAGCCCGGCGCCGCCCGTGACGCTGTCGATCCAGCCCCGGACACTCCAGGCCAAGGGCATGGAGTACCAGCCGTTTTTACCGCCGATTCCCTCGATGATGGTCCAGACATGCTGTGGGGCCACGTCGCTGCTGAAGGTGCGGTCATCGAGGTACACGCGGTGGCCGGCCCAATCAGGGTCGCTGGGCAGCGGGTCCGCGTCGGCCCCGGCGTTGGACCATACGGTGGTCACCTGGCCGTCGCGTTCCCGTCCCAACGCCAGCGACACGGCTGAGCGGAAGTCGGTTAGGCCGCCGTCGGGCTGCGGGATGACGGCGTCGATGTCGTGTTCCCGGGAGACTGCGTCGTGTTGCAGCGATTCCACCAGCGGCAGCGACATCGACAACGGAATGGGTGTGGTCAACGCTACCCACATGCCGGCGAGCTTGGGCGCGGGAACCGGCAACGCCAGGACAAACCGCTTGGGCAGACCGGCTTCGGCGGCGTATTCCTGCATCATGCCCGCGTAGCTGAGGACCTGCCGGCAACCGATGTCGAAGGTCCGGTTGACCGGGCCCTTGAGCGAAGCCGCCCCGAGCAGGTAGTGCAGCACGTCGCGTACGGCGATCGCTTCGATTTTGTTGCGCACCCAGCTCGGGGCGGGCATCACCGGAAGCGCCTCGGACAGGTGGCGGATCATCTCGAAGGACGCCGAACCGGAGCCGATCACAACGCCTGCCTGAAAAACGACGGCGTCAACCGGACTGTCGAGGAAAACCTGGCCTACCGCCTCGCGGGACCTCATGTGGGTGGACAGCTCGACGTCGGAAGGGTGCAGGCCGCCGAGGTAGACGATCCGGTCCACGCCGGCCTCGACCGCGGCCTGCGCAGCGGTCCGGGCCATCGCTTTTTCTTTGGCTTCGAAACCCGCACCGCCGGCCATTGAGTGCACGAGGTAATAGAACACGTCGACGCCCTCCAGCGCAGCGCGCAGCGCAGCGCCGTCGTCAAGACTGCTTTGGATGACCTCGACGTCGGCCAGCCACGGCACGCCGGCGATTTTGGCCGGGGTCCGGACCAGGACCTTCACCCTGTGACCGGCTTCCAGCAGCCGGGGGACCAGCCGGCCGCCGATATAGCCGGTCGCACCGGTGACCAGCACCGTCTTCGCAGCGGTGATTGGCGCGGGTGTCTTCTGCTGGTTTTCGGGCATGCCGGTCATGCTGACTCCTTCTCGTCACTAAGCCATTCGGAGCGCCAGGCCGTTTGGACGGCCCGGTATTCAGCCAGCCTAGTCCGGGAGCCGGCACCGCTCTGTCCGGGCTGCCGCGACGGCTCGGTGCGGCGTGGTGTCCGGGCTGCGCGGTAGGCTGGAGGTACCCGGAATTCTCGCGAATTTCGGGTATTTGTGTTGCCTGCACCCCGTGATCCCTTCAGGAGCAACAGCTATGAGCCTCAACGGCCCCACTCTCACCGGTCTGCGCCGTGTCCTTGCCGAAGACCGGAACTACGCCCGCGTCCGCGCCGAAGCCGCCCGCGGTTTCGCGGACCGCAGCGAGGACTACCAGATCAGCGCCCCCGCCGGCCTGCGTTCCGCCCTGCTCGCGGAAATGGCCGACGGACTGGCCGCGGCAGGGACCAGCACCGAAACCCCGGCGGCCGGCAGAACCGATGGCGGCGGCCCCGCGCCCGTCGTCCTGGCGATCACCGCGACGGGCCGTGAAGCCGAGGACCTGACCGAGGCGCTGCGTGCCTTCCTTCCTGCCGACGCCGTCGCCGAGTTCCCCAGCTGGGAAACCCTCCCGCACGAACGGCTCTCGCCGCGCTCGGATACTGTGGGCCGGCGCCTGTCGGTACTGCGCCGGCTGGCACATCCCGAATCAACCACCGCCGGCACGCTGCGCGTGGTGGTGGCCCCGGTCCGCGCCGTGGTCCAGCCAATCGTGGCAGGCTTGGGCGAACTGGCCCCTGTCACCCTGAAGGTCGGACAGGAAGTCCCTTTCAGCGACGTCGTCAGGAACCTGGCCGACGCCGCCTACGCCCGGGTGGACATGGTGACCCGCCGCGGTGAGTTCGCCGTCCGCGGCGGGATGCTTGACGTTTTCCCGCCCACCGAGGACCATCCCATCCGGGTGGAGTTCTTCGGCGACGAAGTAGACCAAATGCGTTGGTTTGCCGTCGCCGACCAGCGCTCGCTCACCGCGCCCGGGGTGCACCACCCCACCGAACTGCACGCCCCGCCGTGCCGCGAGATTCTGATCACCCCCGCCGTGATGTCCCGCGCCGCGACGCTGAAATCGCAGCTCCCCGCCGCCGCTGACATGCTGGAAAAAATCGCCGGCGGCATCGCCGTCGAGGGTATGGAATCCCTGGCCCCGGTGCTCGTGGACGCCATGGTGCCGTTCCTGGACCAGCTCCCGGCCGGTTCCATGGCGGTGGTGATTGAGCCCGAGAAGGTCAGGACCCGCGCCCATGACCTTGCAGCCACGAATGAGGAATTCCTTGAGGCGGCATGGTCCACCGCATCCGACGGCGGGACCGCGCCGCTCGATTTGAGCGCCGCGGCGTCCGAGGCGCTGCACTCGGCCAGTTTCCGCTCGCTCACGGAAACCCGTACCGCTGCCCTGGCACACGAGGTGTCCTGGTGGTCGATCACCTCGCTGGCCACCGACGAGGAATTGTTGCCCGACGTCGATGTGCTGAACCTGCACGCCCGCGAACCCCGCGGCTACCAGGGCGACGTCGCCGAAATGATGGACTTCATTGGCTCCCGGGTGCGCGGGCAGTGGCGGATCGTTGTGGTCACTGAAGGCCCCGGCCCGGCCCAGCGGCTCGCGGAACTCTTCCACGACCACAACATTCCCTGCGCCCGGGTCGACGCCCTGGACGAGGACCCCCAGGCAGGGCTGATCGAGGTGACAACGGCCGCCGTCGGACGCGGTTTTGTCCTGGACCCGCTCAAGGTTGCGCTGCTGACCGAGGCCGACCTGCTGGGCCGGACGTCCGCGGGGTCCACCAAGGACATGCGCCGGATGCCGTCCAAGCGGCGGAATGCCGTCGATCCCCTGCAGTTGGTGGCCGGTGACTCCGTAGTCCACGAACAACACGGCATCGGCCGGTTTGTGGAGCTGATCCAGCGCAAGGTGGCCGGCGGCGGCGACGGGGTGCGCGAGTACCTGGTGCTCGAATACGCGCCGTCCAAGCGCGGCGCCCCGGGCGACCGGCTTTTTGTCCCCACTGACCAGCTTGACCAGGTCACCCGCTACGTCGGCGGGGACACCCCGGCGCTGAGCAAGATGGGCGGCGCTGACTGGGCAAGCACCAAGTCCAAGGCCCGCAAGGCGGTCAAGGAGATTGCCGGCGAGCTGATCCGGCTCTACTCGGCCCGGATGGCCTCCCGCGGGTACGCCTTCGGCGCGGACACCCCGTGGCAGCGCGAACTTGAGGAAGCGTTCCCGTATGTGGAGACCCCGGACCAGCTGACCACCATCAACGAGGTCAAGGCCGACATGGAGCGGGAGATCCCGATGGACCGGCTGATCTCCGGTGATGTTGGCTACGGCAAGACCGAGATAGCGGTGCGGGCGGCGTTTAAGGCCGTCCAGGACGGCAAGCAGGTGGCCGTACTGGTGCCGACGACGCTGCTTGCCCAGCAGCACTATGAAACGTTTACCGAGCGGTTCTCCGGCTTCCCGCTGGTGGTCAGGCCGTTGTCCCGTTTCCAGAGCGGCAAGGAAGCGAAGGAAACAGCCGAGGGCGTTAAAGTCGGTTCCGTGGACGTGGTGATTGGGACCCACCGGCTGCTCTCCAAGGACTTCGCGTTTAAGGACCTGGGCCTCGTGATCGTGGACGAGGAGCAGCGCTTCGGCGTCGAACACAAGGAGGCGCTCAAAAAGATGCGCACCAACGTGGACGTCCTGGCCATGAGCGCCACCCCGATTCCCCGGACCCTGGAGATGTCGTTGACGGGAATCCGCGAGACCTCGACGCTGGCCACCCCGCCGGAGGAACGCCACCCGGTCCTGACGTATGTCGGCCCGTACACGGACAAGCAGACGTCAGCAGCGATCCGCCGGGAGCTGATGCGCGAAGGCCAGGTGTTCCTGGTGCACAACCGGGTCTCCAGCATCGACCGCACCGCGGCGAAGATCCGCGAGCTTGTCCCGGAAGCCCGGGTGGAGGTGGCGCACGGGCAGATGTCCGAGAGCCGGCTGGAACAGATCATCGTGGACTTCTGGGAAAAACGCTTTGACGTGCTGGTCTGCACCACCATCATCGAGACCGGCCTGGACATCTCCAACGCCAACACGCTGATCGTGGACGGGGCGGACAAGTACGGGCTTTCGCAGCTGCACCAGCTGCGCGGACGGGTGGGCCGCGGCCGGGAACGGGCCTACGCATACTTCCTGTATCCCGTGGAAAAGCCGCTGGGCGAGGTGGCGCTGGAACGGCTCAAGGCAGTTGCCGCCCATAACGAGCTTGGCGCCGGCATGCAGCTGGCCATGAAGGACCTTGAGATCCGCGGGGCCGGTAACCTCCTGGGCGGGGAACAGTCCGGCCATATCCAGGGCGTTGGCTTCGACCTCTATATCCGCCTGGTCGGCGAGGCAGTCGCGGAATACCGCGGCGAGGCCGAGGAGAAAGCCGCGGAAATGAAGATCGAGCTGCCGGTCAATGCGCACCTGCCGCACGACTACGTGCCGGGCGAACGGCTGCGCCTCGAGGCGTACCGGAAGCTCGCCGGGGCGATCACCTACGTGGCGATAGATGAGGTGCTCGCCGAGCTTGTGGACCGCTACGGCGAATTGCCGCTGCCGGCGAAGAACCTGCTGGACGTTGCCCGCTTCCGGGTGGGGGCCCGCGAGGCCGGGCTGTCCGACGTGGCCCTGCAGGGCAATTTCATCAAGTTCTCCCCGGCTCAGCTGCCGGAGTCCAAACTCATGCGGCTCAGCCGGATGTACCCCGGAGCACAGTCCAAGCCGGCCCTGGACGCGGTGCTCATCCCGAAGCCGAAGACCGCCCGGATCGGCGGCCGGGACCTGCAGGACGCCGAGATCCTCGAATGGGCCAACGGCGTCATCCGAAACATCTTCTCCGACGCGCCACTAGCTGCCGCGCCGGCGGTGACGTAGCCGGTGATGGGAGGACACCACGCCGCGTCGGGAGCCGCGGCGTGGGTTGCCGTTGCGTCAACGGGCCCCTACGCGATGGGCTGGTATCCGCTGGATGCTACCGGGATCCTTATCGGCGGGATGGCGACGGCGGGAACAGCGCTTGTCTGCGACTGGGACCACCGCTCCAGCACCGTGGCGCACTCGCTGCCGCCGCTGTCGAACATAATCGCGGTCGGCATCGAGAACGTCTCCGGCGGGCACCGGCAGGGCACCCATTCGCTGCTCGGTGCGGCGTTTTTTGTACTGATCGCGGCGCTGGCCGGGCAAGTCCAGCTTCAGACGGACTGGGGCCTGCTGTCGGTGGGTGCCGGACTGCTGTGTATGTTTATGATCAATATCGCCGCGAAGGCGCTGAAGCTCTTCCCGAAGTACGGTTGGATCAGCAACTGGGTCTTCGCCCTCACGATGGCCGGGCTGGTGACCTGGTTCGCGCCGCACCAGTGGAGCTGGCTCCCGGTCTCGATGCTGACCGGCGTGCTGGTGCACATTGTCGGGGACATGATCACCACCGGGGGAGTGCCGCTGCTCTGGCCGATAGTGGTCAAACCGCCGAAGTTCCTGCGCAAACTGCCCCTGCTCAAGAACCTCTGGAAGGCCAACGGCGCGTTCTCCATCCCGCTGCTGGGCCGCGCCGGTTCACGCCGCGAATGGTTCATCCTGATCCCGGTCAGCGCCTATGCCATGATCGGGATGTTCGGCGCCGCGCTGGCCCTGGCCAGGGAGCACTGGCCCGCCGCGGCCGCGCTGGGCACCGGACTCACCAAGAGCCTGATCGCACTGCTTGCCGGGGCCTGACGGACACCTGGTTAAACGGCTGAAGCCCCGGAGATCCGGGGCTTCAGCCGTAAAAGTCCGGTGCAGCCTTAGTTTTCGCCGGCGGAGTCCGAGCGGCCAAGAATCGTCTGCGGGATCCAGAACGCCGCGGCGAACAGGACCAGGCAGGCGGCCATCGGCCACGGGTTGCCCAGCGTCAGGAAGTTCAGCGAGTACAGGGAACCGCCAAAGAGGACCATCATCAGGACAAACAAAATGATGGTGGAACCGAGGCTGTTCTCGTTCTGCGGCGTCTGCTGGGTCTTGGCGGTATTGCTGGACATTCGTTCGTTCCTCCTCGGCCCCGTAGGGCTCAAAACTGTGGCGGCTGCCGGAGCGGATCAGTACGCGGACGAACCCTGTTCACCGTTGACGATCGCGATTCCGGAGCTGGCGCCAATACGTGTTGCACCTGCAGCAATCATAGCCCGTGCATCGGCGAGCGAACGCACCCCGCCCGAGGCCTTGACTCCGAGGTCAGGGCCCACCGCGCGGCGCATCAGCGCGACGTCCGCAACGGTGGCGCCGCCACCGTTGAAGCCGGTGGAGGTCTTCACAAAATCGGCGCCGGCCTCGACGGCCGCTTCGCAGGCGAGCACCTTCTGGGCGTCGTCAAGCAGGGCGGTTTCGATGATGACCTTCAGGATCGCGCCGCCGTCATGCACTGCGGTGGCCACGGCCCGGATGTCATCGGCCAGGGCGCCCTTGTCGTTGGCCCGGGCCGCGGCAATGTTGATCACCATGTCGACTTCTTCGGCACCGTCCAGCACGGCGCCGCGGGCCTCAAAGGCCTTGACGTCGCTGGGGGTGGCACCGAGGGGGAAGCCGACGACTGAGCACGTGAGCACGTCTGTTCCCTTTAAGGCCTTTTTGACCGTCTTGACCCAGACCGGGTTGACGCACACAGACTTGAACCGATACTCGGCGGCCTCGGCACAGACCGAGAGGATCTCAGCTTCGCTGGCCTCCGGCTTGAGCAGGGTGTGGTCGATGTAGGAGGCAATGTTCGCGGCTTCGTCGCTCATGGTGGTCCCTTTCCTGGCGGGCCTGGGACTGGGATTTAGCCCCTGAGTTGTCCCTTCGGGGGCCTTGTGGGCCTGCAGACACCGCATTCTTCGTCGCTTCTCAGGTGTCCATCTTGCCACAACAGGACCGTCGCCCGCGGGCGTCCGCCCAGCCGGCCGGCAATGGTTCAGGCGGCCTCCGAGAGGAACTCCGGCAGGCCGTCCTGAAGCAGTTGCGAGGCGCACACGGAAGCGGCGGAGGAAGCGGCCACCAGCAGCCCCAAGCGCACGCCGTCGAACACTGCGGCGTCCCCGATGGCCCAGATTCCAGGCACGGACGTGCGGAAGTCGCGGCCGATGACGATGCCGCCGTGCCGTGCTGTGGTGAGCCCGGCACTGACCGCGAGGGCGTCACGGGCAATCGGTTCCTCGGCCAGAACCACCAGGTCCGCGGCCATCACGGAGCCGTCCTCGAACACAAGACCGCCGGCGGGGGGTGTGGAACCGGCAAGGTTGGGTACCACGGAGGCCGGACGCCGCGTGGTGCGGATGGGGCGGATACCACGGGCGCGCAACACAGCCTCGGCCTGACCCGCGGCGGTCCCGGTGCCAACCAGGATCCCCAGGGGCCTGCGGCCCAGGACGCGGGTGATATCCCTGACGGCCTCGCCCAGCCGGGCCGCGTCATCGATGGTGGCGTAGTTCAGGCACCGGCCCTCACCTGGGAGCGGGGCGCCGACGGGCGAGGACCCGGTCGCGATCACCAGGTGGTCGTAGTTGAATTCCAGGCCATCCGAGGTCGTGACGCAGCGGCTGTCCGGGTCGATGTAGCTCGCCGGCTGGCCAAGCCGCACGGAAACCTGCGGGAGGGCCGCGAGTTCCAGCAACTGCCCGGAAGCATCATCTCGATTGCTCAGCACTGTAATCCCGCCGGCGAACGGGGTCCGTGTGAGCTGGCGGACCAGGGCCTGCGCGGCGGGGCCGGCGCCGGCAATAACGATCCGGGGCCGGGCAGCTGACGGAGCAGGAACGGGGGAACTGGCGGACATGGTGAGGCCCTTTCGATGGCGGCCGGTGGTGTGGCCGGAGTCCTTGATGGTCCCCAGCCTAGGCGGGCGATCTTTCCGGGGTGTTTCACCGGTGTTGCCGGATTTTGGGGTTCCGTTTCCCAATGTTTACCAGCCGGTAATGGCGTGCGTCACACGCCGATCCGGTAGCCGCGCTTCACCACGGTTTCCACCAGCCGGCCATCGGGCAGGGCGGAGCGCAGTCTGCTGACGGTCATGTCCAGGGCGTGCACGGAACCGTGGAGTCCCAACAGCTCGGAGAGTGACTCGCGGGACAGCACAGCGCCGCCGGCGCCCAGCAGCGCCCGCAGCAGCAGCAGCTGGGCCGGAGTCAGCTCGACCGGACCACCATCGATCCGCAGGGAGCGGCCGCGGAGTTCCACCCGGCCCGAGACGGTATCCAGGCGGCGGACGTGGTTGAGGGCAAGGTGCTCCACCACGAGCCGGATCAGGGCGCCCAGCCGGAACCGGTCCGGGACCAGCGGCTGCAGCCCGGCATCGATCAGCGGCTGCGCCGTAATGGGACCGACCACTGCGGTGGCGACAGTGGTCTTCAGGCTCGCCACGAGTTCCCTGTAAACGCCCATCTCGTGCGCCGTGCTCCACATGGCATCCACGGCCTGGGGCGAGGCGGCGCTGATTGCCGGGCACCAGGTGGCATTGTTCCGCACGGCAACCGGCGAGGTGTTTGCGGTCGGCCACGAGGACCCAGCCACCGGGGCGCACGTGATGGCCCGCGGGATAACCGGCTCCCGCGGGATGCGCCACACGCTCGCTTCACCGCTGCACAAGGAGGTCTATGACCTCGCAACGGGGGAGTGCCTGGGCAAGCCGGGCCTTCGGCTCCCGACCTTCGGTACCCGGATTGTGGGCGGGTGCATTGAGGTCGAGCTGTAGCCCCGGAGGCTACAACCCGAGCGCCTCGCGGACATCTGCCAGCACGCCGTCAAGCGCGGCGCGTGCCTCGTGCCGCGCTGCGGGCAGCTCGGCGGCCGATCCGACGTTGCGGATGACCTCCAGGTAGCACTTGAGCTTCGGCTCTGTGCCGCTGGGGCGGATGATGATGCGGCTGAGGTCCTTCGTCAGGTACAGCAGGCCGTCGGTGGGCGGCAGCTGATCGCTGCCGTCCGCGAGGTCCGTGATGGATTCGACGGCGGAGCCGCCAAAGGATTCCGGCGGGCTGACGCGCAGCCGGTTCATCATGGCGTCCAGCAGGCCCAGGTCCGCGACCCGGATGCTGAGCTGGTCGCTCGCATGGAGCCCGTGCACCAGGTAAAGCTCATCGAGGGTGTCGAAGATGGTTTTGCCCTGCGCCTTGGCTGCCGCCGCGAATTCCGCGATCAGTACGGCCGCCGAGATCCCGTCTTTGTCGCGGACCAGGGCGGGGGCGACGCAGTAACCCAGCGCCTCTTCGTAGCCGTACAGCAGGCCGGGAACGCGGGCGATCCACTTGAAGCCGGTGAGGGTTTCCTCGTGGGCGTAGCCTGACGCAGCCGCGATCCGCGCCAGCAGCCGCGAGGACACGATCGAATTAGCGAAAACACCTGCCGTGGTTTCGGTGCCGCCGGCGGCTGCCAGCCGGGCCACGATGTGCGCGCCGAGCAGCGCGCCGACCTCGTCGCCGCGCAGCATCCGCCAGGATCCGGTATCGGGGTCCTTGGCAGCAACCGCGGCGCGGTCCGCGTCGGGGTCGTTGGCGATCACGATGTCCGCATCCTCCCGGGCCGCGGTCTCGAGGGCCAGGTCCAGGGCGCCCGGCTCTTCGGGGTTGGGGAAGTTCACGGTGGGGAAGTCCGGATCCGGCTCGGCCTGTTCGCTCACAACCGTGACGTTGGCAAAACCGGCTGCGTGCAGCACCGCGACGGCGGTTTTGCCGCCCACACCGTGCATCGGGGTCAGGACGATGTTGAGGTCGCGGGCCGGAAAGGCCGCCGGCATGGCCAGTGCCGCGGCGGCGGCCTCGTAGCCGGCAACGATGGAGTGATCCAGCACGGTCCATCCCGCCGTGGCCAGGGCGACGCCGGACAGCCCGCCGACCGCATCGATTTGGGCTGCGATCAGGGCGTCGTAGGGCGCCACGATCTGCGCGCCGCGGCCGCTCTCCTCGACGGCGTGCCGGCCGAGGTACACCTTGTAACCGTTGTCCTGCGGCGGGTTGTGGCTGGCGGTCACCATCACACCGCCGTCGCACTCCAGCGCCCGGACCGCGTAGGCGAGCAGCGGGGTGGGCAGGGCTGACGGCATCAGGAAGGTGTTAATGCCGGCAGCGACGAGGATTGCGGCGGTTTCTTCCGCGAAGACATCCGAGTTGTGCCGTGCGTCGTAGCCGACGACGGCGCGTGGCCGGGTGCCGGGGGCGGCGTGGGCGACCGTGCCGGTCAGGAAGGCCGCGAAGCCTGCTGCGGCGCGGCGGACCACCATGCGGTTCATCCGGTTCGGGCCGGGCCCGAGGGCCGCGCGTAGGCCGGCGGTGCCGAACTGCAAGGTTCCGCTGAAACTGTCCGCGAGCTCCTGGCGGGCCGACGCGGCGCCGTCGTCGGCGAGGCGGATCAGTTCGGTCAGGGTGGCGGCGGTGGCGGGATCAGGGTCCTGGGTGGCCCAAGCCCGGGCGTCGCTCAGCAGTCGGGCGAGTTCGGCATCAGAAGACGTCATAGCAACCAAACTAGCCGCATTAGCGGCGGATGCCTTCCCGACAAGCGAGAGTCCCCTGAAAGATCGATCACAACCGGCTGGTGCTCCGGGCCTTGACAGCTATTTTTCCGGACACGTAGCGTCTGGAACATGAAGATGGGCCGGGGGGTGGAATGGGCCGTTCACAGCTGCGTTAACATGGCTTGGACACCGGCCGGCGAGGCGGTTAACAGTGCCCGGTTGGCGGAGTATTACAGCCTTCCGGGTGCGTATCTGAACAAGCAGCTCCAGGCGCTGGTCCGGGCCGGTATCCTTGTTTCCGTTTCCGGCCCGCGCGGCGGGTTCCACCTGGCGCGCAGGCCGGAAAACGTTACAGTCCTCGATATCGTGCTTGCCCTGGAAGGTGCCGGTCCGGTGTTCCGTTGCGAAGGCATCATGGCAAGCGTCCCGGATGCCGACATGGAGCGCAACGTTGTCCGGACCTGCCTGATCTCCCAGACCATGCGCCAGGCCGAACTCGCCTGGCGGCAGGCCCTGGCGCGGCAGACCATAGCCGGGATAGCGGACTCGATGGATCGGCGTTTCCCGCAGGACAGGCGGAAGGCGCTGCGCTACCTTGCCGTGGGGAGCTGAGCCCTTAGAGCTTGGCGATGATCTCGGCGAGCAGTTTGGAGATCCGTGGTCCCGCTGCCTGTCCCGCTTCGAGGACTTCCCCGTGGCTCAGGGGCAACGGGCTGATGCCGGCGGCGAGATTGGTGACGAGCGAAATGCCGAACACCTCCATGCCCGCATGCCGGCCGGCGATGGCTTCCAGGGCGGTGGACATGCCCACCAGGTCCGCGCCGATCCGCTTGGCGTACTGCACTTCGGCCGGGGTTTCGTAGTGCGGGCCGGTGAACTGGGCATAGATGCCTTCGTCCAGCGTGGGGTCGACTTCGCGGGCCAGGCCACGGATCCGTGCGGAGTACAGGTCGGTGAGGTCCACGAACGTGGCCCCTTCGAGCGGTGAGGTGGCTGTGAGGTTGATGTGGTCGCTGATCAGCACGGGAGTGCCGGGCGTCCAGTCCTCGTTGAGGCCGCCGCAGCCGTTGGTCAGGACGAGGGTCTTGCAGCCGGCCGCGGCGGCGGTGCGCACCCCGTGGACGACGGCGCGGACGCCCTTGCCCTCGTAGTAGTGGGTGCGTGCGCCCAGGACCAGCGCGCGTTTGCCCTCCTTGGTCAGCACGGAGCGGATGGTGCCAACGTGGCCCACCACCGAGGGGGAGGAGAAGCCGGGGACTTCGTCGGCGGAGAGTGTCGCCGTGGTTTCGCCGATCAGTTCCGCGGCGTCGCCCCAACCCGAACCGAGCACCAGCGCGACGTCGTGGGCGTCGACGCCCGTCTCCTCGGCGATGTAGTCGGCGGCGGCGCGGGCGGCGTCGAAGGGGTCAGTGTTCAGGAATTCTGTTGTACTCACCCTCACAAGTTATCCTGCCGGCCGGGTACTGCCCAGCGCCGCGCGCTGTGTTGTGGGCTGTTCTGGGCGGGCGGGATTCTTGGTGGTGACGGTCCGGATGGTGGACAATGGCTGATTGTGACTACGCATCCCGATTTCAGCTCACCCCGTATCGCAATCCTGGGCGGAGGGCCCGGCGGCTACGAAGCAGCCATGGTTGCAGCGTCCCTGGGCGCACAGGTGACCATCATTGAACGTGCGGGGCTCGGCGGCTCAGCGGTGCTCACCGACGTTGTTCCGTCCAAGACCCTGATTGCGACGGCGGACCTGATGACCCGGGTCGGCGAGGCCGGTGAGCTCGGCGTCAAGTTCGACGTCGACGGCGGAGACTGCACCCCGACGATGCGCGCGGACCTCAAACACATCAATGACCGCTTGCTGCGGCTGGCCCGGCAGCAGTCCACCGACATCCAGCGCGGCCTGGAAAACCAGGGCGTCCGGATCATGCTGGGATCCGGCAAAATGCTGGACAACCACACCATCGAGGTTCTCACCGTCGACGGCACCGAGACCATCGAAGCGGACGCGATCCTGCTCGCCGTCGGGGCACACCCCAGGGAGTTGCCCACCGCCCGGCCGGACGGCGAGCGGATCCTGAATTGGGCGCAGATTTACAACATGGATGAGCTGCCCGAGGACCTGATTGTGGTGGGCTCCGGTGTCACCGGCGCCGAGTTCGCCTCCGCCTACAACGGGCTCGGGTCCAAAGTCACCCTGATTTCCAGCCGCGACCGGGTGCTGCCCGGCTCGGACACCGATGCCGCCGAGGTGCTGGAAGGCGTCTTCGAACGCCGCGGCGTCAAGGTCCTCTCCCAGGTCCGCGCAGAGTCCGTCGAGCGCACCGCGGACGGCGTTATCGTCACCCTCGGAGACGGCTCCCAGGTCACCGGCAGCCACTGCCTGGTCGCCGTCGGCTCCATCCCGAACACCGCAGGGATCGGCCTCGAGGAGGCGGGCGTCGCGCTCACCGGGAGCGGGCACATCAAGGTAGACGGCGTCTCCCGCACCACAGCGCCGAACATTTACGCCGCCGGCGACTGCACCGGTGTGCTGGCGCTCGCGTCCGTGGCCGCGATGCAGGGCCGGATTGCCATCGCGCACTTCCTGGGCGACAGTGTGGCCCCGCTCAAGCTGCACCAGGTGGCCTCCAACATCTTCACCTCGCCCGAGATCGCCAACGTGGGTGTGTCCGAGGCCGAGATTGAATCGGGCAAATACCAGGCCGACGTCGTGAAGCTCTCGCTGCGCAGCAACGCGCGCGCCAAGATGCGCAACCACCGGGACGGTTTTATCAAAATCTTCGCGCGCAAGGGTTCCGGCACCGTCATCGGCGGTGTTGTGGTGGGTCCGAACGCTTCCGAGCTGATTTTTGCGATCTCCCTCGCGGTCACCCAGAAAATGCACGTCGACGACGTCGCCAGCACCTTCACCGTCTACCCGTCGCTGAGCGGGTCGATCTCCGAAGCCGCCCGGCGCCTGCACGTCCACATGTAGTCTGCGGCGGCTCAGGAGCAGGCGTAAGGCGGGACCGTGTCCCCGGCACCGAAAGGCTGGAACCAGTGCTCGAAGCCCAGTTGGTCGGCGTCGTCCTCCAGGACGGCGAGGCCCTCTGAGTACAGCGCTGCACTGTCCGCGTCCGCCAGCAGGACTTCATCAACCTGTGCCCGCCAGTCGGCCGGGAGGTCGAGTTCGTAGATATCCTCGGTGATCTCCGCCTGGTCGAGCAGGCAGCGGACGGCGAGTTCGGCGGCAAGGCACCCGGGTGCGGTCCAGCCACGGACCAGTGAGGCTGTTACGTCGGCGGCGACGACGATGAACTTCTGGGTGAACTTAGCGTCGTAGCTGGACGCAAACTGTGGCGGCAGCGAGGACAGCACGGAGGTCCCGGCGATTTCGGACGCCGTGACGGACTGCAGCTGGCTCAGGTTACCCAGGTCGCGGAAGAGCTGGTCGATCAGGATGCTGGAGGAATTCCACAAGAGACCGGCGAGAAGTCGGGCCTGTTGCACTTGTTGCCCGCGGTCCTCTGGCCCGAGGGCTACCATTTCAGCCAAGTCTTCCGGGTCAAACTGGAGCCGCTGTTCCGGCGTCATGTCCGCCGGATGTGGGTCCAGGCCCAGCAATTCCAGGCTCAGCCCGGTCAGCTTGTCGGCGTCGGTCAGGAGTTCTTCGGTGATGTCGTCGTCGTCGGCGCTCATGGCCCCGATGCTACCGGGCTTCCGGCCGATGCCCGATTCCCGTGACGCGGAAGCCGATAACGGGCCGCGGCTGGCCTGATGCCGTCTGGACCCGGAACGAGGGCCGCTGACTGCCGGCGAACCGAACCCGAGGCCAGCGTTGAAGCCCTTCGGCATGCTGCTAATGTGACGTCGCCTCAATCGCATCATTCTTAATTTCCCGAGGGAAAATATGCTCGATTTTTCAAAAGCTTCGCCGCGCACGAAGTTCGGTTGGCGCCCGAGGGTCCTGTTTTGGGTCGTTGCGGTCGTTGTGTTCCTTCTGGCCCTTCTATTCGCCGCTGCAGGAGGCTTTGGTGCCGTCCTGATCCTCCTGGGCCTCATTGCCGTGGTGACCGGACTCTACGCGCTGTTGTTCAAGCGGCGATCGTGGGTAGGCATTCCGCACCGCAAGAGCGCACTGCTGGTTGCCGGCTCGGGAATTGCCCTTTTCATCGTCGGTGGCATTGTTGGCGGAGCGACGGCTTCGTCGACGGGCAACCAAAGCAGGTCTTCACTGGTTTCTCCGCAAGCATCCGCGAACGCGACGCCGACGCCGACGCCGACAGCCACGAATCCGGCGAAGTCGGCCTGCCTGACGGTCAACGAGACTAAAAGCTACAACGGCGATGTCTTTGTTTGCACGATGGGCGCGGATCAGCGTCTGGTGTGGTTGTCGGAAGCGGAGTCAAAGAAGATCGTTGCAAAGGCTGCCGCCGATAAGTTGGCAGCGGAGAAGGCTGCTGCGGACCAGTTGGCAGCGGAGAAGGCTGCTGCAGACAAGGCAGCGGCGGAGAAGGCTGCTGCAGACAAGGCAGCGGCTGACAAAGTTGCTGCCGACAAGGCAGCGGCGGATAAGGCTGCGGCAGACGCTGCCGCCCGACGGGCCCCCGCTCCCGCTCCTGCGGCTCCTCCGGTGGTCCCTGCAGTCCCCGCGGTACCCGCTCCGGTCGGGGGCACGATCATCTGCAAGGACGGTTACATCTGGCCCAGCGCCACGCGGCAGGGAGCATGCAGCAGGCACGGTGGCATCAGGAACTAAACCACAGCTGAAGTGCTGGACGGCATTCTGAATGAGAATGCCGGGGGTCTTTAGGCGCCCGGCATTCTCGTCTCCAAGTCAACTAGGCCAGGAGTGTGGTGGCGGTTGGGACGGCGAGCTGTGCGACGGCGGCGCCGAGGTTTCCGCCGCCGGCGTTTAGCCCCAGCGCCCAGCCCTTTTCGTGGGCCGGATGGAAGAAGGTGATATTGGCTATCGAGCTGGCGAAGTTGCCCCCCGCCGAAGCCGGCCAGCGCTGCCACGAAGAGCATGGTGCCGAAGGGGGTCTCCGGGTTGGAGACGCACAGGGCCAGGCCAGTTGAGGGGATGAGCAGCAGCAGGGCCGGGCCGATGGTCCAGTTGCGGCCGCCGAAGCGCGGACCATAAGGCATAGGGATCCCGGGGGTGGCGCCGACCAGGCTCGGCATGGAAATGAGCCAGATGATTTCCGAGGTGGTGAAGGTGAAGCCGGCCGCCGGCAGTAAGGTAAGCCGCGTTTCCGGGAGCCTCGCCGTTTGTTAACGTGCTGTGACGTTTGGCTATCGGCGCGTTTGTAACGGTGTTAGGGGTGGCGTGGGGCGTAGTGTGATGAGCACCACGTGAGACGAATCCCGGTGTCCAAATAGTGGAACACTTGTCCATTGGATGGACTGTTGGAACTATCATGTAATCCTACTTATCCCCATCCGGGCGGTCTCAATCATCACCGGTCCGGTCTTTATGAAAGCGCTACTACATGTCATCCACTGCCACTTCCGCAGAGCAGGGGTCCGCCAAGCCGGTGAACTCGCGCGGCCGCGTTATCGTCGCCAGCCTGATCGGGACCACCGTCGAGTTCTACGACTTCTACGTGTACGCCACCGCCGCCGTGCTCGTGTTCCCCAAACTGTTCTTCCCCGGTCAAAACGAGACCACCCAGCTGTTGAGCTCCTTCGCTGTCTTCGGCGTCGCGTTCGTTGCCCGGCCGCTCGGGTCCGTGATCTTTGGCCACTTCGGTGACAAGTTTGGCCGCAAGGGCACCCTGGTCGCCTCGCTGCTGACCATGGGTATCGCCACCTTCCTGATCGGCTGCCTGCCAACGGCGACCGTTCCCGGCTGGACCTTCTGGGCGCCTGCCCTGCTGGTTGTTATGCGCTTCGCCCAGGGGCTGGCCCTCGGCGGGGAATGGAGCGGCGCGGCGCTGCTGGCGACCGAGAACGCGCCGGTGAACAAGCGTGCCATCTACGGCACGTTCCCGCAGCTGGGTGCCCCGATCGGCTTTATCATCGCTAACGTGATCTTCCTGGTGTTCAGCTACACCCTGACGCCGGCCGCCTTCGAGGCGTGGGGCTGGCGCGTGCCGTTCCTGCTCAGCGCCGTGATGGTGATCATCGGCCTTTACGTCCGGCTCAAACTGATCGAAACCCCGGCGTTCACCAAGGTCCTGGAATCCAAAGAAGTTGCCAAGCTGCCGCTGGCCCGGGTCTTTAAGTCGAGCTGGCGCCAGCTGATTCTCGGGACGTTTATTATGCTCGCCACCTACGTGTTGTTCTACCTGATGACCACCTACACCTTGACCTACGGCACCCGCGCCTCCAGCCTTGAAACCGCCAAGGCCGCAGCCGAGAAGGCCGGCAAGCCGATGACGGAGGCCGCTGCAGCAGCGTTCGTCCCCGGCCTGGGCTACACCCGCAACGACTTCCTGTGGATGCTGATTGCCGGCGTCGTATTCTTCGGCATCTTCACACTGGTTTCCGGGCCGCTGGCCGAAAAGTACGGCCGCCGCAAGATGCTTATCGTCGTCACCGCCGGCATCTTCGTTTTCGGCCTGCTTTTTGTCCCGCTGTTCAGTGCCGGCTTCGTGGGCACCATGGCGCTGCTGATCATCGGCTTTTCGCTGATGGGGTTGACCTTCGGGCCGATGGGTGCGCTGCTGCCGGAGCTGTTCCCGACGAACGTGCGGTACACGGGCTCCGCCATCAGCTACAACTTCTCCAGCATCCTCGGTGCCGCGGTGGCCCCGTTCATCGCTGTCTGGTTGTGGGAATTGGCGAAGGGCAGCCCAGTGCTGGTCGGCATCTACCTTGCCGCCATGTCCGTGCTGACGCTGATCGCACTCTTCGTCAGCAAGGAAACCCGCGACCTGGAGTACACTAACAACGTCTCCTAATCCTCGATCCCAGGCCCGCTCCCTGGCCTGGTAGGGAGCGGAAATGCCCGGCGTGTTCACCGAACACGCCGGGCATTTCGGTGTCGCGGCGCTCCCGCAGGTCCGGTCGGGAAGGGCCCGGCGCTCCCGCAGGTCCGGTCGGGAAGGGGCCGACGCTCCCGCAGGTCCGGTCGGGAAGGGGCCGACGCTCCCGCAGGTCGATTCCGAGGATGCGGGAGGGTTGTTCGGATGGCGGCAGGATCTGCGGGAGGGTTGTTAGGGGCAGGCTAGCGGGAGTAGCGCTCCACGAAGTTTCGCAGGATCTGCATCGGTTCCGTGACGGTGGACCGCCTGACCTCCGCCAGCAGCGTTTCGGCCGAATCCGGCGGGAAGTACCCGGCATGGCGGTAGATATCGATCCGGGTCGCCAACCCGTCAACATCGAGCTCGGGGTGGAACTGGGTGGCGTACAGGTTGGTTTTAATCCGGAACATGTGCACCGGGCAGGTGGCGGAGCTGGCCAGAAGCACCGCGTGGGGAGGAAGGAGGGTGCAGGCTTCCTTGTGGCCGGTGAAGGCCGTGAAGCTCTCCGGCAGACCCCGCAGCAGGGGATCCACCAGGCCTTCCGCACTCAGCTTGATGCTCACACCGGCCAGCCCCTCGCCGTAAGTGCGGTCAATCACGGCGCCCTGGTGCCGGCCGAGCGTACCCACGCCGTAACAGGCACCGAGGAACGGGAAATCCAAAGGCACGATCCGGTCGAGCAGGGCCGCGAGTTCACGCTCCACCCGGTGCTGGACGTCGCTTTTTTGCCCGGCAGGATCACTGGAGGTGAACGGACTCCCTCCTACGATCACCCCCGAGTAATCGGACAGGTCCAGTGGGGGCAGCGGCGCGGCTTCCATCCGAATGCGCGTCAGCTGCGCGGGTTCGAGGCCGCCGTAGCGCAGGTAGGCTTCGTATTCATCCTCGGCGGCGGCGTCCTCGGCCCGGGACGCGAGGAGCAGGAAAGGTTTCACAGACCAAGTCTGCACGGGCGGAAGAGCGCTGCGCCAGAGGCGCGCCTGCGTCCTGCCCGTGCAGCAGTGGCCGGGAAGCTACTGGCCGGCTGCGTCCTCGATCAGAGCGATGATGGCGCCGGCGGAGACCGTCTCGCCGGCGGACGCTGTCAGTCCGATCACGATGCCGGCGCGGTGCGCTGTGAGCGGCTGTTCCATCTTCATGGCCTCGAGCACCACAACAAGGTCACCCTCGGCCACAAGGTCCCCCTCGCCGACAGCTACCTTCACGATGGTTCCCTGCATGGGGGACGTCAGGGCGTTGCCGCCGGCCGCCGCGACGGCCCCGCCGGCGCGCGAACGCTTCTTCGCCTTAGCCGGTTTAGCGGCGCCGCCGCCGGTACCCAACGACGCAGGGAGGACGACCTCAAGGCGTTTGCCGCCGACCTCGACGACGACGCGCTGGCGTTCGACGGCGTCGGGCGCTTCAGCCTCGGTGCCGGTCGGCGTCCACGCGGGGATGTCATTGACGAACGCCGTCTCGATCCAGCGGGTGTGGACCTTGAACGGGCCCTCGGCGGGGGCGAAATCCGGGTTGGTGACGACGGCGAGGTCAAACGGGATGACGGTGGGGATTCCCTCAACCACCATCTCTTCGAGGGCGCGGCGGGCGCGCTGCAGGGCCTGCGGGCGGGTGGCGCCGGTGATGATCAGCTTGGAGAGCATCGAGTCGAAGTTGCCGCTGATGACGTCCCCCTGCTCCACCCCGGAGTCGATCCGGACGCCGGGTCCGGTCGGGTTCAACAGCCGGGTGATGGTGCCGGGGGCGGGCATAAAGCTCCGGCCCGGATCCTCGCCGGTGATGCGGAACTCGATCGAGTGGCCGCGGATCTCCGGGTCCCCGTAGCCGAGTTCCTCGCCGCGGGCCAGCCGGAACTGCTCGCGGACAAGGTCAATGCCGGTGACTTCCTCGGAGACGCAGTGCTCTACCTGGAGTCGGGTGTTGACCTCGAGGAAGGAGATGGTGCCGTCTTGGCCCACGAGGAACTCGCAGGTGCCGGCGCCAAGGTAGCCGGCCTCCTTGAGGATGGCTTTGGAGGATTCGTAGAGCCGGCGGTTCTGCTCCTCGGTGAGGAACGGGGCCGGTGCCTCCTCGACGAGCTTCTGGTTGCGGCGCTGCAACGAGCAGTCACGGGTGGAGACCACCACGACGTTGCCGTACGCGTCGGCGAGGCACTGGGTCTCGACGTGCCGCGGGGCGTCCAGGAAGCGCTCAATAAAGCATTCGCCGCGGCCGAAGGCGGCGACAGCCTCGCGGACGGCCGATTCGAAGAGTTCGGGGATTTCCTCTCGGGTGCGGGCCACCTTGATGCCGCGCCCGCCGCCGCCGAAGGCTGCTTTGATGGCGATCGGCAAGCCGAACTTGTCCACAAACTCAAGGATTTCCTCGGCCGACTCCACCGGGTCGGCGGTGCCGGGAACCTGCGGTGCGCCGACCTTTTCGGCGATGTGGCGGGCCTGGACCTTGTCGCCCAGGGCGGCGATCGCGGCGGGGGAGGGCCCGATCCAGGTGATGCCGGCGTCGATCACCTTGGCGGCGAACTCGGCGTTCTCGGCGAGGAAGCCGTAGCCGGGGTGGATGGCGTCGGCGCCGGAGCGGTGGGCCACCTCGATCAGCTTGTCCATCACGAGGTAGGACTCGGCGGCGGTGTTGCCGCCCAGGGCGTAGGCCTCATCAGCAAGCTTTACGTGCAGGGCGTCGCGGTCCGGGTCCGCGTAGACCGCTACGGAGGCGATGCCTTCATCGCGGGCGGCGCGGATGATGCGCACCGCGATTTCGCCGCGGTTGGCGATCAGCACCTTGCTCAGGGGGTGGGTTACTACGGCGGTGCCTTCTTGGGCTGATCGCTGCACGGGATTTGCGGACTGCTCCGAATTTGCTGACAAGGCGTCTCCTTCTTTCCTTCAGGGAGCCTAGCGCGGTTTTGTGGGTTCCGCCGATATTACTTGCGGATTCCGCGGGTAAAGCCCCTTGCCTTTGTAGGGTTGCTACAAGTGCGTGCGAATTAGCTCACTCGGCCCGGAGGAGGGCGGGATCGGCGGCACCGCTGGTCCACAATTCGGTGATGCCTACTTTCGCCTGTCCCAGCAGCCCGCGGAGGGTGGAAATGGACAGCCCGACGACGGCGTGCGGGTCCCCGTCGACCTTGCGGATGAACGCCCCGCCGTAGCCGTCGATCGTGAAGGAGCCGGCGCACTGCAGCGGCTCCCCGGTGGCGATGTAGGTGTCGATTTCCTCGGGGGTCATCTCCATAAAGTGGACTTCGGCGGAGGTGACGTGCCCGAGGGTGGCGCCGGAGCCGGCGGCGTGGGACTCGTCGGTGCCCTCGGTGTCCCGGCAGTCAACGAGCCAGTGCCCGGTGTGCAGGACGCCTTTGCCGCCGCTCATCCGGAGCATCCGCTCCCTGGCGACGTCGGCCGTGTAGGGCTTGCCGTGCGCCTCGCCGTCGAACTCAAACACGGAATCGCAGCCGATCACCAGCGCGCCGTCGGCTTCGGGCAGGGAGGCGACGGCCTCGGCCTTGGCGCGGGCGAGCAGCAGCGCGGTATCGTGCGGGTCCGTGACGCCGTAGCGGGCCTGGACGGCATCCTCGTCGACGTCCGAGACGAGGATCTCGTGCCGGATTCCGGCGTCGGTGAGCAGCTTGGTTCGGGCGGGGGACTGGGAGGCAAGAATGAGGCGGGTCACCGCTCCAGCCTAGTTCGTTGTGCCGGTAGTCGAGGTGACCTAATGTCCGAGGCCACTGGGAAAGTTCGTTCATAAAGGGGAATCAAGGACCGGAGGGGAACCTTCGCTGCGTGCTGGCGATGTCCGGCCGCGCGCTTCAGGAGATTAGTTTGCCCGAGAGCAGTACACGGCGGATCGAACTGAATTGGCGGGTGGCGGAGCTGGCCTTCGAAGCGGTTGGCCGGCTTCTATAGGCGTTCAATAATGTCGTAGCCCTGCGGAACACTTGACCTATGGACGGTTATGGGTCGACCGCGGCGGTTCCGGCAGCAATGGGGTGCACCTGCGCCTTTGGCTGCGGGAAGAAGCCGGGAACGGAAGAGGCAGCCATGGCTTTCGGGAGCGACGTGCCTGTGCCGGACGCTGCCTGGCTAATTGCTGAAATCCGGTCCCTGGAGGACCAAAAGTCCGCCCTGGCCGCCCGTCAGGCCCGGCTGTCCGTCGCTTTCGATCTGCTCCAGCGCCGCGAACAGTCGGACGCCGGGATGCCGGCCGCGGAGCTCGGTGCCGGGGTCGGGGCGCAGATCGCCCTCGCCCGCCGCGAATCACCCGCCAAAGGCAGCCGGCTTTTAGGGTTGGCGAAGGCCCTGGTCACCGAAATGCCCCACACCTTGGCCGCGCTGGAGGCGGGGCAGCTCAACGAATGGCGCGCCACCCTCCTCGTGCGTGAAACCGCGTGCCTGTGCGCCGAGGGCCGCTGCGCCGTGGATGAGGAACTGGCGCCGGACACCGGAACCTTCGACGGCGCCGGAGACCGTGCGCTCGTCGCCGCGGCCCGCACCGCGGCCTACCGGCGCGACCCCCGCTCCGTCACCGGCCGTGCCAGCCACGCCGCCGCCGAACGCCACGTTAGCCTCCGCCCGGCCCCGGACACCATGTGTTATCTGACCGCCCTGCTCCCTGTCACCGAGGGCGTGGCTGTCCACGCAGCCCTGAGCAGGAATGCAGACAGCCTTCGCGCCGGCGGGGACCCCCGGACCCGTGGCCAGCTCATGGCGGATGCCCTTGTGGAGCGCACCACTGGAACCCCAGGGGGTATCAGCGGCATCGAGATCCAACTCGTGATGACCGACCGCACCCTCTTCCAGGCCGACAGCGAACCCGCCCGCCTCCCCGGCTACGGCATCGTCCCCGCCGGCTGGGCCCGCGAAGTTCTTGCCAACCCGGGTAACGGCGAAAACACGGCCTTGAACGTTTGGCTCCGCCGGCTCTTCACCGCGCCCGGCCCGGGCGAGCTGACAGCGGTGGAGTCGAAGGCCCGGCTCTTCCCGCCCGGGCTGCGTCGCTTCCTCACCATCCGGGACCAGACCTGCCGCACACCGTACTGCGACGCCCCGATCCGGCACGCCGACCACATCATCCCCTGGCACCACAACGGCACCACCAGACACAGCAACGGCGCCGGGCTCTGTGAAGCCTGCAACCACACCAAAGAAACCCCCGGCTGGAGCTCACGGCCACGCCCTGGACCACTGCCGGGCCAACGGCACATCCTTGAAGTCACCACCCCCACCGGCCACAGCTATCACTCCACCGCCCCTCCGTTACCGGGGGCAAGTGCAGGTGCAGAAGCAGGCGCGGGGACAAGCGCGGGTGCAGGTGCAGAAGCAGGCGCGGGGACAAGCGCGGGTGCAGGTGCAGGAGCAAGCGCGGGTGCAGGTGCAGAAGCAAGCGCGGGAAAAGGTGCAGACCCGCCGCAGCCGGACCCAGCGGTGGCCAGCCACCGCGACCGCCGCGACCGCCGCCGCGAACGCCGCGAACGCCGCGAACGGGCCAGGACGCTCCTTCGTGCCCGGGCGAAGAGCCGCCAAGGGGCCCAATGAGTAACCGGTAAGGCCGCCGTCGAACGTGCCCACAACAGAGCCGCCCGCCGATCAGAGTGATCAGCGGGCGGCCAGTTTGGTGCTTGGGGGCAGCCGGTGGAGCTACCGGGCAGCGGTTCCGGCGCTTTCCGCGACGGGATCCCCGGCGTCGGCATTGGGCTTGCGCAGCTTGGCACCTTCGACGTCCACATCCGGCAGGATCCGGTCCAGCCAGCGGGGCAGCCACCAGGCCTTTTCGCCGAGCAGGTACATCACGGCCGGAACGATCGTCATCCGGACCACAAAGGCGTCAATCAGCACACCAAAGGCCATCGCAAAGCCGAGCGGCCGGACCATGTTCAGGTGCGAGAAGATAAAGCCCGAGAACACACTGACCATAATGATCGCGGCGGCGGTAACCACCGCAGCGGCATGGCTGAAGCCGGAGCGGACCGCATGTTTGGCCGATTCGCCGTGCATATATGACTCGCGCATGCCGGAGGCGATGAACACCTGGTAGTCCATCGCCAGGCCGAACAGCACACCGATCAGGATGATGGGCAGGAAGCTCAGCACTGCACCGGGGTTCTCGACGCCAAAGACAGCCCCGAGCCAGCCCCACTGGTAGACCGCGACGACGGCTCCGAAGGCGGCGGCCAGCGAGAGCAGGAAACCGCCGGTCGCCAGCAGCGGAACCCAAATGGAGCGGAACACCAGCAGGAGCAGGACCAGCGAGAGGCCCACCACAATCATCAGGTAGGGCGGCAGCGCGTCACCGAGCTTGGTGGACACATCGACGTTGCCGGCGGTCTGGCCGGTGAGGCCGATGCTGACGCCGGTGGAGTCCTTGATCTGGCCCTTCTCGGCGCGGAGTTCGGAGACCACCCGGACGGTGCTGGCGCTGGCGGGGCCTTCCTTCGGAATGACCTGGAACACAGCGGTCCGGCGGTCCTCGCTCAGGGCCAGCGGCACGGCTGCGCTGACATTGTCGGTTCCGCGCAGGATGTCCGCGACGTCGAACTGCTTGGCCTGGGCCTCGGCTACGCTGAGTCCCGCCGGGAAGTCACCCACCACAATGATCGGGCCGGTCATGCCCTCACCGAAGCTTCGTTTGGTGACGTCATAGGCCTTGAATGCCTGCGAGGCGACCGGCTCGGAGCTGGCGTCCGGCAGGGCGAGCCGGAGCTGGCTGGCCGGCAGCGCCACAACCCCGAGCAGGACCACTCCGGCGAGCAGGGCCAGCCACGGGTGGTTGGTTACCACACCGCCCCAGCCGTGGCTGCTGCGGTACTCGTCCTTGGCACGGTCATCGGTTTCGTGGCCGGGCGCGGCATTGTGCTTTTCCGCCTTGGCCCAGGCCCGTTTAGAGATCAGTTTTCGGCCCACCAGGGAGAGGACGGCCGGCGTCAGTGTCAGGGCAACGACGACGGCGACGGCCACCGTCGCCGCGGCCGAGAGGCCCATCACGGCGAGGAACGGAAGACCCGGGACCACCAGGGCTGCGAGGGCGATGATCACGGTGAGGCCGGCGAAGAGCACGGCGTTGCCGGAGGTGCCGGTTGCCAGCGCCACTGACTCCTCGGGGTCCATGCCCGCGAGCATTTGGCCGCGGTGCCGATTGACGATGAACAGGGAGTAGTCGATCCCGACCGCAAGGCCAAGCATCAGTGCCAGCATCGGCGAGATGGAGCTCATGTCCATAGTGCCGCTGAGGGCAAAGGTGCCGCCCACTCCGACGGCGACGCCGACAATTGCCATCAGCAGCGGAAGTCCGGCGGCGATCAGGGTCCCGAGCATAATGATCAGCACCAGGGCGGCTACGGCGATGCCGAGAATTTCGGCGGTGCCAAAGAGCTCGGAGATGTCTTCGCTGATTTCCTTGCTGGGCAGCGCCGTGACGTTGGCGGCGGAAACCTCCTTGGCGATGTCCTGGACTTCCTGGCGGACCTCTGGCTTGAGCCCGTTGATTGAGGTCTTGAACTGGACCTGTGCGATCGCGGCCTTGCCGTCCTCGGAGACGAAACGGAGGCCCTTCGAGGCTTCCATCTGGCGTGCTCCCAGGGCCAGCTTGGCTTCGCCTGCCTGGAGGTCCTTGGTGCCGGCGTCCAGCTTTGCCTGACCGTCGGCGAGGGCCGCCTTCTGCTGGCCGAGCTGTGCCTCGATCGCGGCGGGCGCCATACCGGCCGCCGTCATTTGCTGCTCGGCCGCGTCCAGCTTGGCTTTTCCTGCCGCGAGTTCTGCGGCCGACTGCTCCAGCCGGGCTTTCCCGGCGGCGGACTGCTCCTGGCCTGCTGCCAGATCCGTGCCCGCCTTATCCAGCTGCGCCTGGGTGGCGAACGGATCAACCGTTCCCTGAACGTCGGGGAGCGTCTTGAGCTTGGCCAGCGCAGCCGTGACGGCTTCCTTTCCGGCCTGGCTGAACTGGGCATCGTTCGCTTCGAAAACCACACTCGCGGAGCCGCCGGAGGATGAGGGGAGCTCATTTTTGAGCTTGTCCGCCATCTGCTGGGTCTCGGTTCCCGGGATCTGGAAGTTGTTGGACAAGGTGCCGTGGAAAGCGGCTGCCGCGCCGCCGACGGCCACCAACACGGCGAGCCATACGGAGATGACAAGCCAGCGGTGCCGGTAGGAGAACTTGCCGAGGCGGTAGAGCAAAAGTGCCATGTCAGAGCCGATCTGCGAAAAGGGTGGAGTTGGAGTTGGCGGCCGGAGTGCCGGCCTGAAGGGTGCCGGGGCGGGCAAATCCGGAGCCGAGCAGGCTCATGGAATCGATCAGGAGCTGCCGGAGGACGGATAGGGACTCCGGTGTGAGTGATCCGCCGCACCGGGCGAACCAGACATCCATGGCGGCTTTGCCACAGGAGATTACTGAGCCGGCCAGTGCCCGGAGGTACAGCTCATCGAGTTCGACGCCGCCGCCACTGACACGCTCGCGGGCTGCGGTGATGATCTGGCCCGTGCAGTGGTCCCAGGCTTCCAGCTCGGAGCGGCTCAGCTGCGGATAGGCCTGGCCGAGGCTGTACAGCTCGGCCAACGGGGCCACCGTCATCGGATCGGCCAGTTCCGCCAGCGCGGCACGGGCGGAGTCCAGGAAGGGTTCTCCGGCCGGGCGCAGCCGGAACTGCTGAAGGGCCTTGTCCAGGAAGCCGAAGGTGACCGCGGCGATGGCGGCTTCGGTGCTGCCGAAATAGTTAAAGAACGTGCGGCGCGAGATTCCGGCAGCATCAGCGATGTCTTCGACCGTGAAGTTGCCCGGACCATTGGATCGGAGCAAGGCCAGCGCTGAGTCGATGATGGCCTGGCGGGTGGCGGCCTTGTTCAGCTCACGGCGCGACGGCGCCTCGGGCAGGGTCTCGGCCGCAGGAGGTACCGCGGCTCGGGAGGGCAGGGATGGATGCACGTATTTACACTACGTGCATGTTTGCACTCAGGGCAAATTTCTGTCCGCGGCAGCTTGGCTCAGGAAGGCCGACTGGCCGGTGGCCCCCGGTTCGCCGGCCGGGATCGGCACGATGAATACCGCTGTACCGTAGGCGCAGACCTCGGTCCACGTGGTCCCCAGCTGGGAGTTGTCGAAACGCAAGGCAACTATGGCGTTGGCCCCGCGTTGTTCCGCCTCTGTGACCATCCGCGCCATCACCTGCTGCCTGCTCTCGTAGAGCATGCGCGTCATTTCGGGCAGTTCCCCGCCGCCAAGGGAACGGAAGCCGGCCATCACCTGGCCGCCGATATCCCGGGCGCGGACGGTAAGGCCCATGACCTCGCCGAATACTGCGTCAATCCGGTGGCCGGGGATGTCATTGGAGGTCACGATCAGCATGCACCGAGCCTACCGACTCCGGAGCTCCCCGGACCGGAACCGCAGCGCGGAAACCGGCCAAAGTTCCGGCAGGCGGCGGCCGCCTGGCTTCACAGGAAGATGAAAGGTTCCGGACAGCTTCTGCCGAAGTGCCCGGCGGAGACTGGAACTACGTCTTGGAAGAGACAATCACCAATGGCAGCGGGCACGAAGCTGCAGAACAGGAGACAGCGCATGTCACGAACGAAGAGAATGACACTCGCGATTTCGGCCGGGGCCCTGGCCCTCGGAGCCGGGCTTGGGGTCACCGGGATGGCCTCAGCCGCCACCACGCCGACCCCCAGCCCCAGCTCCAGCGCTTCGACAGAGGCAACGCCCGGCGCCACCGAGGGTGGGGGCATGCGGGGCGGACACGGACACGGTGGTGGCGATCGCGGCGCAGCCCAGGCTGCCGAACTCGCTGCCAAGCTCGGCGTGGACGAGGCCAAGGTAACGGAGGCCCTGAAGGCGTTCCGCGAAGCCAATAAGCCGGCCACACCGCTGGCCGAAGGCACCAAGCCGGACCGGGCCACCAGGGAGGCGGCACTGGCGAAGTCACTCGCTGCCTCCCTCGGAATCGATGAATCCAAGGTCACCACGGCGCTGGAGGAGCTGCGCACCGCTGCACAGGCCGACCGGGCTGCGGTATTAAAGACCCGTCTGGACAAGGCCGTCACCGATGGCACCCTGACCCAGGCCGAGGCGGACGCCGTGGCAAAGGCAGTGGCAGCGGGAGTTATCGGCGGGGGCGAAGGCCGGGGCGGACACTAGGATCCTACGTCGCCGCCGTCCCTGAGCCGGCAACACCAAGGAAGTCCCCGGGAACCTCCCGGGGACTTCCTGTGGTTCTGCCCGGGGCCGGGTTATCCCTTGGCGGCGGCCAGCTCGCGGCCATCCGGGGACGCTGCGGGAGCGGCTGCGGGAGCGGCTGCGGCGGAAGGGTCGACGGCGCCGGCGGCGGTTTCGTCGTCGTCCGCGAACGGGTCACCGTTGCGCGGTGCGTTGTAGAGCGACTCGTCGAGGATGCCCTGGCGCTTGGCCACGATGGTGGGGATCAAAGCCTGCCCGGCCACGTTGACCGCAGTGCGGCCCATGTCCAGGATCGGGTCGATCGCCAGCAGGAGTCCGACGCCGGCCAGCGGCAGTCCCAGTGTGGAGAGCGTCAGGGTCAGCATAACGACGGCGCCGGTGGTTCCGGCGGTTGCGGCGGAGCCCAGCACGGAGACGAGGGCAATCAGCAGGTACTGCGTGAAGTCCAGCTGGATGCCGAAGAACTGGGCCACGAAGATCGCCGAGACGGCCGGGTAGATTGCGGCGCAGCCGTCCATCTTGGTGGTGGCGCCAAGCGGCACGGCGAAGGAGGCATAGGCGCGGGGTACGCCCAGGCTGCGTTCGGTCACGCGCTGGGTCAGCGGCAGGGTACCCACGGATGAGCGGGAGACGAAGGCCAGCTGCACGGCGGGCCAGACGCCGGAGTAGTACTGCTTGACGGACAGGCCGTGGCTGCGGATGAGGACCGGGTAGACCACAAACAGCACCAGGGCCAGGCCCACGTAGATGGCGAAGGTGAACTTGCCCAGCGAACCGATGGTGTCCCAGCCGTAGATCGCCACGGCGTTGCCGATCAGGCCGACGGTGCCGAGCGGGGCGACCCGGATGATCCACCAGAGGACCTTCTGGATCACGGCCAGGGCTGCGGCGTTGAGGTTCAGGAACGGCTCGGCGGCCTTGCCCACCTTCAGGGCTGCGATGCCAACGGCGACCGCGATCACCAGGATCTGCAGGACGTTGAAGCTCACCGAAGTGGTGGCGACGCCGTCGGCCACGGTAGTGCTGGCGCCGAGGCCCAGGAAGTTCTTCGGGAACAGGCCGACCAGGAAGGCCCACCAGTCGCCGGACTTGCCGTTGTACTTGGCCTCCTGGGTGATGCCGGTATTGGCGCCGGGCTGCAGGAACACCCCCAGGCCGATGCCGATCAGCACGGCGATCAAGGCGGTGATGGCGAACCAGAGCAGTGTGTTCCAGGCCAGCCGGGCGGCGTTGGAGACGGCACGCAGGTTGGAGATGGAGCTCACGACTGCCGTGAAGATAAGGGGCACTACGGCGGTCTGCAGCAGCGAGACGTAGCTCGAGCCGATGGTCTGCAGGGTTGCGCCGAGGGCATTGGGGTTCGCCTTGGTGCTGCCCGTGTACTTGGCCAGCAGGCCGAGACCCAGGCCTACGATCAGGGCGGCGATGATCTGGAAGCCGAACGAGCCGGCCCACTTGGGCAGCTGGAAGCCGGTCTTTCCGGCGGATGCGGGGGTGCTTGTCTGAGTGCTCACTGGAACACGCTAGGACTGCGGCACTTAGCACGGCGAACGAACGTTGAGAAATGTTACGCGGGGGGTTTTCGGTCCCGGCCACGGAATCACGGGATTTCCGCCGGAAGACTACCCGTTTGTGAAGTTATTCCCCGGTCGAATGTGGCGATTGTCTCGTGAAGCAGGGACCGGAGGATGGCCGATCTCCGGGACGGAGGGTCGTTGCGGGCCTATCCCAGCAGCGCCCGCTTCAGGGTGTCCAGTCCGACGGAGCCCAGGTTGAGCGCCTTGGTGTGGAAGGCCTTCAGGTCAAAGCCCGGCCGGGATTCGAGCTCGGCGCGGATCTGCTCCCACAGCCGCTGGCCCACCTTGTACGACGGCGCCTGGCCCGGCCAACCGAGGTAGCGGGTGAATTCGAAGCTCAGCTGGCCTTCGCTGATGGCGAGGTTCTGCTGGAGGAAGCCGTACCCTTGCTCCGGAGTCCAGGTGCCCGACCCCCAACGCTCGGGCACCTCCAGCTCCAGGTGGACACCAATGTCGAACACCACGCGGGCGGCACGCATGCGCTGCATGTCCAGCATGCCCATGTGGTCACCAGGGTCCGTCAGGTAGCCCAACTCCTGCATCAGCTTCTCGGCGTAGAGCGCCCAGCCTTCACCGTGACCGGAGGTCCAGCAGACGTTCCGGCGCCACTTGTTCAGCAGCTCCCGGCGGTAGGTTGCGGTCGCCACCTGCAGGTGGTGGCCGGGGACGCCCTCGTGGTAGACCGTGGTGGTCTCGGCCCAGGTGGTGAAGGTGTCCTCACCCGGCGGGACGGACCACCACATCCGGCCCGGACGGCTGAAGTCGTCCGAGGGTCCGGTGTAGTAGATGCCGCCTTCATCAGTCGGGGCAATCTTGCACTCCAGGGTCTTCATCACCTCCGGGATGTCGAAGTGCACTCCCGCGAGGTCGGCCACGGCCTTGTCGGAAAGCTCCTGCATCCAGGCCTGCAGGGCATCGGTGCCCTTAAGCTGCCGGGCGGGGTCGTTGTTGAGGATCTCCTTGGCTTCCCCGATCGTGGCGCCGGGACGGATCTGCCCGGCCACATGCTCCTGTTCGGCGATCAGCCGGTCGAGCTCCTGCACACCCCAGGCGTAGGTTTCCTCGAGGTCCACGGTGGCGCCCAGGAACGCGCGGGAGGCCAGCGCGTAGCGCTCACGGCCCACTGCGTCCTTCGCCGGGGCAACGGGCAGCAACTCGGACTCGAGGAAGCCGGCCAGCCGGGAGTAGGCGACGCGCGCGGCGGCAGCCCCGGCGTCGAGCTTGGACTGCACGTCCTCGGGCAGCGGGCCCGCCGTGGTCTTGGCGTTGGCGGCCAGCCTGGCGAAGAAACCGTCCTCTGCGGCGTGCTTGGTGGTCTGCTCGATCACAATCTCCACCTGGCGGGCGGCGGCGACCTTGCCGCCCTCCTTGGCGGCGCGCAGCGACACTATGTAGCCGTCCAGCGCGTCGGGAACGTTGGTCGCGCGGCCGGCAATGTGGTCCCACTGCGCGGCGGTGTCCGTCGGCATCAGGTCGAAGATTGCGCGGATCTCCTGCGCCGGGGAAGCGATGTTGTTCAGCTCCGCCAAGCCCCAGCCGGAGTCGTGGATTTCCAGCTGCAGGCCCAGGCGCTCGCGCATGGCATCGAGGGTGACGGCGTCGACGTCGTCCGCCGGTTCCAGGCCGTCCAGCGCCGTTAGGGCCTCGCGCGCGGCAGCGGCGAAACCCTCGTGCCCGGCGGGGGAGTAATCCTGGTATTCCGTCTCGTGGCCCGGAAGGCCAAGCTCGGTGGCGAAGCTCGGGTTGAGCCGGATCAGGGTCTCCGTAAAAGCGTCGGCGACGGCGTCGATGGCGGTGTGCGCCCGCCCGGGACCCGGGTTGTTGGCAGCTGTGGTGTCAGGGGTTTCTATACTCACCCGACAGACACTAGCCGGGCCCGGGCCGTTATGAAAGGGTTGCTGCACTTTCCCCGGTGGCTGACGGCCGGAACCCAACCTGGGGAGGGAGGCTCAGCCCCGGCTGCGCTTCCACGAGCCAGGCCCGGGCCCGGGTGCCAGCTGCAGCTGCTGCCGGCGGATCCAGTGCCGGGCGCTTGGCTTGTCCGTGCCGGCCGGCTCGCTGCTGCCCAGGGAAAGCACCACTGCTGTCAGGGCCGCGAGTTCCTCGGGTGTCGGCTCGCCCTTGACCACGGCGAGCAGTGGGTGCTCCGCCGGCTGCGCATCCCCGGGCTCGACTGCCGACGTCACAGCGGGATGTTCCCGTGCTTCTTCGCAGGCAGGCTGGCGCGCTTGTCCCGCAGGGCACGGAGGCCCTTGATGATCTGCACCCTGGTCTCGGACGGGGCGATCACTGCGTCCACATAGCCGAGTTGGGCTGCCTGGTAGGGGTTGAGCAGCTCCTCTTCGTACTGCCGGATGACCTCGGCACGCTTGGCTTCGACGTCGCCGCCGGCTTCCGCGACTGCGGCGAGTTCGCGGCGGTACAGGATGTTGACGGCGCCCTGGGCGCCCATCACACCGATCTGCGCGGTCGGCCACGCCAGGTTGAGGTCGGCGCCGAGCTTTTTGGAGCCCATCACGATGTACGCTCCGCCGTAGGCCTTGCGGGTGATGACCGTCAGCTTCGGCACTGTCGCTTCGGCGTAGGCGTAGAGCAGCTTGGCGCCGCGGCGGATGATGCCCTGGAATTCCTGGTCCTTGCCGGGCAGGAAGCCTGGCACGTCCACGAGCGTGATGATCGGAATGTTGAACGCGTCGCAATGCCGGACAAAGCGGGCAGCCTTCTCCGAGGCCGCGATGTCCAGCGTGCCCGCGAACTGCATGGGCTGGTTGGCCACAATGCCCACGGTGTGGCCTTCGACCCGGCCGTAGCCGATGATGACGTTCGGTGCGTACAGCGACTGCATCTCCAGGAAGTGTGCGTCGTCCACGATCTGCTCAATGACCTTGCGAATGTCGTACGGCTGATTGGCCGAGTCCGGGATCAGCGCGTCCAGGGCGAAGTCTTCGTCGTCGAGTTCCAGCTCTTGGGAATGCTCCAGCACCGGGGCCTCGGCGAGGTTGTTGGAGGGCAGGAAGTCCAGGAGTTCGCGGACGAACTCGACCGCGTCGGCCTCATCGGAGGCCAGATAGGTGGACGTTCCCGTGTTGGTGTTGTGCTGGCGGGCGCCGCCCAGGGTTTCCATGTCCACGTCTTCGCCAGTGACCGTCTTGATCACGTCCGGGCCGGTGATGAACATGTGGGAGGTCTTGTCCACCATCACCACGAAGTCGGTCAGGGCGGGGGAGTAGGCCGCGCCGCCGGCGGAGGGGCCCATGATGAGGGAAATCTGGGGGACAACGCCGGAGGCATGGACGTTGTTTCGGAAGATGTCCGCGAACATCGCCAGCGAGGCAACGCCCTCCTGGATCCGTGCTCCGCCGCCGTCGAGGATGCCAACAACAGGGCAGCCGTTGCGCAGCGCGAATTCCTGGACCTTAACGATCTTCTCGCCGTTGACCTGGCTCAGGGAGCCGCCGTAGACGGAGAAGTCCTGGCTGTACACGGCTACGGGCCGGCCGTCCACCGTGCCGTAGCCGGAAACCAGGCCATCGCCGAGCGGCTTCTTCTTCTCCATGCCGAAGGCCGTGGAGCGGTGCACGGCCAGGGCATCAAACTCGACGAAGGAGCCGGCGTCGAGCAGCAGGTCGATCCGCTCGCGGCCGGTGTTTTTGCCGCGGGCGTGCTGCTTCTCGATCGCTTCCGGGCCGGAGGGCTGAACAGCTCGGGCCTGGCGGTCGCGGAAATCGGCAATCTTTCCCGCGGTCGTGGTCAGATCGTGGCTCATCAAGTGTCTCCGGCTCTGTAGCTGATGTTCTGCTGAATCGTGGTGGTATTCATGGTGCGCGGTGCGGTGGCCCCGTCCGTGTGGCGCTTTAGCTGGTCTCCACAAAAACCGGTCCTTGTTGGCAAGTCTAGTGACGCTATTGGCCCAGGCTGCTGTAGAAAACCTACAATAATCGCCCCGACTCTCACCGGCACCACCACCCCGGCCGGCCCGGAAATTGTCCGGACCGGAGCATCGCCGGGCGCCGCATCAGTGTTACTGGTCGGTAACATGAGTCGGCTAGAGTGTCCTTATGACTTCGAGCACTGATGCTTCGGGCGCCGCTGCAGGGCCCTACCAGGCCGCCGGTTCCCTCCAGGGCCGCACCATCCTCATCTCCGGGGGAAGCCGCGGCATCGGGCTGGCCATCGCTACCCGCGCCGCGCGCGACGGCGCCAACATCGTGCTGATGGCCAAGACCGGCCAGCCGCACGCCAAGCTGGAGGGAACTGTCTACTCCGCCGCCGAACAGATCGAGGCGGCAGGCGGGCAGGCGCTGCCGCTGGTCGGTGACGTGCGCAACGACGCGGATGTTGCCGGCGCCGTCGCAGCCGCCGTCGAACGCTTCGGCGGGATCGACATAGTCATCAACAACGCCTCCGCCATCGATCTTTCCAAGACCGACAAAGTCGACATGAAGCGCTACGACCTGATGCACGACATTAACGTCCGCGGCACCTTCCTGCTCTCCAAGCTCGCCCTGCCGGCGTTGCGCGAATCCGACGCCGGCCAGATCCTGACGCTCTCCCCGCCGCTGAACCTGGACCCCAAGTGGGCCGGCCTGCACCTGGCCTACACAATGGCGAAGTACGGCATGAGCCTGACCACCCTGGGCCTCGCCGAGGAGCTGAAGATCGACGGAATCAACGTGAACTCGCTCTGGCCCTGCACCCTGATCAACACCGCCGCAATCCGCAATATGCCGGGAGGCGAAAAGATCGTCCAGGGTGCCCGCGGCCCCGAAATCATGGCGGACGCCGCCCATGCGGTGCTGACCAGCAGCAATGCGATTCCGGAATCCGGCAGCTGGAGCGGGAACTTCTACACCGACGAGCAGGTCCTGGCCGCCGCCGGCGTCACCGACTTCACCGGCTACAGCCTTGGCGCACCGGAAGACCGGCTCATTCCTGACATCTTCCTCTGAGTTCACTGTGGTTTCGGTGCCGCCGGCGGAGCGGGAAGCGCCACCCCGGCGCTGACTCGGTAGGATTCAAAGCATGGAAGCCGCGCAGGAAGCCCCGGACCGTCCGCCCTTTGACCTCAACGCCCTCAGCGATCAGGCGTTCCTCGCCGCGGCCGGGATACCGCAGCTGACGGTGGTCGACTCGACCGGTTCCACCAACGCGGACCTGCTCCGCGGTGTCACCGAAGACCCCCGCTCGTACCCGGATCTCACAGTGCTCACCGCCGAATACCAGAGCGCCGCCCGCGGCCGCCTTGACCGGCGCTGGGAGGCCCCTGCCGGAAGCTCAATCTCCGTCTCGGTGGTGCTGCGCCCGGTCAATGCCGGGGGAAGGCCGTTGCCTACCCAGAGTTACTCCTGGCTTTCGCTGCTGGCGGCCCTTGCCCTGCGTGAGGCACTGCTGGAAACGGCCGGAATTCCCGCGGAACTCAAATGGCCCAACGACGTTCTGGTCCGTGGCCGGAAGATTGCCGGCATCCTGGCCCAGCTGGGCCCCAGGGACGGCGGCGCCGTGCCGCCCGTGGTGCTGGGGACGGGGCTGAACGTTACCCTCACCCAGGCCGAACTCCCGGTGCCTACCGCCACGTCCGTCCTGCTGGAGCACCCGACCACAGTGGATCGGACCGAACTGCTGAAGAGCTACCTGTCCCGGTTCGCCACCCTTTACCGCAGTTTCTGCAACGCCGACGGCGATCCCGCCGCGGGGCTGGCAGGGGGTCCCGCACTGCACAAGCGGGTCGAGCATGTGCTGACGACGCTGGGTAAGCAGGTCCGCGCGCAGCTCCCGGGGGACCATGAAATCATCGGCCACGCCACCCGCCTGGATGACTACGGCTCCCTGCTGGTGGTGGACGCCGGCGGGCACGAGCACGTGGTGACTGCCGGTGACGTTGTGCACCTGCGGCCCTGGTCGCCGCCAGGCGAGGGAACCAACCCCGGAAGTGCCCCAAGCGGTTATGCGTAAAGAGCTGCTCCCGGGCGAGCAGGTCATTGTGATCACCCGGCCGCAGCCGCGGACCCTGCTGTGGCCGGCGTTGGCGTTTATCCTTGTTCCTGCCCTCGCGGCCTTTGCCAGCGCCTGGATAGTCAAGGGCGGACCGGCCAAGCTCGCCCCGGTCCTCGCAAATGAGGCGGCAAACGCGACGCCCTGGCTGATCGGGAGCTGTGTGGTTCTCGCCGCCTCGGTGCTGCTGGGCTATTGCCTGCCCCGGACCATAACCTGGCAGACCACAAAGTACATCCTGACCAGCCAACGCCTGATTGCCCGGTACGGCATGCTCAGGCGGCGGGATCAGCAGGTTTTCCTGGCCGCAGTCCGTAATGTGGTGATCCACCAGTCGTTGCTCCAACGCGTATTGCGCTCCGGGAATATATCCTTGGAAGCCGGGCACCCCGCGGGCATGGTGGTTCCCGACGTCCCGGAAGTCGCGACGTTCCGAAATTTCATCCTCGACGCCATTAATGAACTCCCGCGGGAGGTTCCAGGCGCCGTGGATCTGATGCACAACCCCGATCCGGTCTGGCCGGGGGAGACGAGAGAAGGTGGAAGAAATGAGCGCTGAGAACGTTCCCCCGGAGCAGCCCCGGGCTGAACCAGCAGAACCGGACGCCGTCGCCCCTCCCACCGGGACCATGTCCGCCGAACGCATCGCGTTGAAAGCCCTGGAGCAGCGGCTGCTCGGCGGGGAACGCAAGCTCCGCCGCCGTGAAGTCGCCGCCGGCGCGGGCCTCTCGCTGCTTTCCGCCCGCAAACTCTGGCGTGCCCTGGGTTTTCCCAACATCGGCGACGAGGACGTCGCCTTTACCGAACGTGACCAGGCCGCGCTGAATACCATCGTGGATTTGGTCCGCGCCGGCAAACTCACCGAGGAAGCCGCGATTTCCGTCACCCGCGCCATCGGCCAGATGACGGACCGGATGGTTGTCTGGCAGGTCGAGGCGCTGGTGGAGGACATGGTTGACCAGCAGGGCGTCTCAGACCCTGTCGCCCGCAAAAACATGGTCAGCCAACTGCCTTCGCTCGTGGACGCGCTCGAGGAGATGCTGGTTTACTCCTGGCGCCGCCAGCTCAACGCCGGCGTCCAGCGCCTGGCTGTCCGCGCCGAGGCCGGGCTGGCTTCCAGTGAGGAAGGCCGCGAAGGTGACGAGGATGACGCCCCGCTTCCGCTGGCCAGGGCGGTCGGCTTCGCGGACCTGGTCTCGTACACGAGCCTGTCGCGCCGGATGAACGAAAAGACCCTTGCCCAGCTGGTGCAGCGTTTCGAGAACAAGTGCGCCGAGATTATTTCGGTGGGCGGCGGCCGCCTCGTCAAGACGGTGGGCGATGAAGTCCTCTACATTGCCGAAACACCCGCAGCCGGCGCCGAGATCTCCCTCGCCCTGTGCCAGGCCTTCACCGACGATGAGATCCTGCCGCAGGCCCGGGTGGCGATGGTGTGGGGCCGGATCCTGTCCCGGCTCGGCGACATCTACGGACCCACGGTGAACCTGGCGGCCCGGCTCACCGCGCTGGCGGACCCGGGCACTGTGCTCGTTGACTCGATGACCGCGGCCGCGCTGGAACAGGACGACCGCTTCGTCCTTCAGCCGCGGCCGGCCGAAGACGTCCGCGGCTTCGGCGAAATCCACCCGGTCCAGTTGCAGCGCGGCAGTGGCCGCGGACTGGTCCTGGACTAAAGCAGCCGCCGGGCTGCGCCGATGCCGTCCCGTCCGGGCCAGACCCCGCCAGGTTTCTCTAATCGATAGCTAATATGCGATAGTCGAGGATATCCGGCACCACGGGCGACGGCCCTTGGCTCGTGGATGACGGGCAGTCCTCCCCATCGCATGCCGCCGGATCATTGGGTAGGCTGTGGCGGGAAGTGCGCGGCCCTGTCTCGGGTCTGCCGGGGAACCACAACGCAATCTTGAAGGAATCTGAGCTGTGACACGTCTGCTCGCCACGCTGGAATCCAAAATGCCGGGATCCAAGAAACCCGGATCAACGAAGCCGCGATCCGGCCATCCTGGGTCCAACGCACGGCGCAAGAAGCTTATTGCTGGTGCCGCTATTGTGTCTGCTGCGGCCGTCCTGGTTGCTGCTGCCATCATTTATCCGGGGTTTAAGACCGCTGAGGTTCAGTTGAACGATGGCGGGGTGTGGGTGGTGTCGAAGTCGAAGAATGCGGTGGGTCGGTTGAATTATCCGTCCCGGGTTTTGGATGGTGCGGTGACGCCGGCGAGTTCGACTTTTGATGTGTTGCAGGATGCCGGGACTGTGTTTGTTGATGATAGTGCGGGTTCGACGTTGAATCAGGTGTCGGCGGCGCAGATGCGGTTGGGTGGGGATAAGAAGTTGCCGGGTTCGGCGGCGGTGAGTTTTGGTTCGGCGGTTATTGCGGTGACGGATCCGGCGAAGGGTACGGTGTGGGCGCTCTCGCCCTCGACGGTGAATGGTTTTGATGCTGAGGAGTCCGAGCCGGTGCTGGCTGGTTCGGCCGGGACGGTCTCTGCGGTGGGTTCCGATGACCGGATTTACAGTGCGGATCCGAAGACCGGTCAGGTGACGGTGACCTCGGTGGATGCTGAGGGCAAGGTGGAGCGCTCGAGCGTCAGCGTCTGGGACGGGCTGAAGGGTGCTGGGGACCTGCAACTGAGCGTGGTGGGGGATGCGCCGGTGGTCCTGGATGCGGGGCGGGGAAAGTTGTTCCTGCCGGGCGGGCGTGAGTTGGCGTTGGAGCAGGCGCGGGATGCGAAGTTGCAGCTTTCGGGTCCGGCTGCGGACTCGGTCGCCGTTGCCACGCCGAAGGCGTTGCTGAAACAGCCGCTGGACGGGTCGACGGCGAAGACTGTCAGCTTTGGCGGGCAGGGTGTGCCGGCGGCGCCGGTGCAGCTTGCGGGGTGCATTCATGCGGCGTGGTCGGGGGCGAATAAGTATGTCCGTGAGTGTGTTAATGATGCTGATGACAAGAGCGTGGATGTGCCGAAGGCGAGTGCTTCGCCGTCGTATGTGTTCCGGGTGAACCGGGATTTGGTGGTCCTGAACGATGTGAATTCGGGCAATGTGTGGCTGGTGAACCAGAACATGCAGCTGGTCAATAACTGGGACGACGTTATCCCGCCCAAGAACCAGTCCGATGACCAGGACCAGGAGTCGGCGGACAACAACACCATCAATATCCTGCCGGACCGCACCAAACCCAACCGGCCGCCGGAAACCAAGCCGGACGCCGTCGGCGTCCGTCCGGGCCGCACCACAGTCCTGTCCGTACTCGATAACGATTCCGACCCCGACGGCGACGTCCTCACGGCCTCCGTGGGCGACAAAGGCCCCGCCTCCGGCGGCCTCGAGAACATCTACGGCGGCACAGCTTTCCAGGTCACAGTGCCGGCCGACGCGAAACCGGGCACCGAAACGTTCGGCTACAGCGCCGCAGACGGCCGCGGTCTCTCCGCCGCCGGCAGCATCACCCTCAGCGTCGTGGGCCCGGACGAGAACAGGCCGCCCTTGTTCAAACGCGGAGACCCCACCACCATGCTGGTGGAGCAGGGCAAAACCGTCAGCCAGAACATCCTCACCGACTGGACTGATCCCGACGGCGATGACCTGGTGCTGATGGACGCCAAGGCGGACAACGAACAGGACCAGGTCAAGGTCCGCCGCGACGGCCTGCTCACGTACCAGGACTCCGGCGCCGCGCCCGGTAAAAAATCCGTTACGGTGTCCATCTGGGACGGGCGCGCCACCACCACTGCCAAAGTCATCGTCAACGTCCAGCCCCCCGGCGCCCTGCAGCCGGTGGTCAACGCGGACCACGTCACCGCCGTCGTCGGCCAGGACCTTCTGATCGCGCCGCTGAAAAACGACGTCGACCCCAACGGCGGCGCCCTGCGCCTCGCCCAGGTGGAAGGCGCCGGAACCGCCCAGCTGGGACCCGTGACGGACGGTGGCACTTTCACCTTCCGCAGCGACACCCCCGGACCGGTTTACCTGACGTACATTGCCAGCAACGGCCCGCAGAGCAGCCAGGGCCTGATTCGTGTAGACGTTGAATCCGGCAAGGACTCCGGCAAGCCGGTGGCCGTCCACGACGTCGCGCTGCTGCCGGTCGGCGGCAGTGTGCTCCTGGACCCGCTGGCCAATGACTCGGACCCGTCCGGGGGAGTGCTGGTGCTGCAGTCCGTCCAGCTGCCGGAGAACACAACAGCCTCTGTCAGCGTGATCGATCACAGCATGCTGCGGATCACTGACGTTGTGGGCACCAAGGAACCCTTTACCTTCAGTTACACCATGTCCAACGGCACCAGGTCGGCCACGGGCAGCGTCGCCGTGGTCCCGGTCCCGGCCCCCGCCGTCGTCGAGGCCCCCCAGCCCAAACCGGACGAAGTGAACGTGCGGGTCAACGACGTTGTCACCATCCCGGTGCTGGCCAACGACACGCACCCGCAGGGCGAAAAGCTGAGCGTGGACCCGGTGCTCCCGCAGCCCGTCCCGTCGGCCGACGGCAAGAGTTTTATCTCCGAAAACACGCTGCGCTTCATCGCCGGCGCCGAGCCCAAGACGGTCCGCGCCATCTATAACGCCGTGGACCCGCAGGGCCAAAAGAGCGCCGCTGCCGTCACCATCCACATCCTGCCGCTCGACGGCGCCCAAAACACCCGGCCGCAGCCGAAAAACCTCACCGCCCGCGTCGTGGCGACCGGGTCCGTGCGGATCCCGGTGGAACTCGACGGGATCGACCCCGACGGCGACTCGGTCCAGCTGACCGGCATCGACAGCACCCCCGCCATGGGCACAGCCACAGCGGGCAGCAACTTCATTGACTTCACGGCAGCCGGGGACGGCGCCGGAACGGACAGTTTCCGCTACAAAGTCGTGGACCGGCAGGGAGCCATCAACACCGGCACCGTGACCGTCGGGATCGCCCCGCGCGGTGACACCAACCAAAAGCCGACCCCTGTCGATGACGAGGTCAAGGTCCGGCCCGGGCGGCAGATCGCGGTGGACGCCATGCGCAACGATACCGATCCCGACGGCGACCCCATCCGGATCGCCGGCGACGGCATCGAGGCCGCCCCGGAGCTGCAGGCGACAGTCAGCAAGCAGAGCTCCCGCATCATCCTGCTTGCACCAGGCGGGGAAGGCACCGTTAACGTGCGCTACTCGGTGGCGGACGACCGCGGCGCGACGGCCCAGGCGGCCATTTCCGTCAAGGTCGACAAGAACGTCCCGCTGCTGGCTCCGGTTGCCCGGGATGACCGGGTGACCTCTGCCCAGACGCTCGGGAAAACGGCCGTCGACGTCCCCGTCCTGAAGAACGACGAGGACCCTGACGGCGTGGGCGAGAACCTCAAGATCGCCTCTGAGGTGCCCACGGCGAAGCCCGGCACCGACGGCAACATGATCGTGGAGCTGACGGAGCAGCCGCAGCTGATCCCCTACACCGTCGAAGACGTGGACGGCCAGCAGTCCACCGCCATCATCTGGGTCCCGGGGCTGGGCCAGCAGGTACCCACCCTGGCCAAGGACGAGGTCATCGAGGTTATCGCCGGGCAGTCCGTGCCAGTGGACCTCAAGGAGTGGGTCAAGGTCCGCGAGGGCCGCACGCCGCGCCTGACCCAGACGGACCGGATCAAACTTATTGGCGCCGACGGCTCCGACCCCGTGGCCGGCAACGGCACTGCCCTGAAATACAGTGCGGGCAAGGACTATGCGGGTCCCGGTTCCCTCAGCTTCGAGGTCACCGACGGCTCCGGCCCGGACGACCCCGCCGGCCTGAAAGCAACCCTCAGCATCCGCACCAGGGTGCTGCCGGACCCCAACCGCAACAACCCGCCAGTGCTGCTGGGCAGCCAGGTGGACGTGCCCAAGGCTGACTCCGCCACGACCGACCTGGCCAAGTTGACCACCGATCCGGATGACGGCGACGTCGACACGATGAAATACGAGCTCGTCGGCAGCGTGCCGGCCGGCTTCGATGCCAGCATCGACGGCAAGACCCTAAGAGCCGCCGCCAAGGACGGCACCAATGCCGGGACCGCGGGCGCCGTCCAGGTCAAGGCCAAGGACCCCCGGGGACTCGAGGCGACGGCCACCTACCAGCTCACCGTGACCGCCTCCAACAGGCCCAAACCGGTCGCCAACGACGACGTCGAAACCAACGCCGCCGCCGGGAAGCCCGTCACCGTCAGGGTGCTCGACAACGATGCCAACCCGTTTCCGGAGACCGCGCTGAAGATTGTCTCGGCAGTGACCGAGACGGGCCAGGGCACCGCCGCCGCCACCGGCGACACCGTCACGGTGACCCCTGCCGACGGGTTCTCGGGAACCATGATCGTGGCCTACACGGTGGCGGATAAGACCGGCGAGTCCTCGCGCTACGCCACGGCCCGGATCCGGCTGACGGTCAAGGACAAGCCGCTGGCGCCGACCACGCCGCAGGCCGCGAGCGTGGGGGACAGCACTGCGTTGCTGAACTGGGCCGCGCCAGCGGACCGCGGCTCGGCCATCACCAAATACACGGTGTTTGGGGAGGGCGGCTACAGCCAGGACTGCCCGGCCAACTCCTGCACGCTGACCGGACTGACCAACAACACCAAATACCATTTCCAGGTCACGGCCACCAACGCCCTGGGCACCTCGGAGCGGTCCCCGGCATCGGCCGAGGTACGCCCCGACGTTAAGCCGGACACCCCGGCCGCGCCGGCCCTGAAGTTCGGCGACACCCAGCTCGCCGTGGCCTGGACGGCCCCCGCGTCCAAGGGCTCGCCGGTCAAGTCCTACGACCTGGAAATCTCGCCGGCGCCGGCAGGCCAGAACGCCCAGATCCAGAACCTCACCTCGGTGAGCTACCTCTGGAAGGGCCTCAAAAACGGTGTCGCCTACAAGGTCCGCGTCCTGGCCCGGAACGATGCGAAGGAGCCCTCCGAGTGGAGCGCCTATTCGGCCGCCGAGACTCCGGCAGGGGTCCCGGTGACCCCGGCGGCACCGAGCGCCAGCCAGGCCGGTTCCGTGGGGAACCAGAGCCAGCTTAAGATTTCCTGGGCGGCGCCGAACAACAACGGCGACGCGGTCTCGGCCTATACGCTGACTACCCTGAACGGCGGCGCGCCGGTATCGACCCAACAGGTCGCCGGCACCTCGCAAAACGTCACGGTGGCGAATTCGGAAGCGGATTACACCTTTACTGTTTCGGCAACCAACAAGGCCGGGACCTCCGGAGTGAGTCCGCAGTCAGCCCGGATCCGGGCCGCAGGCAAGCCCGGCACGGTCAGCAGCGGGACCGTAAAGGAGACCGGCACCAGCGGCCAGTTGGCCGTGACGTTCACGCCGCTCACGCAGGCCCAGCGCAACGGCTCCCAGGCCACGGAGATCACCTACCGCTGGTCCACCGCCAGTGGCTCCGGCCCGATCAACGCCGGCGGCGGCACCATCGGCGGCCAGCCGAACGGCCAGAACGTCACCGTCAACATCATCGCCGCCTCCACCAAAAACAATGTCGCCGGGGACGCGAACGCGATCGGTACGGGCAATCCATACGCCCCGCCGAACGCCCCCAACGTCAACGGCGGCAAGTCAGGTGCCGGGGATGGCCAGGTCCACTGGACGTGGAACAACCCCAGCACCAACGGCCGGCCCCTGGCCCGGTATGAAGTGAACCTCGACGGCGGCGGCTGGACATCCGTTGGCACGGCCAACAGGTTCGATGCTGCCGGGGGCGGCTGGGACAAGACCAGGACCCTGCAGGTGAGGGCCTTCACAGTGGCCTACGGCGGGGCGGGACAGGCATCGGCCACGTCCGGGAACGATCCCACACCGCCGCCGCCTGCCTCGCAGATCCAGGTCGATGCCTCAAGCGTCCGGACGTGCCCGGGCCAGCCGGGAAAGCCTGATTCCTTCGTCCCCGGTTCCCCCTCGAGCTGCGGTGTCGGTTGGGTGGATCGGGCCGAGGGCAAGCTCACCATCAACTGCACCAAGGACATTTACGGCAACGGCACACCCTGGTTCCGTGTGACCCAGGGCAGCCACCCAAATTGGTTCGTCAAGTCCACCACAGTGGATCTGTACGGACCCCGGCCCGGCGGCTGCTGATGCCTGCCACTGTCCCCAACGCCGCCCCCCGCGGGGCTCCCCGCCGCCGGCACCCCACGCAATTCCACCCAGAACAGAACAGGACCACCCCATGACCATGACCACCGAACAGGCCGAATGGTTTTCCGGCACCTTCGAAAAACTCGTCGCCAACGTCGGCCAGGCCGTCCTGGGCAAGGCCCACGTCATCCGGTTGACTTTTACCGCGATGCTGGCCGAGGGGCATGTCCTCTTCGAAGACGCCCCGGGGACCGGCAAAACCTCGCTTGCACGCGCCCTCGCGGCCACCGTGCAGGGCTCCAACAACCGCATCCAGTTCACCCCCGACCTGCTGCCCTCGGACGTCACAGGCGTGACCATCTATGACCAGAAGACGCAGAAGTTCGAGTTCCACAAGGGACCGATCTTCAACAACATCGTGCTGGCCGATGAAATCAACCGGGCCTCGCCCAAGACGCAGTCGGCGCTGCTTGAGGTGATGGAAGAATCCCGTGTCACGGTGGACGGCACCACCTACGAGGCGGGACGGCCGTTTATGGTGATGGCCACCCAGAACCCGATCGAACAAGCCGGCACCTACCGGCTGCCGGAGGCCCAGCTGGACCGCTTCCTGATCAAGACCTCCATCGGCTACCCGGACCACGCCTCCACGGTGCAGTTGCTCGGCGGCGCCAACCTGAAGGACCGGTCCAAGGGAATGACCGCAATCATCACCACCCAGGCGATCGCGGACATGGCGGACCTCGCCGCCACCACCCACGTGGACACCGCCGTGCTGGAGTACATCTCCCGGCTCTGCGAGGAAACCCGCAACGCCCCGGAAACCCGCCTCGGCGTTTCCGTCCGCGGTGCCCTCGCCATGGTCCGTGCCGCAAAAGTCTGGGCCGCCAGCCAGGGCCGGAACTTCGTGCTCCCGGACGACGTCAAGGACCTGGCCGCCGTCGTCTGGACCCACCGCCTGGTCATGGACCCGGAAGCCGAATTCTCCGGCGCCAGCCCCGAGGCCGTCCTGGCCCGGGTACTGGGCGAAGTTGCCGCACCGCAGCAACGCGCCGCCGCGCTGTAGCGGCACCGAGTAGCGCTCCCCGTCACCCCGAACGAACAAAGGCACCCATATGTCCTCCAGCACTCCGCTGGCCCGGCTTGCTGAACGCCTGCAACGGCCCTTCCACCGGGACGGCAGGCCGACCCGGCTGCACCCGGCCTCCCTCTGGGCCGAGGCCGGGAGCACCGCGGGCCTTGCCCTGGCCCCGGCCCGCCGCAGCCTGCGGGCGCTCTGGCTGCGCTACGCGTGGCCGGTGCTCTCCCTGGTGAGCGTGCTGGGCTGGTTCGTGCTGGCTGCCGCGGCCCTGCTGTGGACCGTCGGGCAGGCCTTTGGCTGGCAGGAAGCCAAGGCGGCCGCGATCGCCGCGTTTGTCCTGTTTGTGCTTGCTGTCGGCTTCGTCCTGGGCCGCTCGTCCTACGGCGTCGTGCTGGACCTGGCCCGGAGCAGGGTGGCAGTCGGCGACAGCGCCGTCGGCAGCATCTCGGTCTCCAACACCTCCGTCCGGCCCCTGCTGCCGGCGGACCTGGAACTTCCGGTCGGTGCCGCCACCGCCGTTTTCCACTTGCCCCGGATGAAACCGCAGCAGACCCATGAGGACCTGTTCACCATCCCCACCGCGCGCCGCGCCGTGATTGTTGTGGGCCCGGTCCGGTCGGTCCGCGCCGATCCGCTGCACCTGCTGCGCCGCCAGGTGCTGTGGACGGAACCAGAGGACTTGTTTGTGCACCCGAAAACCGTGGCACTGGCCGGCTCGGCTGCCGGTTTCATCCGAGACCTCGAGGGTATGCCCACCACTGACCTTTCCAGCGCCGACGTCTCCTTCCATGCCCTGCGCGACTATGTGCCCGGCGATGACCGGAGGCACATCCACTGGAAAACCACAGCCCGCACCAACAAGCTGATGGTCCGGCAGTTCGAGGAAACCCGCCGAGCCCACCTCGCCATCTCGCTGTCCATCAACACAAACGAATACGCCTCCGAGGAGGAATTCGAGCTCGCCGTCTCAGCGGCGGCCTCGATCGGACGGCAGGCCATCCGCGAACAACGCGACCTCGACGTTTTGACCCAAAAAGGACCGCTGCGCTGCGAAACGGGCCGCAACATGCTCGATGACATGACCCGGATCGTCGGCGCACCCCAGCGCAAAACCGCCGTCGACCTGGCCCGCAGCCTGGCGGACACCGTCCCCAATGCCTCCGTTGTGTTCCTGCTCGTCGGCAGCAACGTCACCCCCACCCAGCTGCGCTCCGCCTCGGCCTCGGTGCCGCTGGGTGTCCGCAGCCTCGCGGTCCGGCTCCAGTCCGGAGCCGCGCCGGCCAGGGCCAACATCGGGGACCTGACCGTGCTGACCCTCGGAGACCTCTCAGACCTGGCCGCAGTGCTGCGGAAGGCGGCAGCATGAGCACCGCCACAACGGCCCGGCGGCGCAGCAACGCCGCCGCGCCGAAACGTTCCGGATTCGCCGGCGGCCAGCCGCTATGGCATCTCGCGCTCGACGCCGGTGCCCTCACCGTGCTGCTGGGCCTCGGCGTGCTGGGCTTCGGCCTCAGCTTCGGCGGCGACCCGTACTACCTGGTCGCGGGCTTCGGCGGCATCCTGCTGGGCCTCGCCCTGGCCGCGGCCACAGTGCACTACCGGCTCGGGCTCCTGATTACCGCCGCCCTGACACTTACTGTATACCTCGTTTTCGGCACGGCACTGGCGGTCCCGGAGGCCTCGTTCGCCGGCGTCCTGCCCACCCTCGCCTCGCTGCGCACCCTGCTGCTGGGCGTTGTGTTCGCCTGGAAGGATATGCTCACCGTCGGCGTTCCGGTCGGCACCGCCGGTGGAACGTTGATTGTGCCGTTCCTGAGCTCGCTCCTCACCGCGCTGGCCGCCGGGCTGCTGATTTGGCGGCTGAAAAGCCCGTACTGGCCGCTGTTGCCGGTGCTGGTGCTGTTCATCACGGGCATTGCGTTCAGCACAAACGCCAGTTTCCTCACGGTCGAACGCGGTATCTCACTCACGGTTGTCGCTATCGCCTGGGCCACCTTTCGCCGCGACGCGCTGCGCCGCAGCGACACCCGCAAGGTCTCCGTGAACCGGCTGGAGACGGACCCGGCCAACGCCCGCTCCGCCACCCTTCGCCGGCTGGGCACCGCCGCGGCCGTGATCGCCGTCGCCGTCGGGGTCACCGCCGTCGCGTCCCCGCTGGTCACCGCGGGCGAGGACCGCCGGGTGCTGCGCAACACGATCGTTCCGCCGTTCGACCCCAAGGACTACGTCACCCCGCTGGCGAGCTTTCGGAACTTCGTCAAGGACAAAAAGGACGACAACCTCTTTGTCGTCAAGGGCCTGCCCAAGGACGCCCGGGTCCGGCTCGCCGCCCTCGACTCCTTCAACGGCACCAACTACAACATGGATCCCAACGGCTCCGGCAGCTTCAGCAAGGTCGGCGACGCCAAGTCCATCAACACCCTGGCCGACGCCGGCGGGATCGTCCCGAGCAACAATTACGCCCTGGACATCACGATCGGGGACTACCAGGGCTACTTCTTGCCCGGCGGCCGCAAAACCACCGGGATCAGCTTTGTCCGCGACGGCTCCGGCGCGGCGTCCGGCCTGTACTTTAATGCCGGCACGGACACCGCTGTGACGACCAAGGGGCTTGCCAAGGGCGACTCCTACCGGGTCCAGGTAGCAGATCCCGCCACCCTGGAACACGGCCAGCTGACGCAGTACGACTTCGCCAAGATAGCCCTGCCGGATGCCGCCGAGGTACCGCCGGTTGTCGGGTCCCAGGCCAACGAGCTGGCGGCCGACGCCCCTACGGCCATTGACCGGGTGCGCCAGGTCGAGGCTCACTTCCAGAAGAAGGGCGCCTTCAGCAACGGCCTGATCGCCGACGGCCAGCTGCCCAGCGTCTCCGGTCACAGCGCGAACCGGATCCGGAGCCTGCTCACCGCCAAACAGATGCTCGGCGACGACGAACAGTACGCCGTCGCGATGTCCCTGATGCTCCGGCACCTCGGCATCCCGTCCCGGGTAGTGATGGGGTTCTACCCGGACCCGAAAAGCCCGGAAAACGGTGCCGGCGAGGTGAAGATCACCGGCAAGGACGTTCACGCCTGGGTTGAGGTCGCCTTCGACCGTGTGGGCTGGGTGTCCTTCGACCCGACGCCGCCGAAGGACAATGTGCCGATCCCGCCGGACCCGGAAAACAAGTCCAAACCCAAGCCGCAGGTGCTGCAGCCGCCGCCCCCGCCGCAGGAACCCGCGGACCTTCCGCCGGACTCTTCACCGGATGCGCTGGACGCGGATGAGAAGAAAAACAACCCCTGGCTGTTCTGGGGACCGCTCCTGACGGCGATCGGGTTCGCGCTGATCCCGGTGGGGATCCTCGCGCTGCCGTTGCTGCTGATCGCGCTGCTGAAGTCGCGGCGCCGGAAGGCGCGCTTCAGTGACGGACCGGCTGCGCAGCGTGTCGGCGGTGGCTGGCGCGAAGTGGTGAGCCTCGCGGCCGACCTCGGCGCCGAAGTGGACAGCCGCGCGACCCGCCGGGAGTCCGCCGTTGTGCTTGCCGAGGCGTTTCCGTCCGCCCGGGGGACCACCATCCTGCTCGCCAACCGGGCCGATGCCGCAATCTTCGGCGCCGGCCAGCCCAGTGAGGACCAGGTGCGGCAGTACTGGGAAATCGTGGACGGCTCGCTGCAGGAGATGACCGGAGCGCTCGGGTTTTGGGGACGGCAGCGGGCCCGGTTCTCGCCGCGCTCCCTGCTGGCTGACGGCCGGGCGGCGCTCACCCTGCGGGGCCTCAAACCCCGCGTTCCGGGCACAAAACGCGGCCGGCAGGCAGCTCCGGCAACACCGGCAGGTACAGTGGAGTCCGGCCCGGTGCAGGCAGCCTCCGTTGCTGCTGCCGCCGACTCTGCAGCCGACGCCAGCCAGACCGCCAGGAAGAACCACAACGAGCCATGACCGACGACGTCGAACGCTGCCCGCGCTGCCAACAGCCGCTCCGGCCGGGGGCTGCCTTTTGTACCTCCTGCGGGACGCCGCTGAGCAACCGTTCCGCGCGGAACGCGCACAACGTGCGGGAGCCTTCGCATGCGCACGGGATCCCCGGTAGGATCCCCGTAACGCAGGGCCCCGCCCCGGCCCGCGGACAAGGGGGAGGTCCTTCGGTGCCACACAAGCTGGAGCTGGTACCCGCGGCTGCCGGGAAACGGCTGGGTGCGGCAGTGCTGGACTGGCTGGCGCCGGTGACCATCCTGACTGTGCTGCTGGCCATCGGGCTGGCCGGTATTACCCGGAGCCAGAGCGGCGGCTTTATCGTGTACAACACCTCGTCCCTGGTGCTGTTCGGCGGCATTGGTGCAGGCCTCACCCTGATCTACACAGTGGTTCTTGCCGTGCTTGAGGGCCGTTCCGGCGTGACGGCCGGCAACAGCCTGATGGGCATCCGCAGCTCGGACGCCGATGGTTTCGCGCCGGGCGGGGGAGCGGTGTTCCTGCGTGGCCTTATCACCGGGGCCGGTCTGCTGCTCGCCGTGATCGCTGCGGCTGCCGTGGTGATTTTCCAGTGGTTTGGTGTGGCCTTGGTGGTGCTGGGGCCCCTCGTGTTCCTCGGCGCTGCCTGGGCTGTCCTGGTGGTCCTGTCCAGCTCGTGGGATCGGAACGGGAAGCTCCGCGGCTGGCACGACGCTGCCGCGAAGACCTTGGTCTTCGATGTAAAGGCCGGACGCAACCCGATCACGACCGGTGGGATCCAAGGCCCTTACAGCTTCGCGCCCCTTGACCTTCCAGCGGTCCGGCAGGTCGCTTCGCCGTTGGCCGGAGCCATGGCCGCCGCGCCGCCCGCGTCCGCCCGGCCCGCCCCGGCCGCAGCCGCGGCGCCCGCGTCCGCCCCGGCCGCAGCCGCGGCGCCCGCCGCCGGCCAATGGCAGCCGCCGGTGCTCGGGCCGCAGCCCGGGCCAGCCCATCAGCCCGGGCCAGCACCGCGGCCCGGCCCAGCACCGGAGGCCGCCGTCGCAAGCGTCCTGCCGGCCGCGCACCCCGACGAGGACCACGACCGTACCCAGGTCCGCGACACGCAGGCCCCGATCACCGTGGCGATGCTCCGGATCCGGCTTGATGACGGCCGTGAGATTGAGCTGGACCGCACGGTGCTGGTCGGCCGGAACCCCGCCGGGCACCCCGGCGAGGGGCCGGTGCAGCTTATCCCGGTCGCCGATCCCGGGCGTTCCATTTCCAAGACCCACCTCCATCTGCACGCCGGAAACGGGGGCGTCTGGGTGACAGACCGCAACTCCACCAACGGCAGCGCCGTCAGCACCCCGGACGGTACCCATGCCGTCCTCGCGGCGGGGGTACCCACCCACGTCCGCCCAGGTTCCACCGTGCACTTCGGTGACCGCTCCTTCTACCTAGGACAGGCATGATTCCCCAGCCGGCCGCCGTTCCCTCCCCAGCCACCCCAGGCACCGCCCCCGACGGGCCCCCCAGCGGTACCTCCGGACTCCGGCTGAGCTGCGGCTACGGCACGGACCGGGGCCTGCGGCGCGAGATGAACGAGGATTCCTACATCGCCGCCGATCCCGTCTTCGCCGTCGCGGACGGCATGGGCGGGCACGAGGCCGGCGAAATCGCCAGCGGCATCTGCGTCCGCACCCTTGCCCGGATCCCGCAGCTGGCGAGCGGCGGGCGTGATGCCACCGCCGGCGTTGTGCAGGAATACCTGCTGCTGGCCGACGAAAGTATCCGGGAAGCCACCGGTTCCCGCGCCGGGACCACACTTTCCGGGGTTGTGGTGGTGGAGCAGACGGGCGTGCCTTACTGGCTGGTCCTGAACATCGGTGACTCCCGGACCTACCGGCTCAGTCAGGGCCAACTAAGCCAGGTCAGCGTGGACCATTCCGAAGTCCAGGAACTTGTTGATGCCGGGCAGATCAGCCCGGCGCAGGCCGCCGTGCATCCGCGCCGGCACGTTGTCACCCGGGCCTTGGGCACCGGCGACGAAATCGAAGCCGACTACTGGCTGCTGCCGATTGAGGAAGGCGACCGCATCCTGGTCTGTTCCGACGGGCTCAATGGCGAACTCGACGACGAGCACATCGGCAGTATCCTGCGCTCCCGGGCGGACCCGCAGGCAGCCGTGGATGAGCTCATCCAGGCGGCCCTGCGCAGCGGCGGCAGGGACAACGTCACCTGCATTGTGCTGGACGCCACCGATGTCAGCAACGACGACGGCGTCGTGCGGACAGCGCCGCGCAGTGCGTCCGCAGCGGAAGACGAAGACACCCTGCCCAGGGCCGATGCGCGCGAACATGCTGTTGAGCGACAAGCTGTTGATGGACCGGCTGTTGGTGGACCGGCTGTTGGTGGACCGGGCAAGGACCCCAACGATGCCAAGCACTAACGCCACCGCTGCAGTGCGCTACACACCGGGCAGCTGGCTCGGGGTGGTGCGCTCGGGAACCGTGGTGCTGCTGCACCCGGACAGCACACCGGCCCTCGTTGAGTCGCTGTGGGAACTTCTGGGCACCGGACCGGAAGCGCCCGAAGTCCTCGATACCTTGTCCGCGGCCTCGGGCGGGTCACTTGCCCGGCTGCCGTGGTTTGCGATAGTGGCCGGCACCGGTTCTCTCCAGTTGTTCCTGCGCGGCGGGATCGACCTGACGGTGGAGCTGCCCGGCGGCCCGGTGGAACTGAGCGGCCGAGACGTGACCACGTGGACCGAACGGCGGTTCGAAGCTGCCGACGGATTCAGCCTGAGAATTCCCGGTGCGGAGGCCGCAGGTGCGCCCCGCGCCGCCGCGGAGCTGCGGCTGGCAGACGGGGTGGTTCTGCTCAAGGGCCTGCGGATGGACCTTCGTGCGGCTGCCCTGCCGGGTGCACTGACGGCCGCCGGGGCGGGCGCCGACGGTGCGTCGGCAGAGACCGTGCTGGCATATCCCGTCGAGGACCTGGAGCTGGAGCGGACGCTGCACGGGGAACCGGAACCGGAACCGGAACCGGAACCGGCGGCCGCAGCGCCGGCCGAACCGGAACCGGCGGCCGCTGAACCGGAACCCGAACCGGAACCGGCGGCCGCAGGCCGGGAACCCGCCGGTCCGGATCAGGATCAGGAAGCCTCCGGAGCGCAAAAGCCCGCCGCATCGGAGCCCGCCGAACAGGAGCCGACAGGCAGCTACGATCACCTTTGGGAACAAACGGTGATGCGGAATATCGAAGACGCAGCCGTCCGCGAGGACCCGGACGCCGACTCGGAACTCTCCGGTGACTTTGCCGAAACGCCCCCAGGGCCGACGCCTGAGCCGGCCGCGGCGGTGGCGGTGGCGGAACCAGCAGCCGCTTCCGCCCCTGCCCCGGATCCACCCGCGGCCCCGCACCCGGTGTCCACCGGACTGATCGATTCCGTCCCCTGGCACACCGGCGGGGACCGTTCCTCGCCGGCTGCGCCCGCGCCGGCACCCGCGCTTGCGCCACTGCCGGCGGTCCCCCTGCCGACGGCGGCACAGCAGCACGTTCCGATGCTCCCGGCCGCCCGCACCGAAACGGACGCCGACCACGACGGCCAGACCATCATCAAGGGCGACCTCGCCGGTGCCGGCCCGCAGCCGCCCAGCACCCAGCGCGCGCCGGCGGAACAGGCTACCGGACCGATGGTGCTTGCCCGGGTCTGCCCGCAGGGCCACGCCAACCCGTCCACGTGCGCCCAGTGCGGCCGCTGCGGCCAGCCGCTGCCCGGTGACGGCGTCCAGGTCAGGCGGCCCCGCCTCGGCCAGATGCGCCTGTCCACCGGTGAGCTGATCGACCTGACCCAGTCCCTCATCGTGGGACGCCAGCCTTCGGTGTCCCGCGTCCAGGGCGCCGTGATGCCCAAGCTGATTCAAGTAGCGAGCCCCAGCGGAGACATCTCCCGCTCGCATGTGGAGGTCCGGCTAGAAGGCTGGCACGTGATGCTGTGTGATTTGAAGGCGACCAACGGCACGGTACTGGTCCGCGAAGGACAACCCCCGCGCCGGCTCGCCCAGGGCGAAATGGCAATCGTGCTGGACGGTGACATCGCCGAGGTCGGCGACGGCATCTCGCTGCGTTTTGAGGAGATCCCGTGAGCTCCAAACGGCCGGTAGCCCCGCCGCCGGTGATTCCGGGCTTCAATTACATCAGCCTGCTCGGCTCCGGCGGATTCTCCGACGTCTATCTCTACGGGCAGGAGCGGCCGCGCCGCAATGTCGCCGTCAAGGTACTGCTTTCGGACCTGAAGACCGAGGGTGCCCGCCGCCGCTTCGAATCCGAAGCAAACTTGATGGCGCAGTTGTCCTCGCACCCTTACATCGTGACGATCTTCGAAGCCGAAATCACCGACGCCGGGCATTCCTACCTCGCGATGGAGTACTGCTCGCGGCCCAGCCTGGACGTCCGCTACCGTCGGCAGCCCTTCAGCGTGGACGAGGTGCTCGCAGTCGGCATTCAGGTGGCGTCCGCCGTCGAGACCGCCCACCGGGCCGGGATAGCGCACCGCGACATTAAGCCGGCGAACATCCTCGTCACCGACTACAACCGGCCGGCCCTGACTGACTTCGGGATCTCCGGAACCCTCGCCGGAGACTCGGACGAGGACGCCGGCATGTCCATCCCGTGGTCGCCGCCCGAGCAGTTCACCGGCCACCATGTCGACGGGGTCCTGGTGGACGTCTGGGCGCTCGGCGCCACGCTGTACACCCTGCTGGCCGGCCGGTCCCCGTTTGTGCTGCCGGGGGCGGACAACTCCCAGCGGGAGCTGATCTCACGGATCACCAACTTGCCGGTGCCCAAGCTGGGCCGCGCCGATGTCCCGGAATCCCTGGAACTGGCGCTCGCGACGGCGATGGCCAAGGCCGCACCATCCCGATACTCCTCGGCGCACGCTTTCGCACTGGCCCTGCAGCGGATCCAGGCCGAGCTGAACCTCTCCGTGACACCGTTCGAGGTCCTGGAGGAACCGCGCGCGGAGGAAAACCATCCGGACGACGGCTTCGAAGAAACCAGGGTCCGCAGCGTCGCCGCGATCGACCCGGACGCCACCGGCAACACACCGACCTTCCCGGCCCGGTTCGGCGGCGCTGACACCAGTTCCACAGTGGACAACGCAACAACGTTCAACAACGCAACCATCCACCGCCCGCCGGCGCTGCCGGCCTTCGAGGCCCCCGTAACCGGAGCCGCCGAAGGAGCTGCGGCCCCCGAAGATGACCTTGCGGCCACGGTCAACCGCTCCAGCACGGCCCCCGCGGCCAGCCCAAACGACGGCGCGGAGGCCCACCCGGCCGGCCACGGCCGACGTACGCTGCTGCTCTCGATTGTCGGCGGCACCGTCCTGGTGGCCGCCGCCGTGCTCGGAATAGTTGCGTCAACCACCGGGTCCGAGCCGGCTCCGAAAGCCACCGACCAGGTCAGCAAACCGCCCGCCGACGCCCTGGACAACGGCACAGTGCCCGACGTCACCGCGCTGGCCGGGGTGGCCGGGGCGGCCGGGAAGGTCAGCTTCACCTGGACCAACCCGCAGCCGAAACCCGGCGACAGCTACAAGTGGCGGGTCCACACTCTCAAGGGTGACGGGGACTACCAGTCGTCCGCCGGGCCGGCCGCTGAAATTGCCGCGAATCCGGCCGAACCCAGCTGCATTCAGGTGATGATCGTCCGCACCGACGGGGCGTCTTCGCCGCTGGGTCCGGATTCGATCGCCTGCGTCAGCAAATAGCAGCAACAATGTCCAGAAAGGCATGGCATATGGGGGATCTGGCGATAGATTTCTGCGGCGAGTGGCATGAGCCCGCGGACGATGACATCTTCAGCATCGGCCGCGAAGGCGACCTTGAGGTGGATGACAATCCGTACCTGCACCGGCAGTTCCTGCAGATCGCCCGCTACGACGGCATCTGGTGGCTGAACAATGTCGGCAGCAGGCTCTCGGCCACCATCGCTGACGCCTCCGGCGGGATGCAGGCCTGGCTCTCGCCGGGCGCACGGATTCCACTGGTCTTTAGCCTGACCAACGTCATCTTCACCGCAGGCCCCACCACCTACGAGTTTGCCGTCCACCTGCGGACTCCTGCGTTTCGGCAGGAATCCCGCGACGCGGACAGCAGCGGAGACACCACTATCGGCCCGGTGCTTTTTACCGACTCGCAGAAGGCCCTGATCGTGGCCCTCGCCGAACCCATGCTGCGCCGCGACGGGACCGGCTTCAGCGCCATCCCGTCCTCGGCAGAGGCCGCCAGGTCGCTGGGCTGGGCCCTGACCCGGTTCAACAGAAAGCTGGACAATGTGTGCGACAAGCTCGACAAAGCGGGGGTCGCCGGCCTGCGTGGAGGCGGCGGAAAACTTGCGAGCAACCGCCGCGCACGGCTCGTTGAACATGCCATCACCTCACACCTGGTGACGGCGGCGGACCTGCACCTGCTGGGCGGGCCCGGCCTGGGCCAGCCCGCTCATGACCTGAACGGAGTTGAGGAAGCGTGAGAATCCGACTGACGCTGCGCCGCGACCCGGCCGAAGCGAAAGACCTTGCCGTCACCGTTGACGGGCTAGCTACCGTGGCTGACATCGCCACCCAGCTTTGGGCGGCCGACCCCTCCCGGCGGGGCACTGCGCCGCCGCCAAACCTGTCCTTGAGCATCGAGGAAGCCTTCGCCGCCGGCGGCATGAAGGGCAGCGTCCTGGACCGCGGGGACAACCTGCTCGAATCCGGGCTGCGGCCGGGCTCCATTGTCTCGCTCGCCCGGCTCAGCGAGCAGTTCGGGACGCCCGGGGCGAGCCGCGGTCCGGCGGCGGCAACGCTGCGTGTGCTCTCCGGACCCGACGTCGGACGCGAATTCTCGCTGCCCTCGGGCACCAGCTACCTCGGCCGCGGCCGCGACGCCGACGTCCGGCTCACGGACCCCCTGACTTCCAAGCGGCACGCCCGCATCACTGTCGGCGAGACAGTCGAGATCGTGGACACAAATTCGGCCAACGGGCTGTTGATGGACGGGCTGCCGGTCACCCGCGCGACGCTTAACTCCTCGGACACGGTGGCCCTGGGCGACACAACCGTCTCCGTGGTCTCCCTTGGCACCGGGCACAGCTCCGCGCCAAGCTCCCCGTTGATCGACTTCAACCGCTCCCCGCGGGTGGTGCCGCGCTTCGAACTGCAAAAACGGATGCTCCCGGCCGGACCCAAGCGCCAGGAGCACCACGCCTTCCCGTACATCATGCTGCTGGCGCCGCTGATGATGGGCGGAATCCTGTTTGCCGTCACCCAAAATGTGCTCTCGGTGGTGTTTATGCTGATGATGCCGTTGTTCATCGTGGGCCATTACGTAGACCAGAAGCTGCAGGCCAAACGGGAACGGAAGGAACAGCTAAAGCAGTTCCGCGAGTCGATGGCGGCGTTCCGGGCCGAAACTACGCGGCTGCAGAACGTGGAACGCTCCGTCCGGCTGCAGGAAACACCCTCGGTCAGTGACACCGTGGACTCGATCTACAAGCTCGGCCCGCTGCTCTGGACCCACCGGCCCGAGCACACCGGTTTCCTGGGACTGCGCTTCGGCCTGGGCACCGCGCCCTCAAGGATCCAGTTCGAAGAGCCCAACAGCAGCGATACCGAAGCCGAGTACATGGCCGAAATCCAGCAGTGCCTGGCACAGTTCCGGGACATCGAAGGTGTGCCGATCGTCTCGCAGTTGCGCTCCGCCGGCTCCTTCGGCCTCGCCGGTCCCCGCGGCCTGGTCGACGATGTTGCCCGCGGGATGGTCTTGCAGCTCGCGGGCCTGCATTCGCCAGCGGAAGTGGTGCTGGCCGCCATCACCTCGGCGCAATCCAAGGAACGCTGGGAGTGGCTGCAGTGGCTCCCGCACGTCGGCTCCGGCCACAGCCCGCTCAGCGGCGACCATCTTGCCGCCGGCCCGGGGGGCGGCTCGGCCCTGCTGTCAAGACTGGAAGACCTGATCGACCAGCGCGAGGCAGCATCCCAGACGCCCCGCCCCGTCCTGCGGCCCGGCGTCGACCCGCTCAGCACCGACCTTGCCGGGCCGCTGCTGCCCACCGTGCTGGTGGTCGTCGAGGACGACGCCCCGGTGGACCGCGGCAGGCTCACCCGGATGCTCGAACGCGGCCCCGACTCGGGGGTACACGTGATGTGGGTGGCTTCGTCGGTGCAGCAACTGCCGGCCGCGTGCCGGGACTTTATGGCCATCGACGGCGAGCACGGAACCACCACCGGCCAGGTCCGGCTCGGCCGGCACACCTTCCCGGTGAGCTGCGAAAGCCTCGATGCCGGCCTGGCAGCCCAACTGGCGCGGATGCTCACCCCCGTTGTGGACGTCGGCAAGCCGCTCGAGGACGAATCCGACCTGCCCCGGGCAGTTTCCTACGCCACCTTGATCGGCAAGGATTTCCTGGACAACCCGGCCGTCGTGGCCGAACGCTGGACCGAGAACAACTCCGTCCGGGCCTCCGCGGTGCCCAACCGCAAGGACAACGGCACGCTCCGGGCACTGGTCGGCTCCAAAGGCATCGAACCGCTCTACCTCGACCTCAAAAACGAGGGACCGCACGCACTTGTTGGCGGCACCACCGGCGCCGGAAAATCCGAGTTCCTGCAGTCCTGGGTGATGGGAATGGCCGCAGCGTACAGCCCGGACCGGGTAAGTTTCCTTTTCGTTGACTACAAGGGCGGCGCCGCGTTCGCGGACTGCCTGCAGCTGCCGCACACCGTGGGCTTGGTCACCGACCTGTCCCAGCACCTTGTCCGCCGTGCCTTGACCTCCCTGCGGGCCGAACTGCACTACCGCGAACGGCTGTTGAACCGGAAAAAGGCCAAGGACCTGCTGGAGCTCCAGCGCGAAGCGGACCCGGACGCGCCGCCGTACCTGATCATCATCGTGGACGAGTTCGCGGCGCTGGCCACCGAAGTCCCGGAGTTTGTCGACGGCGTGGTGGACGTCGCCGCCCGCGGCCGCTCCCTGGGCCTGCACCTGATCCTGGCCACCCAGCGCCCGGCCGGGGTGATCAAGGAAAGCCTGCGCGCCAACACCAACCTGCGGGTGGCGCTGCGGATGGCCGATGAGGATGACGCGATCGACATCCTCGGCGTGCCGACGGCTGCGTACTTCGACCCCTCCATTCCCGGACGCGGCGCCGCCAAGACCGGTCCCGGCCGGATCCAGGGCTTCCAGACCGGTTACGCCGGCGGCTGGACCACCGAGAAGCCGCAGCGGCCGCAGATCGAGATCGTCGAGATGGCCTTCGGCTCAGGTCCGGCCTGGGCCGCGCCGGCACCCGAGAACCCGGTGCAGGAAGAAGCGGCGGGCCTGAACGACATCGCCAGGATGACGGCGAACATCATCAAAGCCGCCGACGTACTCTCCATCGAGCCTCCCCGCAAACCCTGGCTCGACGAACTCGCCACGACCTATGACTTCTCCCGGCTGCCCAACCCCCGCACTGACGAACGGCTGCTCTTGGGCGTCGCGGACGACCCGGCGCACCAGGACCAGCCCACGGTGTTCTACGAGCCGGACCGGGACGGCAACATGGCCATCTACGGCACCGGCGGATCCGGCAAGTCCGCTGCCCTGCGCGGCATCGCGATCGCCGCCGCTGTCACCCCGCGCGGCGGCCCGGTAAACATCTATGGCATCGATTGCGGCTCCTCGGGGCTGAAGATGCTCGACGGACTGCCGCACGTCGGCGAAATCATCAACGGCGACGACGTCGAGCGGGTCGGCCGGCTGCTGCGCTGGCTCCGGGACCTGGCCGACGACCGGGCGGCCCGCTACTCGGAGGTCCGGGCGTCGACCATCGTGGAGTACCGGACCCTGGCGGAGCAGCCGGCGGAAAAGCGGATCTTTGTGCTGGTGGACGGTATGTCCGCCTTCCGGGAAGCCTACGAATACAGCAAGCTCTCCGCGTTATGGGACATCTTCCTGCAGCTCGCCACCGACGGCCGTCCGCTCGGCATCCACCTTGTCATCAGCGGGGACCGGCCCAACTCGGTGCCGGCGTCGCTGCTGGCCTCGATCCAGCGCCGGCTGGTGCTGCGGCTGTCCTCCGAGGACGACTACCTCTCGATGGATGTGCCCAAGGATGTCCTGGGCCAGGCCTCGCCGCCGGGGCGCGGCCTGCTGGGCAACCTCGAAGTGCAGCTCGCCGTGCTTGGCGGCAACTCCAACCTGGCCGTGCAGGCCCGCGAGGTCAACAAACTCAGCCAGGCCATGTTGCGCCAAGGCGTCGAACCGGCCCCGCAGATTGAACGCCTGCCGGACCAGATCGACCTCGACATCCTGCCCGCCGGCAGCCCTGACCTGCCGGTCATCGGCGTCGACGACGAAACGCTCCAGCCCGCCGAGATCCTGGCCAAGGGCCCGCTGCTCCTCGCCGGCCCTCCCGGTGCCGGCCGCACCGTGGCACTGGTGACCCTTGCCTACGCGCTGCGCCGGTCAAACCCCGGCGTCGAGCTCTTCTACATCGGTTCCCGCCGCTCGGCGGCAGCGTCCCTGAAGCTCTGGGACCGTTCCGTGGTGGGCGCCGACGACGTCGAGGAGGCACTTGACGAACTCGTGGACTACTCCACCGGCACCCCGGGCAAGCTCGCAATCTTCATCGAGGGGCTGACCGACTTCACCGACACAGGGGCGGAATCCGGGATCGAACGGCTCGTCACTGCCTCGATCAAGGCCGAACAGTGGGTGGTGGGCGAGTCCGAAACCTCCACCTGGTCCTCGGCCTGGTCCCTCGCGCAACCGTTCAAGTCCGGCCGCCGTGGCCTGCTGCTGAACCCGGGCGACATCGACGGCGACAGCCTGCTCAGCACCTCGCTGGGCCGGATCAGCACTGACTTCGTCCCCGGCCGCGGCTACATCGTGGGCCGCGGCAAGGTCCGCAAACTCCAGCTCGCGCTGCCGCCGGAGAACCGGAACTAGGCCGCTGCCAGCGGCGCGCCGGCCCTGCTTAAGGTTATCGATGATTGTCGATACGCTAGGGGGAGTTGCCGTCTAGGGAGGACCACATGCCTGCTATCCGAACCTGCGAATCCGCCCCCTGTTGCGACATGGGTGCCTGCGGCCCTGGTGCCTGCGGCCCGGTGCCGCATCTCCGGGGCCCGGGCGCCGGCATTGCGCGCCACAACCTGGCCAGCGAACCCACGGGGGAGTTGCCGGCGTGAAGTTTCTTGAGAACACGCCCCGTTTTTTGTTCTTTACCGGCAAGGGCGGCGTGGGCAAGACCTCCGTAGCATGCGCAACAGCGCTCACCCTGGCCAGGGCCGGCAAGGCAGTCATGCTGGTCAGCACCGACCCCGCCTCCAATGTTGGCCAGGTCTTCGGCATAAGAATCGGGAACAGTGTCACTCCCATCCCGGCCGTGCCGGGACTCTCCGCCTTGGAAATTGACCCGGAGCAGGCGGCCGAGGCCTACCGCGAGCGGATCATTGCCCCCGTCCGCGGCCTCCTTCCCGAGACCGAACTGGCCGGCATTGCCGAGAGCCTGTCCGGTTCCTGCACCACGGAGATTGCCTCCTTCGATGAGTTCACCAGCCTGCTCGCCGACGACACGGCCTACGGGGACTACGACCACATCATCTTCGATACCGCCCCGACGGGTCACACGATCCGGCTGCTGCAGCTGCCCGGCTCGTGGACCGATTTCCTCGAGGCCGGCAAAGGCGATCCGTCCTGCCTCGGACCCCTCTCAGGGCTGGAAAAGCACAAGCAGGTCTACGCCAAGGCGGTCCAGGCACTCACTGACCCGGCGAGGACCCGGCTTGTGCTGGTCAGCCGGGCGCAGACCTCGTCGCTGACCGAGATCGAGCGGACCTATCGGGAACTGAACCAGATCGGAATCGGGGGAGGTTACGTCGTTGTCAACGGCGTCCTGCCGCCTGCCGCCGGTGCGGAGCAGCTCGCACAGGCCCTGCGCGCCCGGGAAGCCGCGGCCCTCGCTGCCATTCCCGAGGCGGTCGCCGGCCTGCCACGCGATGTCCTGGATCTGAAGCCGGGGAACATGGTCGGCATTGCGGCGCTTGAATCCCTGTTCGCGCCCACTTCCGGCGCCGCGATCACTGGTGATGCCGCGCTGCTCCCCGAGATTGCGGACGCCCCGCTGGCTGCCCTGGTGGACGACGTGGAGCTCGACGGCCACGGCCTGTTGATGTGCATGGGCAAGGGCGGCGTCGGGAGGACCACCGTCGCTGCGGCCATTGCGGTTGCCCTGGCCAGGCGCGGGCATGCGGTCCACCTCACCACGACCGATCCGGCAGCGCACCTGACCGAAACCCTCCATGGCTCCATTCCGGGCCTGACGGTTTCGCGCATCGATCCGGAGGCAGCCATCCAGGAGTACCGCGAACACGTGATGGCGACCAAGGGCAGGAGCCTGGACGATGACGGACGCGCGGCCCTGGCCGAGGACCTGATGTCCCCGTGCACGGACGAAGTTGCGGTGTTCCGGCAGTTCTCCAGGGTGGTCCAGGAGTCCCGCCGGCACTTTGTGGTGATCGACACGGCACCGACCGGCCACACCCTGCTACTGCTGGACGCCACCGGTTCGTACCACCGGGAGATCGCCCGCCAGGTTGGCGACACCATGGGATTCGTAACACCGCTTATGCGGCTGCAGGACCCGGCCCAGACCAAGGTTGTCCTCGTTACGCTGGCCGAAACCACACCGGTCCTGGAAGCCGAAGAGCTGCAGAAAGACCTGGAAAGGGCGGGAATCCACCCGTGGGCCTGGGTCATCAACAACTCGATCGCCGCAGCACACCCGCAGACGCCGTTCCTGCGGGCCCGCGCCGCGAGCGAAATCGAACAGATCACGAAGGTGCACACCCTGACCGACCGGTTCGCCCTCATTCCGTTGCTGCCCGAAGAACCCATTGGTGAAGAGAAGTTGTCGGCCCTGACCGCCCTCAGCTCCCCACCCGCCGTGTAGCGGGGGCGATGCCCCGCCCGGAGCCGGCGAAGGCTAGGAACTGGTCGGTTCGGAACTGTGGGGGAGGACGACGGCGTCCGCGGTGCGGGCTGCGGAAGGGAACAGGACCAGGATCAGGCCAAGGCCGACTGCCGCGCCGACAAGCTGCGCCAGGACAAATCCCGGAACGGATGCCGGGGCGATTCCGGCGAAGGTGTCACTGAAGACGCGGCCGGCGGTCACTGCCGGGTTCGCGAACGACGTTGAGGACGTGAACCAGTACGCGGCGCCGATGTAGGCGCCCACGGCCGGCGCGGCGAGGACACCGCGTTTGGTGGCTGCGAGGGCGAAGATCAGCAGGATGAGACCGGCGGTAGCTACGACCTCACCCAGCAGATGCCCCGGGGTTGCGCGCTCCTTGGCGGAGATGGAGGTGCCCACCTCAAACATGGCGTTAGCGACCACACTGCCACCGACCGCGCCCAGGACCTGGGCAAAGACGTAGGTGCCAAGCTCCGGCAGGCTCAGCCCGGTACCGCTGCGCCGGCCCAGGATCCAGTCGGCAAGGGAGACCACGGGATTAAAATGTGCGCCGCTCACGGGCCCGAGCATCAGAATCAGCACCGTCAGGCCCAACACCGTCGCTGTGCTGTTCTGCAGCAGCTGCAGGCCAACGTCGTTGGGGGAGAGCTGCTGCGCGGCGATGCCGGAGCCGACCACTATGGCTACGAGCAAACTGGTGCCGAGGAATTCGGCCACGGCACGGCGCCACAGCGGCGGCTGGTTGAAAGTCATGGCAACAGCTTGACCCAAAGAATTAACTCAGTCAAAATTGAACCAATGAATATTGAGACAGTAGGCTTTAGGGCCCGGGTGGCCAAGCATGCGGCCCTGGCCGATCCTGCGCGGCTGCGCATCGTGGATCTGCTGACCCTGGGCGACTTTTCCCCGACGGAGCTGCAGGCAGAATTGGGAATGCCGTCAAATCTGCTCTCCCACCACCTGCGCGCGCTGGAAGAGGCCGGGCTGGCCGCCCGCCGCCGCTCCGAAGCCGACGGGCGGCGCAGCTATATCCGGCTTGCAGCCGGAGCCCTGGCGGGCCTGGTGCCGGGAGCCGGGCACGGGGCACGCCGCGTTGTGTTCGTCTGCACGCGAAACAGTGCCAGGTCCCAGCTGGCCGCCGCCCTCTGGCAGCAGGCCAGCGAAATTCCCTCGACGTCGGCGGGGACACACCCCGCGGACCGCATCGCACAAGGCGCTATCGACGTCGCCAGCCGGCACGGCGTGGACCTGGCAGACTGTCGTCCACGCAGCCTGCAGCAGGTGGCGGGAGAAGGTGACTTGCTGGTGACCGTGTGCGACAACGCCCATGAGGAACTGACCGGCCTGGGTGGTGTGCACTGGTCGGTGCCGGACCCGCTTCGGCTGGGCACCGAGGATGCCTTCGAGAAGGCTTTCGATGACATCGCCCACCGGGTCAATGGCCTCGCGCCGCGCGTGCTCGCAGCCTAACCGGGCCGCGACACCAGGCGGGACGGCCAAGCCGACATAAGGCAGAAATTGACATTCATCAATCTAAAGTCCAATACTTTCTACATCGATTCTTATCAATGTTCCGCCGAGCGCCACACTTGCCGGGCGCAGGACCTCAAACGGACCGCGAAGCACCCGTCCCACAGCTGATTCCAGGAGAAACCCGTGAGCTACGAAACCGCCAAAAAGCCTTCCGTTCTGTTCGTTTGCGTCCACAATGCCGGCCGCTCCCAGATGGCCGCAGCCTTCCTCAGCACGCTCTCCAAGGGCGGGATCGAAGTCCGCTCCGCCGGTTCCGCCCCGGCGGACCAGGTCAACCCGGCAGCCGTCGAGGCGATGGCCGAACTCGGCATCGACATGTCCGCCGAGATCCCCAAGGTCCTCACCACCGAGGCCGTGCAGGAATCCGACGTTGTGATCACCATGGGCTGCGGCGATACCTGCCCGATCTTCCCGGGCAAACGCTACGAGGACTGGGAGCTCGAGGACCCGGCCGGCCAGGGCGTGGCCGCCGTCCGTCCCATCCGCGACGACATCAAGGCCCGCATCGAGGCCCTGATTTCCGAACTCCTTCCCGCCGGAAAGTAGCAGGCAGCCATGACTGAACAGCTGATCATTATCGGGTCCGGCCCTGCCGGCTACACCGCCGCGATCTACGCCGCACGGGCCGGGCTGGCGCCGCTGGTCATCGCCGGAGCAGTCACCGCGGGAGGTGCGCTGATGAACACCACCGAGGTGGAGAACTTCCCCGGCTTCCCCGCCGGCGTCCAGGGCCCGGAGCTGATGGACGGGCTCCAGCAGCAGGCCGAAAAGTTCGGCGCGCGGGTAGTGTTCGACGACGTCACCGAGGTGACGCTCACCGGGCACACTAAGCGTGTGGTCACCGGGGCCGGGGAGACCCACGAAGCCACCGCCGTCATCCTCGCCACCGGCTCGGCCTACAAGGAACTCGGCCTGCCTGAAGAAAAGAAGTTCAGCGGGCACGGGCTCTCCTGGTGCGCTACCTGCGACGGGTTCTTCTTCCGCGGCCAGGACATCATCGTCGTCGGCGGCGGCGACTCGGCCATGGAGGAAGCGACCTTCCTGACCCGGTTCGGAAAGTCCGTGACAGTTGTGGTCCGCAAGGGCGAGCTGCGCGCCTCGCGGATCATGGCCCAGCGGGCCAAGGACAACCCCAAGATCAGCTTCGCCTGGAATTCCGCCGTCACCGCGATCCACGGCGACGCGAAGGTCACCGGCGTCACCCTGACCGACACCGGCACGGGCGAAACCCGGGAACAGGCTGCCACCGGGATCTTCGTCGCGATCGGCCACGTCCCGCGCACCGAGCTGCTCACCGGCCAGGTAGAGCTGGACGCCGAGGGCTACATCAGGGTCGATGCACCCACCACGGTCACCAACCTCTCCGGCGTCTTCGCCTGCGGGGACGCGGTGGACCACCGCTACCGCCAGGCCATCACCGCCGCGGGCACCGGCTGCGCGGCCGCCCTGGACGCCGAACGCTACCTCGCCGCACTCGAGGACGCGGACAGCATCGCCACAGCGCTCGTCGAGGAACCCACCCACTCCTGACCACCTCCCGGCCTGCGCCGCCGCGCGTCGCGGGCACCCTCCCGGGGCGACTGCTCCGGGGTAATCCTGACCGGACAATGTCGGTGATCTAAGGCAGGATAGGTCTGTGAGCACAGGGAACACTGCAGCAGAAGCCGACACACAAAACCCCTCCGGGGCCGTCCGCGAAGAGTACGAGGTCCTCGTCGAGGAGGTCCGCAGGCACCGCTTCGCCTACTACCAGGACGACGCGCCGATCATTTCCGATGCCGAGTTCGACGAGCTCTACCGGCGGCTGGAAACAATCGAGGCCATGCACCCCGAACTCGTGGCCAATGATTCGCCGACCCAGGAGGTTGGCGGCGAAGTGTCGGCCGCTTTTACCGCTGTCGAACACCTGCAGCGAATGTACAGCCTGGAGGACGTCTTCTCGCTCGGGGAGCTGGAGGCGTGGATCGCCAAGGCCGAAGCCAACATCGCCAAACTGGGCAACGGGATGCCGGCCTGGCTCACCGAGCTCAAGATCGATGGCCTGGCCGTCAACCTGCTCTATCGTGACGGGGTGCTGATCCGGGCCGCAACGCGTGGGGACGGGAGCACGGGGGAGGACATCACCCACAACGTCCGGACCATCAAGGAAATCCCGCAGCAGCTCACCGGCACCGGCTTCCCTGCCGAAATGGAGGTGCGCGGAGAAGTCTTTATCCCGTCCAAGGCGTTCGCTGAATTCAACGAGGCGCTGATCGCGGCAGGCAAAGCGCCGCTGGCCAACCCCCGCAACGCCGCGGCCGGCTCGCTGCGCCAAAAGGACCCGGCGGAAACCGCCAAACGCCCGCTGCGGATGTACGTCCATGGCATTGGCGCGCGCGAGGGACTCGAAACCGCCAGCCAGTCGGATACCTACCGGCAGCTCGCCGAATGGGGGCTGCCCACCAGTCCGTACCTCGAGGTGCTGCCCGGGCTCGCGGAAGTGCTGGAATTTATCACCCGCTACGGGGACAAGCGCCACAGCCTCGCCCACGAGATCGACGGCATAGTTATCAAGGTCGACGCCTTCGCCACCCAGCGTGCGCTCGGCTACACCTCCCGGGTGCCGCGCTGGGCCGTTGCCTACAAATACCCGCCCGAGGAAGTCAACACCAAACTTCTGGACATCCAGGTCAACGTGGGCCGCACCGGCCGCGTCACTCCCTATGGCGTGATGGAACCGGTCAAGGTGGCCGGCTCCACAGTTGAGATGGCCACGCTGCACAACCAGGAAGTCGTTAAGGCCAAAGGCGTCAAAATCGGCGACATCGTGGTGCTGCGCAAGGCCGGGGACGTTATCCCGGAGATCGTCGGCCCCGTCCTGGCCTTGCGCGGGCAGCAGGACCCGCCGGTCCGGGACTTTGTGATGCCCACCGAATGTCCCGCCTGCGGCACCCCGCTGGCGCCGGCCAAGGAAGGGGACGTGGACATCCGGTGCCCCAACTCCCGCTCCTGCCCAGCGCAGCTGCGCGAACGTGTGTTCCACCTTGCCGGCCGCGGCGCTTTCGACATCGAAGCCCTCGGCTGGGAAGCCGCGATTGCCCTGACCCAGCCCGCGGAACCGGAAACTGCGCCGCTGACCAGCGAGGCGAACCTGTTCCGGCTCACCCACGCTGACCTCGCGGAGGTGCGGATCCGGCGGGAAAAGCGGGCCAAGGGTGTCGGCACCGGTGAGTTCGAGTTGGTGCCGTACTTCTTCAGCAAGGGCACCGCCAAGACCCCGTCCAAGCCCACGGCCACCACCGAGAAGCTGTTCCGCGAGTTGGAAAAGGCGAAGGCCCAGCCGCTCTGGCGCGTCCTCGTGGCGCTCTCCATCCGGCACGTCGGTCCGCGGGCCTCCCGCGCGCTCGCGACGGCGTTCGGCAGCATGGACGCGATCCGGCAGGCCTCCGAGGAAGAGCTCGCCAACGTCGACGGCGTCGGGCCGGTCATCGCTGCCGCCCTGACCGAATGGTTCACCGAAGACTGGCACCGAGGGATCGTGGACACCTGGGCGGCCGACGGGGTCCGGATGATTGACGAGCGCGACGAATCCATGCCCCGGACCCTGGCAGGACTGACAATCGTGGTGACCGGCAGCCTGGCGGGCTTCAGCCGGGACGAAGCGAAGGAAGCCATCCTGATCCGTGGCGGCAAGGCATCCGGCTCCGTCTCGAAAAAGACGGATTACGTCGTGGCCGGGGAGAACGCGGGCACCAAACTGGACAAGGCCGAACAGCTCGGCGTGCCGGTCCTGGACGAGGATGGCTTCCGCGCCCTGCTGGCCAACGGGCCGGAGCCGTCGCCGGCCGCGAAACCCGGCCCCGCGCCCGCTGACGGATCCGGCGGCGGCGGCAATGACAGCGGCGGCGAGCACGACGGCGGTGGCAGCAATGACCGCGGTGGCCGCAGCGAAGACTCCGAAGAAAACCACCAGGATGTGATGACCGAATGAGCGCCGAAAACCCAGACCCGTCCACCGGGCTGCCGGCCGCGCTGCTGGAGCTCGCCCGGCGGGCGGCAGCTGCCGGTGCCGCCGTTCTGGCCGGCCGGAACGCTGCCGAACTGGACATCAGCAACAAGGGCGACGCCGGTGACTGGGTGACAGCTTTTGACCTCGCCGCGGAAAGAGCCGTCCGCGAAGTGATCAGCAGGGCCAGGCCGTTCGATACCATCACCGGAGAGGAGGGTGGCACAGTACTGCCGCCCTCGCCCAGCGGCTACCGCTGGTCGATCGACCCGCTCGACGGGACCGCCAACTTCATCCGCAACATCGTCTACTACGGCACATCGGTGGCCGTCGCGGACCCGCACGGAGTTTGGCTGGCCGGCGTGGTCGATGCCCCTGCCCTGGGCCGGCGCTACTACGCGCTCCGCGGGCACGGAGCCTGGCTCGAGGAAGGAGGCCGGCTGACACCACTTGCCGGGCCGCTGCCGGGCCGCAGCGGACAGATCCTGGCCACCGGCTTCAGCTACGACCCTCCCGTCCGGGCCGAGCAGGCATCCGGGCTGGGCAGCATTATGGACGGCTTCGCCGACGTCCGCCGCCTCGGCTCCGCCGCCTTGGACCTTTGCCTCGTCGCGGACGGCACGCACGACGCCTACGGGGAACGGGGACTCAATGAGCACGACTTCGCCGCCGGAGCCCTCATCGCCGAAGAGGCCGGCTGCTGGGTGCGTCGCCCGCGGCTGACCAGCCCGCTCGCCGGAGGCCCCTCCGACGACGAACGACTCGCCGCCTGGACCTGCGCCGGGACGTTGGAGCTGTCCGGAAAATTCCCGCTCTAGCCCCCGGTGCCTGCCCGGCCGTTCTGATTTCCGGCCGTTCTGATAGTTCAGTCACGGAAAACGCCGTTCCGGTGCCAGAGCGGCCCGGGCGCGCTTAGCATGGATAAGTGCATCCCCAGATCCTTATCCGTCCCGCAGTTCCGGCCGACTACAACGCCATCGCGCGCATTACCCGGGACGCCTACCTCGCGGCAGGCTATTTCCAGAGCGCCGACCACCCTTACATGCGGCAAATCCAGGACGTCTCCCGGCGGGCCGCGCACGCGACCATCTGGGTCGCGGAGCGTGCCGGACAGATCGTAGGCTCCGTGACCCTGGCCGTCGCCGGTGAACCCTATGCGGACATCGCCCAAAGCGACGAGCTGGAATTCCGGATGCTTGTGGTGGACCCTGAAGTCCAGCGCAGCGGTGCAGGCAAGGCCATGGTCCAGGCCATCCTCGAACATGCCAGGCTGTTGGCCGGGATCAATGCCGTGGCGCTGACCACGGGCCTGACCTGGGAAAGCGCTCACGGGCTCTACCTCAAGACCGGTTTCCAGCGGGCCCCCGAACGCGATTGGGTTGTGCCGGACACCGACATCAAGCTGCTGGTCTACCGCCAGGAGTTGTAGCCCGGCCGGACGGGCAGGACTCCTCCTTGCGGCGCTCACCCTGGGGTAGGTTAGTGTCAATCGAAACGCTTAGGCACTCTGGAGGACCCATGGCAGCGCGCATCCCCGCCTCAATCGATGCAAAGCTCCTCGGCCTGTATCTCTCGGACCACCTGACCGGCTCCACCGCCGGAGTCTCCCGGATCCGACGCATGGCTGAGGCCTACGCCGACACCCCGGTCGCGGGCGAGCTCTCCCGGATCAGCCAGGAGATCAGCAGCGAACGCGAGGTGCTCCGCGGCATCATCAAGGATCTTGGGTTGCGGCCGCGCCGTCACCGTCAAGCCGCCGCCTGGCTGGGCGAGCACGCCGGCCGGCTCAAACTCAACGGCCGCATCGTCAGCCGTTCCCCGATGACCATGGTGCTGGAGGCTGAACTGATGCGCTCCGCAATCCTGGGAAAGCTTGGCGGCTGGCAGGTCCTGGCGGAGCTGGCGCCGGACCTCGGAGTCGACCCTGTTACGTTGGCCGCGCTGGCCGACGACGCCCGCAACCAGATCGAGGCTCTCACCCGCGTGCACGAGTACGCCCGCAGCAACGCCTTCCAACTGCACGGGGACCTGGGCTAGCCGGCGGCGCCGGCCGCCAGCCCGTAGCGGTGCTCCGGGCGCCCGGTGCTGCCGTACCGCAACTGGATGTCGACGGGGCCGTCGTCGGCGAGCGCTGACAGATACCGCTGTGCGGTGGCCCGGGAAACGCCTACCAGGGTGGCGACCTCGGCCGCGGAGTACTGCTCACCCGGTGCCAACGATTCCAGCACCGCTGCCTCGGTGGCGGACCTGGGCTTGACGGAGGACATCACATCGCCCGGGATGAGCGCCCGCTTGGCCCGTTCCACAGTGTCCTGGGTGACGTTCCCGGGCTGGGCCAGGATCCGCCGGTAGCGCGCGTACGAGCGCAGCTGCTGCGACAACGACTCGGCAGTAAATGGCTTGAGCAGATACGCCAGCGCCCCGCGCCGGAACGCGAGCCGGAGCGAGACCGCGTCCGCGGCGGCGCTGAGGATCATGGTGTCCACGTCCAGCTGGTGGAGCAGGTCCAGGCCGGAAGCGTCCGGCAGGTACACGTCCAGCAGCACCAGATCCGGGCGCAGGCTGTGGATGGCCTGCAGCGCCTGCGACGTGGAGCCCGCCGCGGGCAGGGCCAGGAATCCCGCCACCGAGTCCACGTAGGCCGCGTGCAGCTTGGCGACGTGGAAATCGTCGTCCACAATCAACACCCTGATGTCCTCAGGCATCGTTGTCCCTTTCGTTAGGCTTCGTCTCAGTGAGCACAATGGTCCCCGGCAGGGTCGCCATAAAAACCGCGCCGGGGCCGCCGGCGGAACCCGGGTCAAGTACGCGCACGTCGCCGCCGCGCCGTCGCGCCAGCTGGCGGGCCAGCGCGAGGCCCAGGCCCTGGCCGGCGCCCGCCCGCGCCGGACGGCCGGCGGTGGTGAATCCGTCCTCGAACACGTCATCAGCACCGCCGGCCGCAGCGGCAGGCAGCCCGTCACCGGAATCCCCGACGACGATCAACAGCGTGCCGCCGTTGCCTCCGGTGCCGGGCTCGTCAAGCACTTCCACCTCGACCCAGCGGTCCGGTGACGGGCCCGCGACGGCGGCGTTCACCGCGTTGTCGATCAGGTTGCCGAGCACGGTGGTGACGTCCTGCGGCTCGGTGACCTGTCCCCGGACCAGGGTTTCCGGTCCGAGCCGCAGGCTCACGCCCCGCTCGTCCGCTTCCACCCCTTTGGCGCCGAGGAAGGCCTGCAGATAGGGGTCCTGGAGCAGTTCGGCCTGGTCCACGGGAAATTTCAGCGGCCCGGTGGCAGCCAGCCGGGCCAGGTAATCACGGGCCTGCTGATGCTCGCCGATGCTTATGAACCCGGCGATGGTGTGCAGCTGGTTGGCGAACTCGTGCCGCTGGGCCCGGAGCGCGGTGGACATGGTTCCCACGGCGTCGAGCTGGCGGGTCAACTGCTGAAGTTCGGTCCGGTCCCGCAGCATCAGCACCCAGCCCAGGTCCTCCCGGCCGTGCAGGGCCTTGCGGGCGCTGGCCACCAGCACCCGCGCGCCGACAACAAGTTCCACGGCGTCCCCTTCAGCGGCGTCGGACCTGGTCAGCGCCAGCAGCCGGGCCGGCACCGGAGCATCGGCCCACGGCGTGCCGGTGAGATCAGGCTGGCCCAGCAGGCGCCGGGCGGCGGAGTTGAACACGCTGATCCGGCCGTCCGCGGCGACGCCGATCACGCCGTCGTCGACCCCTTGCAGCACCGCCACCTGGTCGTGGACCAGGGTGCTGATTTCCTCCGGTTCCAGGCCCAGCGTCAGCCGCTGGAGCCGGCGCCGGAGCAGGAACGAGGCGAGAACGCCGACCAGCAGGGCGCCGGCCGCGGTCAGGGCGATCGGAACGATGTCCCGGCCCAGGCTCTGGCTGACGCTTTCGGTAGAGTAGCCCACACTCACTTCGCCCACCACGGTGTCCGATTCCGGGGCGAACACCGGGACCTTGGCCCCGGCCGAGGGGCCCAGGGTTCCGGTGTTCCGGGTGGTGACTTCCTTGCCGGCGAGCGCCTCGGACGGGTCAGTGCTCACGCGCTCGCCCAGCCGCTCAGCCTCGGGGTGCGCCAGCCGCAGTCCGGTCTCGTCGGTGATGACCACAAAAAGTGCTCCGGTGCGGGTGCGGGCGCCCTCGGCTGCTGCCATCAGCGGCCCGGCCAGCAGTTCGGCCGGCGGGGGAGTGCCTGGCTGCGCGCTGATCTGCTGCACCGCGGCCCGCACCTGCGGATCGGAAGCGACGGTCCGGGCCAGTGTAAGGGCCTGGTTTTCGGCCTCGCGGCCCAGCCGGTCATAGGTGAGCCAGCCGTGCACGGCGCTCGTCAGGAGCACCACCAGGGCCACCACCGCCAGCTGGAGCAGCAGGGTCTGGGTAGCGAACCGCAGCGGCGTGCTGCCGGTTATGCGTGGCACGTTGACCCTCCTTCGGGTGTGAGCACAATGCGCACAATGCGTCCAACAAGCAGTATGCCAATCAAATGCGGCAAAGACCCGGCCGTGACGCGCGCCACCCTAGCGTCTGTAGTGCGCATCACACCGGGGTGGTGCACTTCACTGCAGAAGGAGCCGGCTGTGCTGGTATTACTAGGTTTCGCCATGATCACGGTTTTTATGGTGCTGATCATGACGAAAAAACTGACGCCCGTGCTGGCGCTCATTATTGTTCCCACCGTTTTCGGGCTTTTCGCCGGCGCCGGACTTGGCATCGGCGACATGGTGCTTGATTCCATGAAGTCGATGACCTCCACTGCGGCCCTGCTGATGTTCGCGATCATCTACTTTGGCCTGATGATCGACGTCGGGCTCTTCGACCCGCTGGTCCGGTTCATCCTGCGCCGGCTGGGCAACGACCCCGCCAAGGTGGTCCTCGGCACCGCCGTCCTCGCCGCGGCGGTCTCGCTCGACGGTGACGGATCCACCACCTTCATCCTGACCACCGCTGCGATGCTGCCGGTGTACCTGCGCCTGAAGATGAGTCCCGTGATCCTTACCTGCGTAGCCGGCCTGGCCAACGGCACCATGAACATCCTGCCGTGGGGCGGCCCCACCGCCCGCGCCGCCTCCGCACTGAAGATCAGTGTCTCGGAGGTGTTCGTCCCAATGATCCCCTCGCTGATCGCGGGCCTGGTCGTTGTGTTCGTCTTCGCCTGGCTGCTGGGCCTGCAGGATTGCAACCGCCTGCGCACCGTCGCCCCCGAGATCTGGGGTTCTGCGGATACCCCCGGCGACAGCTACGCCGGTACCGGTACCGGTACCGGCGCCGGCACCGGCTTCGGCCGCCTCGGCTTCGGCCGAAAGCCGTCCGGTCCCGGCGGAAGCCCCGCCGCGGCAGGGTCGGCCGTGGCGGTCCTGGAACACGCCGGGGACCTCGCCGACGAACGCGATTCGGCCATGGCGGATACCGCGCTGGATCCCAACCGGTCCACGCTTCGGCCGAAGCTGCAGTGGTTCAACCTGGGCTTGACGGTTGCCATTATGGTGCTGCTGGTCGCGGACCTCGTGCCGCTGCCCTTTGTTTTTATGGTCGGCTCCGCCATCGCGCTGCTGGTGAACTTTCCCCGGCTCAAGGAGCAGGGCGCGCAGCTGATCGCGCACGCACCTTCGATCGTCGCCGTCGTCAGCATGGTGATGGCCGCAGCGGTCCTGACCGGAGTGCTGAACGGGACCGGAATGGTCAAGGCCATGTCCCAGTGGCTCGTGGCCATCATTCCCGCCGACCTGGGCCCGTTTATGGCCGTCATCACCGGCGTGCTCAGCATCCCCATGACGTTTTTTATGAGCAACGATGCCTTCTACTTCGGCGTCCTGCCGGTGCTCAGTGAAACGGCTGGCCACTACGGCATCAGCGCCGCGGACATGGCCCGGGCCTCCATTACCGGCCAGCCCTTCCACCTGCAGAGCCCGCTGGTACCTGCGATCCTGCTGCTGGTCTCCCTCGCCAAGGTGGACCTGGGCGACCACCACAAGAAGGTCCTCTGGCGCACGGCAGTTATCTCCCTGGTCATGCTGGCCACCGGAGTACTCACCGGAGCCATCGGCATCGGCTGACAAAACAAAACTGTGAGACTGTCGAGTTCGGAAATTTTCCGGACTCGGCAGTCTCGTTCGGTGAGCGCAGCACATCGGCGACGGGACGGACATCCGGAAGCGTGCGTCTAAGCGAGGAACGAGCGAGCACGCGGAGGATCGTCCGGCCCGCCGCCGACGGCGGAAGGGCTTAGGGCCACGTAGACTGGGACGGAAAATAATCCGAACTTGCAGGGGAGATCCATGGCTGCGATCAACCGCGACGACGTCGCGCATCTCGCGCGTCTCGCGCACATCGAGATGAGTGCTGAAGAGCTGGACACGATGGCAGGCGAACTCGCCGTCATCGTCGATTCAGTGAAGTCCGTAAGTGAAGCCGCCGGTGATGACGTCCCGGCCACGTCCCACCCGATCCCGCTGACGAATGTTTTCCGCGAGGACGTAGTAGGCCACACTTTCACGGCCGAACAGGCACTCTCCGGCGCTCCCGATGCGTACGAAGGCCGCTTCAAGGTCCCCGCAATCCTGGATGAGGGCTAAGAACATGACTGAGAACAACGAACTGATCCGTTCCTCCGCCGCGGCGCTCGCCGGCAAACTCGCCGCCCGTGAGGTCTCGGCCGTCGAGGTAACCCAGGCGCACCTGGACCGCATCGCCGCCGTCGACGGCAAGGTCCACGCCTTCCTGCACGTCAACACCGACGAAGCGCTCGCCGTCGCCGCCGAAGTGGACGCGATCCGCGCCGCCGGCGGCGCCGCCGCCGAAGGGCTGCACGCGCTCGCCGGTGTGCCGATCGCCGTCAAGGACCTTATTGTTACGATCGGCCAGCCCACCACGGCCGGCTCCAAGATCCTCGAAGGCTGGCGCAGTCCCTACGACGCCACAGTCGTGGAGCGCCTGCGCGCCGCGAAAATGCCGATCCTGGGCAAAACGAACCTCGACGAATTCGCGATGGGCTCCTCCACCGAGCACTCCGCTTTTGGCCCCACCCACAACCCCTGGGACCTGGACCGGATCCCCGGCGGCTCCGGCGGCGGCTCGGCTGCTGCCGTGGCGGCCTTCGAAGCGCCGCTGGCCCTGGGCACCGACACCGGCGGCTCGATCCGCCAGCCCGGCGCCGTCACCGGCACCGTAGGCGTCAAGCCGACGTACGGCGGGGTGTCCCGCTACGGTGCGATCGCCATGGCGTCCTCGCTGGACCAGATCGGCCCGGTCTCGCGTACCGTACTGGACTCCGCACTGCTGCACCAGGTCATCGGCGGGCACGACCCGCGCGACTCCACCTCGCTGCCGGACCCGCTGGAGGACCTCGTGGCCGCCGCGTCGATCGGCAACGTGACCGGCATGAAGATCGGCATCATCAAGGAACTTCATGGCGAGGGCTACCAGGCCGGCGTCGAAAACCGTTTTAACGAATCCCTCGAGCTGCTCAAGGGCGCCGGCGCGGAAATCGTCGAGGTGTCCTGCCCCAACTTCAAGTACGCCCTCGGCGCCTACTACCTGATCATGCCCTCCGAGGCCTCCTCCAACCTGGCCAAGTTCGACGGCGTCAGGTACGGCCTGCGGGTCCTGCCCGAAGAGGGCCCGATGACGATTGAGCGCGTGATGGCTGCCACCCGTGCCGCCGGCTTCGGCGACGAGGTCAAGCGCCGGATCATCCTGGGTACCTATGCGCTGAGCGCCGGCTACTACGACGCCTACTACGGCTCGGCCCAGAAGGTGCGCACCCTGATCCAGCGCGACTTCGACGCCGCGTTCGCCAAGGCCGACGTGCTGATCTCCCCAACGGCGCCCACCACGGCGTTTAAGCTCGGCGAGAAGCTCAACGACCCGCTGGCGATGTACCTCAACGACGTCGCCACCATCCCCGCCAACATGGCAGGCGTGCCCGGGCTGTCCCTGCCCGGCGGCCTGGCCGACGAGGACGGCCTGCCGGTCGGTGTCCAGTTGCTGGCCCCGGCCCGCCAGGATGCCCGGCTATACCGGGTCGGTGCGGTGCTCGAGTCCCTGCTGGAGGCGCAGTGGGGCGGCCCGCTGCTGGATAAGGCTCCTTCCCTGACGGCCCCATCCCTTAACGACGCTGTCGCGAGCCACGGAGGTTCCCACTAATGACTGACGCAACCCTCAGCTTCGAAGAGGCGATGGAGAAATACGATCCCGTCCTGGGCTTCGAAGTCCATGTGGAGCTCAACACCAAAACGAAGATGTTCTCCTCCGCGCCGAACGTCTTCGGCGACGAGCCCAACACCAACGTCAACGAGGTGGACCTCGGCATGCCCGGCGTGCTGCCCGTGGTAAACAAGGCCGCGATCGAGTCCTCGATCAAGATCGGCCTGGCGCTGAACTGCAAGATCGCCGAGACCTGCCGTTTCGCCCGGAAAAACTACTTTTACCCGGACACCCCGAAGAACTTCCAGACCTCCCAGTACGACGAGCCCATCGCGTACGACGGCTACCTGGACATCGAGCTCGCCGACGGGACAGTGTTCCGGGTCGAGATCGAGCGTGCGCACATGGAGGAGGACGCCGGCAAGCTGACCCACATGGGCGGTGCCACCGGCCGCATCCAGGGCGCGGACTACTCGCTCGTGGACTACAACCGCTCCGGGGTGCCGCTGGTGGAGATCGTCACCAAGCCGATCGAGGGTGCCGGGTCCCGCGCCCCCGAACTCGCCAAGGCCTACGTGGCAGCGGTCCGCGAGATCGTCAAGAACCTCGGCGTCTCGGACGCCAAGATGGAGCGCGGCAACGTGCGCTGCGACGCCAACGTCTCGCTGCGCCCGCACGGCCGCGAACGCTTCGGCATCCGCTCCGAGACCAAAAACGTCAACTCGCTGCGCGCCGTCGAACACGCCGTCCGCTACGAGATCCAGCGGCACGCCGCCGTGCTGGACTCCGGCGAGCCCGTCACCCAGGAAACCCGCCACTGGCACGAGGACACCCGCTCCACCACCTCTGGCCGGCCCAAGTCCGACGCCGACGACTACCGCTACTTCCCGGAACCGGACCTGGTGCCGATTGTCGCGTCCCGCGCCTGGGTCGAGGAACTCCGGGCCACGCTGCCCGAGCCGCCGGCCGCCCGCCGTAAGCGCCTGCAGGCCGACTGGGGCTATTCGGACCTGGAGTTCCGCGACGTTGTTAACGCCGGCGTGATGGACGAAATCGAGGAAACCATCGCCGCCGGGGCCACGGCCACTGTGGCCCGCAAGTGGTGGATGGGCGAGATCGTCGGACGCGCCAAGAACGCCGACGTCGATCCCGGCCAGCTCGGCGTGTCACCGGCCACCATCGTGGAACTGAACACGATGGTCGAGGACGGCAAAATCAACAACAAGATGGCCACCGAGGTCCTGGACGGCGTACTCGCCGGCGAAGGTACCCCGGCGGAGATCGTCGAGCAGCGCGGCCTCGCAGTGGTCTCCGACGACGGCCCGCTCCTGGAAGCCATCGACGCGGTCCTCGCCGCGCAGCCCGGCGTCGCGGACAAGATCCGCGGCGGCAAGATCCAAGCAATTGGTGCGATCGTCGGCGGCGTTATGAAGGCCACCCGCGGCCAGGCCGACGCCGGCCGCGTCCGGGAGCTGATCCTGCAGCGCCTCGGCGTCGAAGGCTAGCGCCCCGCCCAACTGGCTCGCAGTTGTTGTCGTTTTGCCCGCTCAAAACGACCACAACTGCGAGTCAGTTGGGTTATCAGTTGGGTTAACGGACCAGTTCGGTCATGATGGTCTGCAATGCTTCGCAGACGATCATGACCGATCTGCGTTTAAGGTTCTCCGGCCGGGCCAGCACGTCGATCCGCCGCCGGGTGCTGATGCCCTCCAGCGGCCGCAGCACAATCCCCGGGTTCAGGGCAGGCCGGGCGGTGTAGCGGGGAAGCAGCCCGATCACACCCCCGGTCGCCACGAGCGCCGCCACAGTGGAGTAATCGTTGATCCGGTGGACGATGTTCAGCTCCCTGCTGGAGACGGCCGCGAGGGCGGCCAGGACGTCAGCGGGGGAGTAACCCGCGCGGCTCGTCACCCAGGGTTCGCCCACGACGTCGTCCGCGGTCACCCCCGCCTGGCCGGCCAGCCGGTGCCCGGCCGGCAGCGCGACATCCAGCGGCTCGTGCGCGAGCGGGATCACCGCGACGCGCTCCTGGGGCCAGCCCGGGCTGTGGTCCATCCGGTGCGCGAGCACCAGGTCATACCGGGCCGTCAGCGCCGGGAAGTCCTGCTGGGCCACGTCCTCGTCCGTGAGCAGGATCCGCGGTTGCCCCGGCCCGGCCAGGCGCCGGGCGAGCGGGGCGAACAGGGCCTGCCCGGCGCTGTGGAAACCGCTCAGCGTTACCGGCGCCACCGCCGAGCCGTGATAGGCGCCGATAGCCGTCCGGGCATCGGCCATGGCGCTGACGACGGCGGCCCCGGCATCGGCGAGCACCTGCCCGGCCTCGGTCAGGACCAGGTTCCTGCCCTCCTTGCGGGTCAGCGGCACGTCCACGGATTTCTGCAGGGCAGCCAGCTGCTGCGACACCGCCGAGGGTGTAACGAGCAGGGTTTCGGCGACGGCCTTGACGCTCCCGAGGGCCCCGAGTTCGCGGAGCACCTCGAGCTGGTGGATTTCCATGCCGCCCAGTATATGCGCAAGGGGAATCTAAATCGTCGATTGAGAAAAGTACGGTTGTGCTAATGCTTTTCACCGGCTCTAATGGGGTGAGTTGTCCCACACCCGCTGTCCCAGGCAGCGCACCCAACGTGCCGAACGGCACAGTGAGGAAGGCCCATGAAGGCTCTCTACAAGGCCGGCGCGCACGCAGGATTCGAGCTTGTTGACCGCCCCGAACCGGAGGCCGGCCCCGGGGACGTCAAGATCCGGGTCATGACCACGGGCATCTGCGGCACCGACCTGCACATCCAGTCCTGGGACGCGTGGGCGCAGGGCATCATCAACGCCCCGCTGATCGCCGGCCACGAGTTCTACGGCGAAGTCGTCGAGACCGGCGAGGACGTCCTGGACGTCAAGGTCGGGGACCGGGTGTCCGGTGAAGGCCACATCGTCTGCGGCATCTGCCGCAACTGCCGCGCCGGCCGCAAGCAGATGTGCATCAACACCGTCAGCGTCGGCGTGCAGCGCGACGGCGCGTTCGCCGAGTACGTTGTTATCCCCGAGACCAACGTCTGGGTGCATCAGGACTCCTCCGTGACGCCGGAACTCGGTGCCATCTTCGACCCCTTCGGGAACGCCGTGCACACCGCGCTGAGCTTCCCACTGGTCGGCGAGGACGTGCTGATCACCGGCGCCGGGCCTATCGGATTGATGGCGATCGCCGTCGCCCGCCACGCCGGCGCCCGCAGGATCGCAATCACCGACGTCTCCGCACCGCGGCTGGAACTCGCGCGGACCCTCGGCGTGGACCTCGCCATCGACGTCTCAAAGACGCGGGTCAAGGACGCCCAGCGGGAACTGGGCCTGCGCGAAGGATTCGACATCGGCATGGAAATGTCGGGACACCCCACGGCGTTGCCTGAGATGATCGAGAACATGAACCACGGCGGCAGGATCGCGATGCTGGGACTGCCCAGCCAGTCCATCGACATCGACTGGGGCAAAGTGGTCACGCACATGCTGACCATGAAGGGTATCTACGGCCGGGAAATGTTCGAGACCTGGTACGCCATGAGCGCCATGCTGTCCTCCAACCCGGTCCTGCACGCCAACATCTCCGCCGTCGTCACGGACACCCTTCCCGCCACCGATTGGGACCGGGGATTCGAGATCGCCCGGGCCGGCGTCGGCGGCAAAGTGGTCCTCGACTGGACCTGCTTCTAACCCCCACCGTTTCGGCCCACCGACCCCACCAGCGCAGGAGCCCACACCATGTATTCAGCCATTAAGAACCAGCTGCAGCACGAACTGGAGGAGATCCGCGGCGCCGGCCTGTTCAAGACCGAGCGGCACATTGACTCGCCCCAGGCAAACCACATCAAGGCCGGCCGGATCGGCGGGGCCAGCGCGGACGTGCTGAACTTCTGCGCCAACAACTACCTGGGCCTCGCGGACCACCCCGAAATCATTGCCGCCGCCAAGTCCGCGATGGACGAGCGGGGCTTCGGCATGGCCAGCGTGCGGTTCATCTGCGGCACCCAGGACCTGCACCTGGCCCTGGAGGAACGCGTCTCGGCGTTCCTCGGCACCGAGGACACCATCTTGTTCTCGAGCTGCTTCGACGCCAACGGCGGTGTGTTCGAGTCCCTCTTTGGCCCGGAAGACGCCGTCATCTCCGACGCCCTGAACCACGCCTCGATCATCGACGGCATCCGGCTCTGCAAGGCCCAGCGCTTCCGCTACGCCAACCAGGACATGGCGGACCTCGAATCGAAACTGATCGAGGCCAGCACGCAGGAGAACCCGGCCCGCCGCAAGATCATCGTCACGGACGGCGTCTTTTCGATGGACGGCTTCCTGGCCCCGCTGGAAGCGATCTGCGACCTCGCCGAAAAATACGACGCCATGGTCATGGTGGATGACTCACACGCCGTCGGTTTTATGGGCGCCAGCGGAGCCGGCACGCCGGAACACGCCGGCGTCTCGGACCGCGTGGACATCTACACCGGCACCTTCGGCAAGGCCCTGGGCGGCGCCTCCGGCGGTTACGTCTCCGGCCGCCGCGAAGTCGTCGCCATGCTCCGGCAGAAGGCCCGTCCCTACCTGTTCTCCAACTCGCTGGCCCCGGCCATCGTCGCTGCCACCCTCAAGGCCCTGGACCTCGTGGAGAACTCCGGCGAACTGCGCAGCAAACTCTTTGACAATGCCGCGCTGTTCCGCCGCCGGATGGCCGAGGAAGGCTTTGAGCTGCTCCCGGGCGAGCACGCCATCGTCCCGGTGATGTTCGGGGACGCCGTCCTGGCCGCCAAGATCGCGGACGCGATGCTGGAGCACGGCGTTTTTGTCACGGCGTTCAGCTACCCGGTAGTTCCCAAGGGTGCGGCCCGGATCCGGGTACAGCTCTCCGCGGCGCACAGCGCCGAAGACGTCGAGGCCTGTGTGCAGGCCTTTGTGCGCAGCCGCGCCGCCGTCGCGGGCTAAGCGGCACCGGACCGTAAGCCTGCGGCGCCGGAAACGGCGCCGCAGGCTCTGCGTCTGCGAGGATGGAACCATGTCAGCTAATTACGATGTTGTGATTGTCGGCGGCGGGATCGCCGGCCTGTCCCTTGCCTCAGCCCTCGCCGGGAAGTGCAGCGTCGCGTTGGTGGAAGCCGAGCAGAGCCTGGCTTACCACACCTCGGCACGCTCGGCCCGGCAGCTGATCCCCAGCTACGGCCCGGCAGTTGTCCAGGAGCTTACGGTGCGGACCCTCGCGCTGATCGCCGCCCGGGACGCCGAACTACCGGAACCGGTGCTCTCGCCCCGCAGCTTTATGCTGATCGGCGACGACGAGGCTGTCCGCGGCGAGTCCAGCGGGCAGATGGTGCCGATTAGCCACGCCGCGGCGATGGAGCTCTGCCCGGCGTTGCTCCCCGGCTCCTTCTCCGCCGCGGGCCTGGACACCGGCTCCTTCGGCTGTGACGCACCCCTGCTGCTCGAGGACCACCGCCGGCGCGCGGCCGCCGGCGGCGTGGACATCATTACCGGCGCAAAGGTCCACTCGGCCCAGCGGCTCGGGTCCGGCTGGGAACTCGGAGCCGGGCAGGAAGGCTTCGCAGCCGCCGTTGTGGTCAATGCCGCGGGCGCGTGGGCGGACGAACTGGCAGTACTCAGCGGGGTCGAGAAAGTCCAGCTGCAGCCGTACCGGCGCACCGCGGCTATCGTCGACGTCGAGCATCCCCTTCCGGAGTCCAGCCCCATGGTGTGCGCGGCCGACAATTCCTTCTACTTCCGCCGGGACGGCGGGCAGGTGCTGATCTCGCCGTCGGAATCGGTGCCCAGCGGCCCCGAGGACGCGCAGCCGCACCCGGGGGACATCGAGGCGCTGAGCGCCCGGCTTAATACCCTGACCACCCTCGGCATCCGCGGTGTCCGCCGGGCCTGGACCGGATTGCGGACGGAGGCGGCCGACGGTGTGCCCGTGGTGGGATTCGACGCCGAAGCCCGGGGATTTTTCTGGCTGGCCGGGCAGGGCGGCTACGGCTTCCAGACCTCCTCCGGCATCGCCGAGCTGGCCGCGGAACTTATCCTCGCAGGCCAGGGCGCCGGATCCATTGCCGCCGGTCCGGCATCCCGTGCAGCGGCGCCGCTGGCGGCGACGCGCTGGTCCATCCGGCACTGAAGAATGGTCTTAATGAGTACCCTGATCACAAACATTGCCGAGCTGATGACCCAGGACCGGGACCACCGGGTCCTGAAGGACGCCGCGCTGGTGATAGACGGCGAACGGATCGCCTGGCTGGGCCGGGCGTCCGACGCGCCGGCCGCCGACGGCACCGTCGACGCCAGCGGCCGTGCCCTGCTGCCGGGCTGGGTCGATTCGCACACCCACCTCATCTTTGCGGGTGACCGGACCGCCGAATTCGAGGCCCGGATGGCGGGGGAGAGCTACAGTGCGGGCGGGATCGCCGTAACCGCCGGGGCCACCCGCGCCACCGGCGACTTCGACCTCACCCGGCTGGCGATGGGCCGGGTAGCCGAAGCTGTTTCGCAGGGCACCACCTATCTTGAAACCAAAACCGGTTACGGCCTGGACGTTGACAACGAGGCCCGGAGCGCGCGGATCGCTTCCACAGTCGTCGACGAGGTCACGTACCTCGGCGCGCACCTTGTCCCCGCGGGGATTGACGCCGAGGAATACACGGAGCTCGTGTGCGGCCCGATGCTCTCCGCCGTCCGGCCGTTTGTGCGCTGGGCCGACGTCTTCTGCGAACGGGGAGCGTTCACCGAGGACCAGTCCCGGCGCGTGCTCCAGGCCTGCCGGGACGCCGGGCTGGGCCTGCGTGTGCACGGCAACCAGCTCGGCGAGGGCCCCGGCGTCAGGCTCGCCGTGGAGTTCGGCGCTGCCAGCGTGGACCACGTCAACTACCTGTCCGCCGCCGACGTCGACGCCCTCGCGGGCAGCTGGTCCGGCTGGGACGGCGGTAACGGCGGGAAGCGCCCCGGCACTGGCGCCGGACGCGGGACTGTGGCGACCTGCCTGCCGGCCTGCGACCTGTCCACCCGGCAGCCGCTGGCGCCGGGCCGGGAACTGCTTGACGCCGGCGTGCAAATCGCCCTGGCCACGAACTGCAACCCGGGCACCTCCTATACCAGCTCGATGGCGTTTTGCGTCACCACGGCGGTGCTGCAGATGCGGCTCAGCGTCCATGAGGCCGTGCGCGCCGCAACGTACGGCGGTGCGCTGGCCCTTGGCCGGGAGTCCGGTAACGACGCCGACGGAGAACGCGCTGTCGGTTCGATCGCCGTCGGGCACCGCGCGGACCTCCATCTGCTGAACGCGCCGTCCGCCACCCATCTGGCTTACCGGCCCGGCATCCCGTTGACCCACGCGGTCTGGCGGGCCGGGGTCCGGGCGCGCTGACGCCTGCCGCTGCGGCCGCTAGAACACCATCCGCGGAGCGTTCAGCACGGTCTCATCAACACGCCGGGCCTCCCACTGGCTGAACGGTTTGTCGAGTTCATACTTTTTCTCTGCGGTGCGGTACAGGGTGCGGACCTCGGCGTTGTCCGGGTTGTTGAGTGATTCGAAGTACTCCACGGACCAGTGGAACCAGCGCATGCAGAACAGCCGCATGGTCAGCCCGTGGGTCACAAACAGCGCATTGGGGGCGTAGCTGGGTTTGGACCAGTGCCGGTACAGCGTTTCCATAAATGAGGAGATCCGGTCATAGACATCGGAGCCGGATTCGCCTTCGCGGAAGCGGTAGAAGAAGTGGCCGTAGGCGTTGCGGAGTTCCTTCTGGTCTTCGATCTCACCGGCGATCTGGAAGTTGGCCCAGTCCTGCTCACGCAGCCGCGGCTCCTCGATCACGCGTTCAACCAGCGCGCCGAGGTTCATCGCCTCCAGGGTCTGATAGGCGCGCAGGTACGGGGAGACATAGACGCAGGCCGGCTGCCCGTCCAGCAGCCGCCGTACCCGTTCGCCGGCTGCCCGTGCCTGGTCGATGCCAAGCCCGGTCAGCGGGATCCGGTAGTCGGGCACCCGGTTGTAGATCGAGGTGTCGGCATTGGCGGCGGACTGGCCGTGCCGGATCATGATGATTTTCCCGGGCGCACTCATAAACCCCAAGCATAGGCGTGACGACCGGGAAAAACCGGGCAAGATAGGACCATGCTGGTTCCCTCCCGCCGTCGCCTGCGGCTAGAAGTCTGGATCGTCCTGGGCCTGTCCCTGGGCCAATCCGCCGTGTACTCGGTCGTTCAGCTGCTGGACAAGCTGACCCGGGGGCCGCTGGCGGAGGGGACTTCCACCCTGAACCGCTCCCAGAGCAGCCGCGAATACTTTGACCTGAGCTACCAGCTGCTGGACATTGTCTTCGCGCTGGTACCGGTGGTCCTGGTGCTCTATTTCCTCACCGAACACCGGGTGTCCGGTGCGGCCGGCAGCGGGGCCACGGCGTTCGGGAAACTGGGATTCACGTTTGCCCGCCCGGGCAGGGACCTGATCCAGGGCCTCGGGCTGGCGGCCCTGATCGGTGTACCTTCCCTGGGCCTGTACGCTGCGGGCCGGGCGCTGGGGATCACCACGGCGATTATCCCCAGTGCCCTTGATTCCTACTGGTGGACGGTGCCGGTGCTCATCCTCTCCGCGGTCCGGCACGGGATCGTGGAGGAAGTGATTGTGGTGGGCTACCTGCTGGACCGGCTCGGCAAGTTCGGCTGGAGCCTGCCGCTGGCCATCTTCGCCAGTTCCATGCTGCGCGGAAGCTACCACTTGTACCAGGGCTTCGGCCCGTTCATCGGCAACGCGATCATGGGCGTCGTTTTTGCACTGGTGTACACCCGAACGCGGCGCGTGATGCCGCTGGTGATCGCCCACGCGCTGCTGGACACCGTGGCCTTCGTCGGCTTCAGCCTCTTTGGCAAGGCCATCGGCCTGGGCTGAGCCGCCGGAGGGGTTCTGCGCGGAGGGGATCTGCGGGGCACGGCTGCGGCGGCCCATACGTGCTTTAAGAAATTCGGCCACCATCGGTGGGTGACGTCGTTGACACCCGCTGATGGCGGCCGAAGTGCGGGGCGGTGAAGCCTCAGATCGTGACGGCTCCGGAGGCCGTCTCAAACGTGACGGAGAGGATGCCGGGTGTCCCGCGCGGAGCAATCCAGTGCACGGCCACGTCTTCGAGCGGCTTCTCCACCGGGACGCCGAGCCATTCGGTGACGCGCTCGGCCGAACCGGCAATCGTGAGGGCGGACATTTTGACGTTGCCCTCGTAGGCCTTCGACGGGTGGAGTTCCGGATCGCCTTCCCATTTGAGCATGTACGGGACCTGGGGATCGGCGATGAGCCCAAGGATGCCAATCTGCTTCCAGACCAGCTCCCGGCCGTCCGGGAACTTGCGGTTGCCGTTGACGGCGGCGCGGCCGAGCCGGACTTCGAACGGGGCGAGGTCGTCGACCTCCACACACCAGCCCATCCAGCCGCCGCCGGCTTCGGAGCGGGCGCGGACGGCCTGGCCGAAGGGGGCCTTGTCGGAGGCCGGGTGGTTCAGGACCTCCACCACCTCGAGGTACTTGTGTCCCGCTAGCGGGATGATCATGTTGCGGGTCCCGAATCGGGGGTGTACTCCGCCCTTCACGGCTTCCACGCCGAGGGCAGACGCAATTCGTTCGGTGGTGGCAGCGAGGCCATCTTGTTCACAGGCGTAAGAGACGTGATCCATGCGCATGCCATCATCTTGGCACTTTGTGATGCGCCTCTCAGCTTAGGGTACCCTTACTGGCAGTTGGGGTCGGATCCGGACTGTTCCGGCCACACTCTCGGCAGCACACGTGGCAGCATTGGCATGGCATCAGCAGCGCCGCGGCCGGGCCAGCTTCATCTTTGTCATAAAGCTATCCACCGCCTGCAACCGGTTCCTAGACTGGGGTGAGGTCATGAGTGCCAGCGCACAGCCCCGGCTTGCTGGCCGGCAACCCTCGTATCGCGGTGGGGTGCCCCGGGTGAGGACCTGGCCGTCCGGCGCCCGCCGGGAGGCAAGCGCGGCGCCAGCACGGGCCCGGGCCACGGTGCCCAGGCTCAGGCTGTGCCCGCTCCCCTAAGGAGTGTCCCGATGTCAAGTGCCTGGTCCTTCGAAACCCGTCAGATCCATGCCGGCCAGGAGCCCGACAGCGCCACCGGCGCCCGCTCGCTGCCGATTTACCAGACGACGTCGTTTGTGTTCCCCAGCGCCGAGAGTGCCGCGAACCGCTTTGCCCTGGCGGAGCTGGCCCCCATTTACACCAGGATCGGCAACCCCACCCAGGATGCCGTGGAGCAGCGGGTTGCCAGCCTGGAAGGCGGACTCGCGGCTCTGCTGCTGAGCTCCGGACAGGCGGCGGAGACCCTGGCCATCCTGAATGTCGCCGAAGCCGGAGACCACGTGGTGGCAAGTCCCAGCCTTTACGGCGGTACTTACAACCTGCTGGCGCACACACTGAAGAAGTTTGGCATTTCCGTGACCTTCGTGGCGGACCCGGACAACCTGGCACAGTGGCGTGACGCCGTGCAGCCCAATACCAAGCTCTTTTTTGGCGAAGTGGTCTCCAACCCGCGCCAGGACGTGCTGGATCTTGAGGGCATCTCCCAGGTGGCCCACGCGGCCGGTGTCCCGCTGATCGTAGACAACACCCTCTCCACGCCGTACCTTATCCGGCCGATCGAGTGGGGTGCGGACATTGTGGTGCATTCGGCCACCAAGTACCTCGGCGGCCATGGAACGGCGATCGCGGGCGTGATAGTGGACTCGGGCAATTTCGACTTCGGCAAGGACCCGGAACGGTTCCCCGGCTTCAACACCCCGGATCCCAGCTACAACGGGCTGGTCTACGCCCGGGACCTCGGCGTGGACGGTGCCCTCGGCGCGAACCTCTCCTATATCCTCAAGGCGCGCGTGCAGTTGTTGCGCGACCTGGGCTCTGCGGTGTCCCCGTTCAACGCCTTCCTTATCGCCCAAGGCATCGAGACCCTTAGCCTGCGGATGGAGCGGCACGTTGCCAACGCCGGCCGGGTCGCCGAATGGCTGGAGGCCAGGGACGACGTCGAATCCGTCGCCTATGCCGGCCTGCCGTCCAGCCCTTGGTTCGAGCGCGGCCGCAAGTACGGACCGAAGGGGACCGGCGCCGTTGTCTCCTTTAACATCGCCGGCGGAGGCGAGGCCGGCAAGAGCTTTGTGGACGCCCTTGAATTGCACTCGCACGTCGCCAATATCGGCGATGTGCGCTCGCTGGTCATTCACCCGGCGTCGACGACACACAGCCAACTCTCGCCGGAGCAGCAGGTCGTTGCCGGGGTGAACCCCGGCCTGGTGCGGCTCTCCGTCGGCCTGGAGCACATCGACGACATCCTCGCCGACCTGGATGCCGGTTTCCGCGCCGCCAAGACCGTCTGACCAACCGTTCCCCGGGGGGGGAAGTCACACGGGCGTCACATTCTTCGCCACCGGGCGGCCGCATTTCGTACACTCAGGGGAGGTCATGAGTGCCAGCGACAGCCCCGGCTTGCTGGCCGGCAACCCTCCATTTGCGGCGGGGTGCCCCGGGTGAAGACCTGGCCTGCCGGTGAGCTGCCGGCGGGCAAGCGCGAAGTTAGGTCCTCACATGACGATTGCCGCCACCCGCCAGGGTGAATCCGCAAGCAAGACCTCCCATTCCCATGCCCCGGACCCCGGCGGCAGCGTCGCCGCGGACGGCGCGGCTGTACCGGACGGAACCGTCCGGTACCTCCGGATCGGTGACCTGGTTCTCGAATCCGGCGCCCGGCTGCCGGACGCCACCCTCGGCTACGAAACATGGGGGACCCTCAACGCCGAACGCTCCAATGCCGTGCTGATCGAGCACGCGTTGACGGGGGACACCCACGTCACGCGCGGCGCCAGTGCGGAGCCGGGCTGGTGGGAGCAGCTCGCGGGCCCGGGCGCCCCGGTGGACACGGGGAAGTACTTTGTCGTTTCGATCAATATCCTGGGCGGCTGCTACGGCTCCACCGGACCCTCGTCGACGGCACCCGACGGGAAGCCCTGGGGCTCACGGTTCCCGCTGGTCACGCTGCGCGATACCACCGACGCCGAGGCCCGGCTCGCGGACGCGCTGGGAATCCGGAGCTGGTACGCCGTGCTCGGCGGTTCCCTGGGCGGGGCGCGTGCCCTCGAATGGGCCGTCAGCTACCCGGACCGGGTCCGGCGCTGCGGGGTTATTTCAATCGGAGCCAGCAGCACCGCCGAGCAGATTGCCTTCGCCCAGGCGCAAACACTCGCCATCCGGCAGGACCCCAACTTCAACGGCGGGGATTACTACGGCGGTCCCGGGCCGGAGGCGGGACTGGCCCTGGCCCGGCGGATAGCGCATATCACCTACCGTTCGGCCGCAGAGCTGGATGGACGGTTCGGCCGGAACGCCCAGGACTCCGAGGCTCCGCTGCGTGCCGGGTCACTCGCCGGGCGCGGGCGTTACCAGGTGGAGAGCTACCTGGACCACCAGGGCAACAAGCTGGTCCGCCGCTTCGATGCGAACAGCTACATCGCCATCACCGAGGCGCTGATGAGCCATGACGTCTGCCGGGGCCGCGGCGCGCTGACGGAGGCGCTCGCCCCTGCGACGGCGGCTTTCCTTGTGGCGGCCGTCGACTCGGACCGGTTGTACTTCCCGGACCAGTCCCGGGCGCTCGCGGCTGCCCTGCCGGGCAACGTTGCGGTGCACACCATCGAGGCGCCCATCGGCCACGACGGCTTCCTGACTGAGATTGGGCAGCTCAACACCCAGCTCCGACAGCACTTCTTCGGGTAGTCCAGCAGCCAAAAGCCGCCGCGGGTGTGCACTTTTGCAGATGCGCTCTGCACTAATGGCCGTTGAGGCCCGGGCCGGAACCGGACATACTCGTGGGGAATGGCGCCGCGTGTCTCACCTCACAGGCGCTCTCCTCCCAATGGTCCACGAGGCGTCGAAGACGATGCCAAAGGAGTCGAAATGAGCACGGAAAACGCGGCCGCACGGCGCGCAGAAGAGCCCGACGTCAAGACGTCCGGCCTCAAAAAAGTAGTCGCGGCCTCCATGGCCGGCACTGTCGTCGAGTGGTACGAGTTTTTCCTCTACGCCTCCGCGGCGACCCTCGTCTTCGGCAAGACCTTCTTCCCCAACTCCGGCTCGGAGCTGGACGGTATCATCGCGGCTTTCCTCACCTATGCAGTTGGCTTCGTTGCCCGCCCCATCGGCGGCATCGTGTTTGGGCACTTCGGCGACAAGTTCGGCCGCAAGCAGCTGCTCCAGCTCAGCATCATCCTGGTCGGAGTTGCCACCTTCCTGATGGGCTGCCTGCCGACCTTCCAGCAGATCGGCTACTGGGCTCCGGCCCTCCTGGTGTTCCTGCGGTTCGCCCAGGGCTTCGCCGTCGGCGGTGAATGGGGCGGCGCAGTCCTCCTCGTCGCGGAGCACAGCCCGAACAAATCCCGCGGCTTCTGGGCCAGCTGGCCGCAGTCCGCAGTTCCGCTGGGCAACCTGCTGGCCACTGCGGTGCTGTTCATCCTCTCCTCGACGCTGTCCTCCGCGGACTTCCTCAGCTGGGGCTGGCGCGTGGCCTTCTGGCTCTCCGCGGTGATTGTGCTGATCGGCTACTACATCCGGACCAAGGTCACCGACGCCCCCATCTTCCTGGAGGCCCAGAAGGAAGTCACCGTCGAGAAGAAGGGCTACGGCGTGGGCGAAGTCTTCCGCCGGTACCCGCGCGGTGTGTTCACCGCCATGGGCCTGCGCTTCGCGGAGAATATCCTCTACTACCTGGTCGTCACCTTCTCGATCACGTACCTGAAGGTGGTTGTCCAGACTGACACCTCACGGATCCTGCTGCTGCTGCTCGTCGCACACGCTGTCCACTTCGCCGTGGTTCCGATGGTCGGCCGCCTGTCGGACCGCCTCGGCCGCAAACCGGTCTACATGGCCGGCGCCGTCCTGGGCGGCACCTGGGGCTTCTTCGCCTTCCCGATGATGGACACCAAAAACGACATCATCATCCTTGCTGCCATCACCATCGGCTTGCTCTTCCACGCACTGATGTATGCCGGCCAGCCGGCAATTATGGCCGAGATGTTCCCGACCCGGATGCGCTACTCGGGTGTCTCGCTCGGCTACCAGGTCACCTCGATCGTGGCCGGATCGATGGCTCCGATCATCGCCGCCTCGCTGCTGAGCACGTTCAAGTCCTCCACCCCGGTGGCCATCTACCTGCTCGGTGCCTGCCTGGTCACGATGGTGGCGGTGTACTTCCTCAAGGAAACCCGCGGCATCTCGCTCCACGACGTCGACGCCGCCGACGCCCGGGGCACCGCCGACCTCCTCGCCGCGGGCAAGAACTAACAGGCAGGAAGTAACTGCAAGAAGTACCTGCAACAAAATACCTGCAACGAAATAGCAGCAACAACAATGGCCCTTGTCCCCGCGGTGCGGGGACAAGGGCCGTTGTTGTTGGCCGCCGGGCTCAGCCCAGCAGGACATCCTGGCGCTCGGAGATCTCGGTCCGGACGGCCGCCAGGACGGCCTGCACCGGCGCGGAGCGCAACGATTCCGCGCGGGCCACCGCCCAGATCGGAAGTTGGCGCTGGAAGTCCGCCGGCAGGACCGGCACAAAGCCGGGGTCGCCGACCGCCAGGAAGTTCGGCAACAGCCCGATGCCCGCACCCCGGCGGACCGCCTCCAGCTGGGCAAAGATGCTGGTGGCCTGGAAGCTGGACCGCGGGACGGGAAGCTGGGTGGAACGGTGGCCAAGTTCGGCGACCTGCAGCGCCGATTCGACGTAGGACACAAAACCATGCTGCCGGACGTCGTCGAGCGTCACCGGAAGTCCGCGGTCCCGGGCGTACTGCGGGCTGGCGTACAGCCGGAGAAAGTAGTTGGCCAGGAAAATGGGCTGCGCATTGCTGACGTCGAGGTTGCCGACCACCACCTCCAGGTCCACGCCGGAGCGGTTCCGGCTGACCTTGCGCGTGGCGCTGAGCATTTCAACGTTCAGCAGCGGATGCTGACGTTGCATCCGGACAAGCGCCGGTGCAACGAATTCTGCCCCGAAGCCGTCGGGTGTGCTGACCCGGACCAGGCCCGAGAGTACGTCTTCGGACTGCGCGATGCGGTTTGTGAGCGCACCGAGGGTGCCCTCGATCGCTTCGGCGGCGGCCACGGCCTCGTTGCCAAGGTCCGTCAGTTCCCAGCCGTGCGGACTCCGCTCCAGGGTGCGCCCGCCCAGCTGTTTGTCCAGCGCCAGGATGCGGCGGGAGATGGTTGTGTGGGTTGTGCCGAGGGTCTCTGCCACCGCGTTGAACCGGCCCAGCCGGGCCACCGTCAGCAGGATCAGCAGATCGTCCGGGCTCGGCAGCCGCCGCACATCCATGGGTCTCCCTCGCAACTAAGCATGTGCATCCGTGCACATAGCATCTGTGGTTTTTTCCCTTGATTGCACTGTAGCAGGGGTGTGATGCTTAACACTGAGCATCCGGCCACTGCCGGAACCCGGGCGCTGCGTTTGACGGCGCGCACGGGATGACCCAAAGCAAAGGAGCTTATGCCATGGCAGTTATCGCCTGGATCGGACTGGGGAACATGGGCGGGTCCATGTCCGTGAACCTCGCCGCGGCCGGCCACAACGTCCGCGGTTTCGACCTCAACCCTGAGGCCGTTGCCACCGCCGCCGCAGGCGGTGTCAAGCCCGCCGGAACCGTCGCCGAGGCGGTTGACGGCGCCGACGTTGTGTTCACCATGCTTCCCAAGGGCGAACATGCCCGCGCCGTGTACCTGGGCGAAGACGGCGTGCTGGCCCACGCCGACACCAAGACCCTGCTGGTGGACTCCTCCACGATCGACATCGCCTCGGCCCAGGCCCTGCACGACGCCGCCGCTGCGGCTGGCTTCCGCTTTGTCGACGCGCCCGTCTCCGGCGGCATGAGCGGCGCGAAGGCCGCCACGTTGACGTTTATGATCGGCGGGGAGGCCGGCGCGGTGGCCGACGCCACCGAATACATCAAGCCGATGGCGGCGAACATCATCCCCACCGGCGGCGCCACCACCGGCCAGGCCGCCAAAATCTGCAACAACCTGATGCTCTTTATCAACCTCGCCTCCACGGCCGAGGGCGCGGTGCTCGCGGACCGTCTGGGCCTGGACAAGCAGGTCTTCTGGGACATCGCCTCCGTCTCCTCCGGCGACAGCTGGGCGCTGCGGACCTGGTACCCGGTGGCCGGCGTTGTGCCCACCGCCGCCTCGAACAACGACTTTGCGCCGACGTTCACCGCCGAGCTCGCCAACAAGGACATCGGCCTGGCCATCAGCGCTGCCCGCGACACCGGCACGCCGCTGGAGATCGGCGAGCACGTCCAGCAGCTTTTCCAGCGGCTCATCGACGGCGGCCAGTCCGGCACGGACTGCTCCGCAATCGTCAAGCTGGTTGATGGCTCGTTCGAGTCCGCCAAGCAGCCCTAAACCTTTTAGAAAGAGATCCTCCCCATGGAACGCATTCCGCACTTCATCAACGGCGCCCTGATCTCCGATGCCGAGCGCTACGGCCCCGTCTTTAACCCGGCCACCGGCGAGCAGGAAAAGGAGGTCGCCCTGGCCTCTGCCGGCCGCGTCCAGGAAGCCGTTGAAGCCGCCCGCGCCGCGCTGCCGGGCTGGCGCGCCACAAGCCTCGCCAAGCGCACCACCATCTTCTTTAAGGTCCGCGAACTGCTGTTGGCCCGCCGGCCTGAACTGGCTGCCCTGCTGACCAGTGAACACGGCAAGGTCCTCTCCGATGCCGAGGGCGAAATCACCCGCGGCCTGGAGAACATCGAATTCGCCACCGGGCTCTCCCACGCGCTCAAGGGCGAACGTTCCGAACAGGTCGCCGGCGGCGTCGACGTTCACTCGGTGCGCCAGCCGGTCGGCGTCGTCGCCTGCATCACGCCGTTCAACTTCCCGGCCATGGTGCCGCTGTGGATGATCGGCAGCGCCCTGGCCTGCGGAAACACTGTGCTGCTTAAGCCCAGCGAAAAGGATCCGTCATCCGCGGTCTTCATCGCCCAGGTCTTCGCCGAGGCCGGCCTGCCCGCCGGTGTGTTGAACGTTGTGCACGGCGACAAGGAAGCCGTCGACGTCCTGCTCGAACACCCGGACGTCAAGGCCATCAGCTTTGTCGGTTCGACGCCGATCGCCCAGTCCATCTACAGGCGTGCCGCCGACCACGGCAAGCGTGTGCAGGCCCTGGGCGGCGCCAAGAACCACATGGTGGTCCTCCCCGACGCGGACCTGGCAATGGCCGCCGACGCCGCCGTCTCGGCCGCCTACGGTTCCGCCGGGGAACGTTGTATGGCCGTCAGCGTCCTGGTCGCCGTCGGGAACATTGCCGACGAACTCGTAGCGGCGATCAGCACCCGAATGGCCACGCTCAAGATCGGGCCCGGTACCGACCCCGCCTCGCAGATGGGCCCGCTGATCACCGCAGCGCACCGTGACAAGGTGGCCTCCTATGTCGCCGGCGCGGCCGAGGAAGGCGCCACAGTCGTGGTGGACGGCCGGGAGCAGGCCTTTGACTCCAACGGCTTTTTCATCGGCGTCAGCCTGGTGGACCACGTTAAGCCCGGCATGAAGGTCTACGACGATGAGATTTTCGGCCCCGTCCTGTCCGTAGTCCGGGTCGAGAGCTACGCCGACGCCGTGCAGCTTGTCAATGACAACGAGTTCGGCAACGGCGTGGCGATCTTCACCCGCGACGGCGGCGCAGCCCGGCAGTTCGAGTTCGACGTCGAGGCCGGCATGGTCGGCGTGAACGTGCCGATCCCGGTGCCGGTGGGTACCTTCTCCTTCGGCGGCTGGAAGAACTCGCTCTTCGGCGACACCCACATGTACGGTCCGGAGAGCATCCGCTTCTACACCCGGGGCAAGGTCGTCACCACCCGCTGGCCGGATCCCGCCACCTCGGTGATCGACCTGGGGTTCCCGCAGGTCGACTAAAGTCGGCTTATGAGCACGCTTGAGAACCGGCCCAACACGGCCCTGGTCGTCGTGGACATGCAGCTCGACGTCGTCGCGGCGGCCTACCGCCGCGACGACGTCATCGCGGCCATCGCCACCCTCGTGGACAAGGCGCGCGACGCCGGGGCGGCGGTCGTCTGGGTGCAGCACAGCGGGGCGGAACTCCCGAGCGGCAGCGCAGGCTGGCGCTATGTTCCCGAGCTCGTCCGGGGCGAGGCGGAGCCTCTGGTGCCCAAGGAGTACAGCGACGCCTTCGAAGCGACCGACCTGGAGTCAGTGCTGGCCGGCCGCGGCATCGGCCGTTTGTTCCTGGCCGGAGCGCAGACCGACGAGTGCATTCGCTCGACCCTCCACGGTGCCATCACCCGCGGATATGACGTCACCTTGGTGGCGGACGCCCACACCACCGAGGACCTTAGTGAATTTGGTGCGCCGCCGCCGGAACTTGTGGTGGCCCACACGAATCTCTATTGGCGGTACCACCGGGCTCCGGGGCGCACCGCAGGAACCGTGAACGCTGCCGACGTGGACTTCGCTAGCCCTTCATGATCTCGGCCCGCTGGGCCATGTAGTCCTCCATGGAGAGCTCGCCGTCGCTGTACCGCTGGTCCAGGTCGGCGAGCTTGCGCGCCCGGAAGCCCTGCGGGGCCGCCGGCGGTTGAGGCGACGGCTCCGGGGTCGGAACCGGGGTCGGAATCGGCGCCGGCGGCTGCCATTGCTGCTGCGGCGCGGCCTGCGGCGGGTGATTCAGGTACTCCGGGCTGTCCTCATACGGGGCGCGGTAGTCCTGCTTCGCGGGAGGCTGCGGTGCGCCGAGCTGTCCGAATCCGCCGTAGTAGTCCCGCTGGGTGAAGCCGTCCCGCGGCGGGTTTCCCTGCTGGCCGGGGTGCTGGCCGGGGCCGGGACCGGCGCCGGGGAAGTTGCCGAACCGGTCCGGCAGTCCGCCGGGCATACCCTGGTTCCGGTTTCGGCCGCGCACCGACTTCTTGTAGTAGCGCATAGCCATCGGGACCAGGAATGACAAAACGATGATCCAAAAGAACAGACTGTTCACGGCACGCCTTTCAGGAAGTGTCCTTCCAGCCTAACGCGCAGACCGGTTCCGGGGTGCCCGGGACCGGGCGCCGGTCAGGACCGTACGGGCTCGCCGGTGCCGGGAGGGCCTTCGCCCGACCCCAGCGGCATGCCGGGTCCGAAGACGGGCCCCGGGAGCGGGCGCTTGGCTGTGACGCCGTCGCCGGAGGAACGGTGCCGGATCCGCCGGACGACCCACGGCACAAAGTATTCACGGGCCCACACCAGATCACCGGACCGGGCCTGCCGCCAGCTTTGCGGCGGCAGCGGCTTGGGGGAGAGGGGCTCCAGGGTGTGCTCGACGTTGAGGGATTCCAGGACCATGGCCGCGATGGTGTGATGGCCCAGCGGCGAGAAGTGCAGCCGGTCCGCATCCCACATCTGCGGGTCGTTCAGCTGCCGCAGGGACCACATGTCCGCGATGATGGCGTCGTGGCGGGCCGCGATGGTGCGGAGGTTCTCGTTATAGATGGCCACCTTGCTCCGTACCCGGCCCAGCACGGAGGAACCGGTGTCGGGACCGTTGAAGAGGACCACTGTGGCGCCGGCCAGGGCGAGGATCTGCACCACCGAATCCAGTTTCTCGGCTAGGGCATCCGGGTCTCCGCCGGGGCGGATCAGGTCGTTTCCGCCGGCGGACAAGGTCACAAGGTCGGGCCGCAGGGACAGGCAATGCGCCAGTTGCTGGTCCACTATCTGCTGCAGGAGACGGCCCCTGACGGCCAGGTTGGCATAGGCGAAGCCGTCGTGGCCGCGGCTCAGTTCCTCGGCCACGCGGTCCGCCCAGCCCCGGTGTCCACCCGGACTCGCCTGTTCGGGGTCGCCGATGCCCTCGGTAAAGGAGTCACCCATGGCCACGTAGCGGGACCAGGGATGGGCAATGACGTTGTCCGGGGAGGTCGCGAGGGCTTCAGTTTCGTTCACCTTCATATGGTGCACTCTTCCGGTAAAGCCGCGCCACCGGAAATTGTTACTTCCAGGTAACTGTAAGAATGGAGCCATGACACACGCTGTTGCCTTCCCCGCCCCTGTTGTCCTGTGGTCCCAACCGGAGCCAGAGCGGGCCGGCAGGCCGCTGCTGGTCCTGCTGCACGGCTATGGGGCCAACGAAGCGGACCTTATGAGCCTGGCCGAGCTGCTGCCGCCGGAATTCGCCGTCGCGTCGGTGCGCGCCCCGATGGTCTCCGGTGCAGGCTTCACCTGGTTCCCGTTGTCGGCGTCGATCGGCTACTCCCTGGACGCCGTCAAGGATGCCGCCGGGTACGTCGAGAACTGGCTCGACTCGGTTCGTCCGAACCACCCGTCCGTGACGCTTTTGGGCTTTTCAATGGGGATGGCGCTCGCCACCGCGCTGTTGCGCCGGCGGCCCGCGGACTACGCCGCCGTCGTCGGACTCTCCGGTTTTGCGGTCGACGCCGGTGCTGACAGCGGTTTCCGTGACGCGGAGCTGGACGGGACGGTGCCGATGTTCTGGGGCCGCGACCAGCAGGATCCCGTGATCCCGGCCGAGAAGGTCGACTTCACCCTGGGCTGGGCCCGTCAACACGTTAAGCTCACCAAGGTCCTGTACACCGGAATGTGGCACGGCATCAACCAGCAGGAAATCGGGCACGTCGGCGAGTTCCTGACCCATGAGGTGCTGAGGAGCTGAACCGGCGGCGCCGGGGCGGACTGTGCCCGGCGCCAGTGTCCGGGTTACGCTCCGGCAGGGGTACTGATCCGCACTGTCCTGCCGTTGACGGTTACGGTGTCCCCGTGGTGGAGCTGGCGGCCGCGGCGTTCGTCAATATCGCCGTTGACCTTCACGAGTCCGCCCTTGATCAGCTCCGCCGCTTCCACCCCGTCCTCAACCAGGCTGGCCAGCTTCAAGAGCTGGCCGAGCCGGATCATGTCGTCGCGGATGGGGACCTCTGCAATTTCCGGTTTGCTCATAGAAGTAATGATGCCTGACGAAAGGGGCCAGCAATGACCCACACACCCCGGCTTCCGTTCCTCGCGGGGCTGCCCCTCGCCGTGGCGGCGGGGCTGATGATGCCCGTGCAGGGCAGGATCAACGGCGCCCTGGGGACGGCGCTCGCGGACGGAATCGGCGCCGCTGTGGTGAGTTTCTCGACCGGGCTGGTGGTGATGATCGTGATTTCGCTCGTCCTGCCGCGCGGACGGGCCGGGCTGGCGCAGATCCTGCCGGCCGTCCGGGAGCGCCGGTTCCCGCCCTACTTCGTCCTGGCCGGCTGCATCGGCGCTTTCTTCGTCTTCGCGCAGTCGTTCACGATCGGCGTGCTGGGGGTAGCCCTGTTCACGGTCGCTGCCGTGACCGGCCAGACCCTCAGCGGGCTGCTTGTCGACCGGATCGGGATTGGCCCGGCCGGCCGGAGATCCATCACCGGAATCAGGGTGCTGGGCAGCGTCCTGACCGTTGCCGCCGTCGCCTGGGCCGTATCTCCGCGCTTCTCCGGTGCTGAAGCGGGAATGTCCGATCTGCTGGTTCCGGTCCTGGTCCCCGTCCTGGCCGGCTTCCTGATGAGCTTCCAGCAGGCCATGAACGGCACCGCTGCTGTGCACTACGGCACACCGATCGCCGCTACCCTGATGAACTTCATCGCCGGCTCGGTCCTGCTCTGGGCCGCGTGGCTGGTCAAGGCCGCCGTCGCGGGTCCAGGCAATGCGCTGCCGGGGGAGTGGTGGTACTACCTGGGCGGGCCCATGGGCTGCGTCTTTATCGGCGTCGGGGCCCTGCTGGTGCGCAGCCTGGGCGTGCTGGTGACCGGACTGGGCATGATCGCGGGCCAGCTGCTGGGTTCGCTGGGACTGGACCTGGCGTTCCCGTCACCCGGCACGGTGGTGGAGCTGCCCACCGTGCTGGGAACACTGCTGACCCTGGCCGCCATTGTGCTCGCGAGCCTGCCGTGGCCCCGGGGTGTCCTGGGGCGGGGCCGGGGACCGGCTGCCCGGTAGGCTAGGAGGCGCAGCTTCCTGCACCGCCACCATTAAGCACTCCTCCGGGACCGGCTGGTTGGCGCGTGCCGGTGTTTGTGTTTTAGTTTTGCGTTTTTGTAGTGCCCCGACCGGCAACCAGCCGGGGTTCCGGGGCTGAGACCGCGGACCGCACCCAGCGGCCCTGTAGAAAGTGGAGTTCCCATGGCAGCAAAATCCGTCCTCGACCAGATCATCTCCCTCGCCAAGCGCCGGGGTTTCGTATTCCAGGCCGGTGAAATCTATGGGGGTTCCCGTTCGGCCTGGGACTATGGGCCCCTGGGTGCCGAGCTGAAGGAAAACATCAAGCGCCAGTGGTGGCAGTCAGTGGTCCGTGGCCGCGACGACGTCGTTGGCCTGGATTCCTCGGTCATCCTGCCCCGCCAGGTCTGGGAGGCATCCGGGCACGTTGACGTGTTCTCCGACCCGCTGGTCGAATGCCTCTCCTGCCACAAGCGTTACCGCGCCGATCACCTCGAGGAAGAATTCGAGGAGAAGAAGGGCCGTCCCCCCGAGAACGGCCTTAAGGACATCGCCTGCGCAAATTGCGGCACCCGCGGAGAATGGACCGAGCCGCAGGAATTCTCCGGCCTGCTCAAGACCTACCTCGGCCCGGTGGCCAACGAAGAGGGATTGCACTACCTGCGTCCGGAAACGGCCCAGGGCATCTTTGTGAACTTCTCCAACGTGCTCACCACGTCCCGCAAGAAGCCGCCCTTTGGCATCGGCCAGATCGGCAAGTCCTTCCGCAACGAGATCACACCGGGCAACTTCATCTTCCGCACCCGTGAGTTCGAGCAGATGGAAATGGAATTCTTCGTCGAACCGGGCACCGACGAGCAGTGGCACCAGTACTGGATGAAGGAGCGGATGTCCTGGTACACGGGCCTCGGCATCCGGGAAGAGAACCTGCGCTTCTTCGAGCACCCGCTGGAGAAACTCAGCCACTACTCCAAGGGCACCACCGACATCGAGTACCGCTTCGGCTTCCACGGCTCGGAGTGGGGTGAGCTTGAGGGCGTCGCCAACCGCACCGACTTCGACCTCTCCACCCACGCCAAGGCCTCCGGCCAGGACCTGAGCTACTTTAACCAGGCCACCAACGAGCGCTACACCCCGTACGTGATTGAACCGGCCGCCGGGCTGACCCGTTCGTTTATGGCGTTTATGATCGACGCGTACACCGAGGACGAGGCACCCAACTCCAAGGGCGGCGTCGACGTCCGCACAGTACTCAAGCTTGATCCGCGCCTGGCCCCGGTCAAGGCGGCAGTGCTTCCGCTCAGCCGGAACGAGGATCTGTCCCCGAAGGCCAAGGACCTCGCTGCCCAGTTGCGCAAAAGCTGGAACATCGAGTTCGACGACGCCGGCGCCATCGGCCGCCGCTACCGCCGTCAGGACGAAATCGGCACGCCGTTCTGCATCACAGTGGACTTCGAGACCCTGGACGACCAGGCCGTCACCATCCGCGAACGCGACACCATGAGCCAGGAGCGCGTTTCCCTGGACAAGGTGGAGGGTTACCTGGCCGCACGGCTGATCGGCGCCTGATCGTGGCGATCGCATACCGTCAATGGCGCGACGGCGACGACCTGGCACTGCTCGAAATCTGGGGCGGGCCCGAGACCGAGCAGGCCCGGCAGTTCCGCGGTACCCTGGCCCCCTCGGGCGGGGCGCCGTGGCGGCGCTGCATCGTGGCCGAGGACGTCGTCGACGGTGTGGCCATCCCGGTCGCGGCCGGCGTTGTGCACGAGGCCTCGTTGCACCCGGAACGGCTCTGGGCCTACATCGAGGTTGACCGGCACCACCGCCGCACGGGCGTCGGCTCGACGCTGCTGACCATGCTGCGGCACGAGGCGGCCCAGTCGCCGTCCGGTGTCAGCCGGCTGCGGACCAAGGTGGAGCCGGGCACCCCCGGCGCGGCCTTCGTCGAGGCGGCAGGGATGGTGCCGATCCAGCGTTCCCGGCTCGTCGTCGTCGACCCCGGCGCGCTTAAGCTGCCCGTTTTCGGCGACGGTTCCGAGGCTGCTGCCTCCGAGCAGGTGGAGGACCTGGCCACCGGTTCGGTGGAGCTCAGCGATGTGGTGGGACGCTACTACACGTCCGTGCACGGCTGGGACAGCCCGGGTGAGCTCAGTATTGCCAAGGTCCAGCGCTTGTTCCTGGACGAGCTCAGCGGAGCGCACGGCGCGATTGTGCTGCGCGCACCGAAGGCCAGTGCCTTCGGTGCGGGGGTGCCGGCCAGCAGGAAGGGCAGGCTCGAGGCTTTTGCCATCAGCTACGCCGAGCTCGTACCCGTCGACGGAACGGCGGGCGAAGCCCCGTCCGGCCAGCCCACCGACGTATTCCTGGGCCACGAGCCGAACCTCTCCGCGGACGAAGCCCAGGCAGCGGTTCGGGACTTGCTGGCGCTGATTGCGTTCCAGCACCCGGTGCTGCTGGAACTGGACGACTCGATGTCGGCGCTGAGCGCCGTCGTCGAGCCGCTGCTCGAAAGCGGCAAAGCCCGTCTGCAGGGTGCCAATACGCTGGTGGTCTCGGACCCGGCCTAGCCATTAACCCAACTGACCCGCAGTTGCGGCCGTTATGAAGCGTGATAACGGCCACAGCTGCGGGTCAGTTTGCGTGCAGGCCTATTTACCCGGCGGCATCACCGGGGGAACGAAGTCGAACGTCATGCCCAGGAGCCAGACGAGCAGCAGCACCACCGGCAGGTGGAACACAAACTGCAGGAAGGTAAAGCCCACCAGGTCCCGGGCCCGCAACTTCAGCACGGCGAGCAACGGAAGCATAAAAAACGGGTTGATCAGGTTCGGCAGGGCCTCGGCGATGTTATAGATCTGCACGGTCCAGCCGAGGTTCATCTGGACGTCGGTGGCCGACTGCATCACGTACGGCGCCTCGACGAGCCACTTGCCGCCACCGGAGGGGACAAGCAGGCCGAGCAGGGCGGTGTACAGCGCAATAACGACGGCGAACCCGCCGCCGCTGCCGATGCCCGAGAAGAACTCGGCCAGGTGCGCGGAGATGGTCATCCCGCCGTTGCCGGTGGCCTTGGTGAGGATCGCGGCCATCGCCGCATAGAGCGGGAACTGGACCAGGATTCCGGCGGTCGCCGGAACAGCCTTGGTGACGGCCTGCAGGAAGTTCCGCGGGGTCCCGTGCAGCACCAGGCCCAGGATGAGGAAGACCAGCAGGTAGCCGTTGAGGCTGCTCACCACGGTGAGGAAGGGCTTGGTAAGGAACTGCGAGATAAGCCAGCCGAGTGTCAGGATGCCGGCCAGCACCGGCAGGATGATGCTGTATTCGAGCCACTCGCCCGGGCGCGAACGCGGTGCCGGTTCGCCCGGCGCGTCGTCAAGGTCGACGCCGAGGTCCGCGGCGGTGCGGATGGCGCCGCCCCGGGGCGCCGAGAAGTGCGCGATGACTGTGGTCAGCGCCATCAGGATTGCCAGGGTGAGCAGCGACTGCCACGTGAAGATGGTGGTGCCGAAGTCCAGGATGCCGGTGATCTTCAGCAGTGCCGGCGGCAGTGAGGCGGCGGTGGCCTGCAGCTGTGCTGCGGAGGAGGACAGCCCGAGCGCCCAGACGGCGCCGAGGCCCATAAAGGCTGCGGCGCCAAGCGCGCGGTAATCTACCGTCAAGTCTTTGCGGCGGGCGATGGCACGGGCCAGCAGGCCGCCGAAGATGAGGCTCAGGCCCCAGTTCAGGAAGGACACCGACATTGACATCAGCGCGACAAAGCTGACCGCGGTTTGGGCGGTGGCCGGGACGAGGGCCAGCCGGCTGATCAGCTTGGCTACGGGCGGTGAGGTCGCCACAACGTAGCCGGTCAGCACCACCATCGCCATCTGCAGGGTAAAGGCCGTCAGGTCCCAGAATCCGTTGCCGAATGAATCGGCGATGGACTGGGGCGAAGCTCCGATGGCCAAGGCGGCCACAGCGATGATGATGACGCCGGCCAGGGCGAAGACGTAGGCGTCCGGAAACCACTTCTCGGTCCACGCGGCCAACCGTTGGGCTATCCGGGCGAGACCGCGTTCTTCGCCGCTTTCGCTTTTGCTCAGGACTGTGTTTGCCACAGGGGTGTACCTCTCCATTGAGTGCTCATTTGTACCCGTAGGAGTGTAGCCAAACGATGGCGGTATCCAGGCTTATCGGCGCCGGCCGCCTGCGCGCCGCGGACCTTCGGCCTTGTCCAGCCGCCTGCGTTCGTCCTCGGTAGGTGCTCCGCCGCCGAGGGCCGCGGGCATCCACCACGCACCCGGGGCCGGGTCCAGGGGGAAGTCCGCGATACAGGTATCGATGCCAGCCTGCAGGGACCGTCGCAGCGAGTCGGTGGCCGCCCGGGCGTCCTGGGACGGGTCGACGCAGACCGGTTCCCCGACGTGGATCCGGACTGGCGCGCGCCAGGCGCGGGCAGGGGAAAAGCCGTGGTTCCTTGTCATCAGCCGGTGGGCGCCCCAGACGGACACAGGGATGATGGGCACCCCGGCCTCGGCCGCCATCCGCACCGCGCCGGTCTTGCACTCGCGCACGCGGAAGCTGCGGCTGACGCCGGCCTCCGGCAGGATCGCGATGATCTCGCCCGCGCGGAGCTTTTCCACGGCGGCGTCGTAGGCATGGGCGCCGGTTCCATAGCCGACGACGATGTGCCCGGCTGCGCTGATGGCCGGGCCCGCGAACCAGTGGTCGGCCGCCCCCTGGGTGATGAGGAAGCGCATCTGGGCCTTGGCGCGCGACCAGAGCAGCACTTCGGCGAAGGCGAAGTCGAGGTACCCGAAGTGGGTGATCGCGACGACGGCGCCACGGCCCGGGACCACCCGGCGGGACCGACCCTCCCGGCCCCCGCCGCGGGACTCCGGCGCCGGGAGGTGTTCCTGCCCGGTCACGATGACCCGGATCCGGAAGAGCCGGCGCAGCATTCGCCCGGTGCTGACGATCACGCGGTAGAAGCCGTCATTGGGCCTGGGGCGCCAGGGCATGTCAGCGACCGCCCTGAATCCGGCGGGGCGGCAGGGGCAGGAAGCCCGACGTGGACTCCACATATTCCTTATAGCCCGGGCGGGCGGACATGGCCTTCTCGGTCAACGGCTTGCCGGATTTGCCCGCTAGCAGCCAGATCATCAGTGCAGGGGAGAGGACCGTCAATACCCCCGGCCAGGAATCGGCGGCCACCAGGAAGATTCCGGTCCAAACAGCGGCGTCGCCGAAGTAGTTCGGGTGCCGGGTATAACGCCAAAGCCCTGTGTTGAGCACGGTCCCGCGCCGGGACGGATCATCCTTGAACTGCGCCAGCTGCCAGTCGCCAACCGCCTCGAAAACAAAACCGACAGTCCACAGCAGCACACCAAGCCATGCCAGCCAGCCAAGGTTTCCGGTGCCGAACATCCCGACCTGGACGGTCAGGGAGACGAAGAACAGGATCACACCCTGCGGCAGGTAGACCTTGCGCACCGCGTAGCTGTTGCGGGACCCCGGAGCTGAGGAGAGCATGTCGACGTAGCGGGGATCCTCGTGGCCGCCGCGGGCCCGAAGCCCGATGTGGACGGCGAGGCGGATGCCCCAGACCGCCACCAGCGCCAGCAGCAGCAGCCGCCGGCCGCCGTCGCCGGCTCCGGCGGAAAGGAACCAGGAGATGACGGCCGCCACTACAAAGCCCAGGCCCCAGACGGTGTCGATGACGGAGTGGCGGTTCTGCCGGACGGCGATGCTGAAGGTGATGGCCAGCAGCACCACAAGGCCCGCCGCCACCCACGGCAGGCTGGCCAGGAAGCCGGTGAGCGGAAAGTCCGCCATTACAGCACCACCGGGAGGCTGGCGGCGGCGGGAAGGAGGCTGCGGAACGAGCCGGCGCCGCCGTGTGGGTCCGGCCTTGAACCGCCCGCGAACGCATCGAGGATAAAACCGTTGGCGAGCAAGTTCCACAGGTGCAGCCGGCGGAACATAAAGTGCCCTGCTCCCTTGAGGGAGACGTAGTCCACGGACTCGGCGACGCCGTCGGCCCGGCGGGCATACGCGAGCGAGTTCCCGGGGCTGGTCCAGCGGTCCTCGGTGCCATGGACGATCAGGATCCGGCGGCCGGCCACTCGCTCCACCGGGGTTTCGGCGTTAAGCCAGGGCGCAAGGGCGACGACGGCTTCCACCTGCGGGTGGTCCGCGACGCAGAGTGCGGTCAAGCCCCCCATCGAGTGGCCCAGAAGATAGATCGGAACCCCAGGATGTTCACGGCTGATGTGGTTCAGTGCCCACCGGGCATCCTGGACCGGGGACATCGCCGCGCCGTTCCAGCCCCGGTACCGGTTCCGAAGAGTCCAGACTGCCAGGCCATCGTCAGTGCCGGCGTTGCGGAGGGCGCGGGCGAAGGGCAGCATCCGGGCCGGACTCAGGTGCCGGGCGCGGACGGATTCGAAGCTGTCGGACCGTCCGCCGTGCAGGACCAGGGCAACTCCCCGGGTTTCCCCGGCTGCCGCGGCAATGCTCAATACGGCCTTGGCGGCGGGGCCCGGGCGCTCAGGTTCGCGGTCGTCTATCTTGCGTATGGCCATGCCGTACCTCCACATCGTGTCCGTCGTTTTCAACCGTCGTTTTTAACCGTCGTTTCCAACCATAGGGCGCAGCGCCCGCAGTGGGGCTCCGAGCCGCAGGGCGCGTCAGGTCCCGCGGTTCCCGGGGACGGCCCACAGGACATTCGGAGCAGTGCCCGGGAAAGATGGGCTTTAGAGCTGGGACGCGTGCCCTGCGGGCGTATCGGCCGCATCCTCTTGACGGGTTCTGGGTGAAGGAATAAGCGTTTCCGAACCGGGACGCCAGGTTCTCGCCGGTCATAGTGTGCCGTTGGGAGGACTCCCGGGACACCGAGGCGAACATCGCCTGGGTGCGGGACTATGCAGCGGCCCTGCTGCCCTATTCAGAGACTGCGGGCTACATCAACTTCATGGACGGCGACGATCTGGGCCGGTCGCGGAAAATTACGGGCCGAACTATCAGCGGTTGAGGGCGGATAAGGCCAAATACGATCCGCAGAACCTCTTCCGCATGAACCAGAATATCGCGCCGGCCTAACCAGGCGGGATACAGTGTCGCGGCGTCGCTGGTCCGGACGGCGCCGCGGAGCGCCGTAGAGTTTTTCCCATGAGGTTGAACCGCTGATGGGCGCCGGACATTCACACACCCCGCACGGGCAGGCGGATTTGACGCCGGCTGCGCTCGCCGCCCGGAAGAAAGCCAACGTCATTCTGGCCGCTGTCCTGATCCCGCTGACGCTGCTGACACTCGTGGCGATGGCGTTGCTGTGGCCCTCGGGCAGCAAAGAGGGCATCACGCTGGCCAGCCCCTATGCGGCCGCGCCCGGCGTCACTTTCGACACGGGCAAGATCCAGCGCGTTGTCACTGGCAGCTGCATGGATGCGCTCCAGCAAGGGCAGCCCGTGGCGGACGCGGGACCGCAGCAGGGATCGGAGTGCACCTTTGCGTTCACAAACCCGGACAGGGGCGGAAACCCCGTCAAGGTGGTCATCAACCCGGACGTCGCGAAGTCCCACGGCGTAAAGCCCGGCGACAACATCCGCTACCTGAACCTCTCCAAGGCCCAGGGGGCGGACACCCATGGCGCGCCGGCCTACGTCTTCGTCGACTTCGTCCGGACCATGCCGATCATTTTCCTCGCGGTGCTCTACGCCGTCGTTGTCATCGCCGTGGCCCGCTGGCGCGGGCTGCGCGCCCTGATCGGACTCGTCGGGGCTTATGCGGTGCTGGTCAGCTTTATGCTGCCCGGCCTCGTGGAAGGCAAACCGCCGCTCCTGCTGGCACTGGTGGGGTCCACGGTGATCATGATCGGGGTCCTCTACTTCGCCCACGGCTTCTCCGCCCGGACCTCGACGGCGCTGCTCGGGACCATGTTCGGGCTCGCCATCACCGCGCTGCTGGCGGCCTGGGCCACCGACGCCGCCAACCTCGCCGGGGTGGGCAGCCACGACTCCGCCACCCTGGCGAACATCTCGGACAACATCTCGATCTCCGGCATCATCCTGTGCGGCCTTATCATCTCGGGCCTGGGCGTCCTGAACGACGTCACCATCACACAGTCCTCGGCGGTGTGGGAGCTGTGGGAACTGGCGCCGGAAACGTCCGCCCGCCAGCTGTTCACCTCCGCCATGCGGATCGGACGCGACCACATCGCCTCCACCGTCTACACCATCGCCTTCGCCTACGCCGGCGCGGCCCTGCCGGTGCTGATCCTGGTGATGCTTTACGAAAGGCCGCTCGGGGACGCCTTGACCAGCGCCGAGCTCTCCGAGGAAGTGATCCGCACCCTCGTCGGTTCCGTCGGGCTTGTCCTGGCCATCCCGGTGACGACGCTGATCGCCGTGTTGGTCGTTAAAGCGACCGGGATGAGGCCAGCTGCGGGCAGGGCAGCCACCGAGGACACCCTGCACAAGGGGGCCGACGCGGGCCCCGCCGGTGCCGCAGTCATCGATGCCGCCCTGCGCGAAGGAGCCGCTGCCGGTGCCGGTGCAGCTGCCGGTCCGCGTCCGGACTTCGACGGTGCCGCTGCCGCCGGCGCCTTTGAAACTGGGCCGGCGGGGCGGCGCGGACGCCGGGCCGCCGACCGGGACTGACACCGGATTTCCACATAGCGGGCGGGGGTTCCGACCGATTTGCCCGGATTTGAGACAATGGACAAGTGACTGTTGTAGCTACCCCTCCCGCCCCCAAGCTGGAACTCCCGCCCCTGAAGCTGGGCCCGCTTACGGTGGATACTCCCGTGATCCTTGCTCCCATGGCCGGCATTACCAACTCAGCCTTCCGCAGGCTCTGCCGAGAATACGGAGGCGGCCTGTACGTCGCGGAGATGGTCACCTCCCGTGCCCTCGTCGAACGCACGCCGGAATCGCTGCGCATCATTTCGCATGACGAGGACGAGAAGGTCAGGTCCGTGCAGCTCTACGGCGTGGACCCGGTCACGGTCGGCCAGGCAGTCCGGATGCTCGTGGAGGAGGACCGGGCGGACCACATCGACCTCAACTTCGGCTGCCCGGTACCCAAGGTAACCCGGCGGGGCGGCGGCTCCGCCCTGCCCTGGAAGATCGATCTGTTCACCTCGATTGTCCGGACCGCCGTGAAGGAAGCGTCCAAGGGCAACATCCCGCTGACCATCAAAATGCGCAAAGGCATCGACGAGGACCACCTCACCTACCTTGACGCCGGACGGATTGCCCGCGATTCCGGCGTTGCCGCCGTGGCGCTCCACGGCCGCACCGCCGCGCAGTTCTATTCGGGCCAGGCCGATTGGTCCGCGATTGCCCGGCTGCGCGAAGCCCTTCCGGACATCCCTGTGCTCGGCAACGGTGACATTTGGTCGGCCGAGGATGCCATCCGGATGGTCCGGGAGACCGGCGTGGACGGTGTCGTCGTGGGCCGCGGCTGCCAAGGCCGCCCGTGGCTGTTCGGTGATCTTATGGCTGCCTTCGAAGGCAGCGACGAGCGGCACAAGCCGGACCTGCGGCAAGTGGCCGAGGGTGTCTACCGGCACGCCGAGCTGATGGTCGAAACCTTTGGCAACGATGAAGGCAAGGCGCTGCGTGAAATCCGCAAGCACATGGCCTGGTACTTCAAGGGCTACGTGGTCGGCAGTGAACTGCGGACCAAACTCGCCATGGTGACTAGTCTTGAGGTCCTGCGCGAAACGCTGGACCAGTTGGACCTTGATTCGCCGTACCCCGGCAGTGACGCCGAGGGCCCCCGCGGACGCGCCGGCTCGCCCAAGAAGCCCGCCCTGCCCAAGGACTGGCTGCTGGACCGCAACATGGACGCCGAGCAGTCGCGTGAGATCAGCCACGCGGAACTGGACGTTTCCGGTGGCTGAAACCAGGACAACCGCGCCCGTGCTGGACGGCTACCTGGGCCGCGACTGTGCCCGCTGGGTGGAGGAACCGGCCAAGTCCACCTACCGCTCTGACTTCGAACGGGACCGCGCCAGGGTCCTGCACTCCTCCGCCCTGCGCCGGCTCGGGGCAAAAACCCAGGTAGTGGCCCCGGATACTGACGACTTCGTCCGCACCCGCCTCACCCACAGCCTCGAAGTGGCGCAGGTGGGCCGGGAACTGGGCCGCGCCCTGGGCTGCGACCCCGATGTTGTGGACACCGCCTGCCTCAGCCACGACCTTGGCCATCCGCCCTTCGGCCACAACGGTGAATCTGCCCTGAACGAGGTAGCCCACGCGATCGGCGGCTTCGAAGGAAACGCCCAGACGCTGCGGCTGCTGACCCGGCTGGAGCCCAAGGTCCTGGCGCCGGACGGCCGGCCTGCCGGGCTGAACCTCACTCGGGCGAGCCTCGACGCCGCGGCGAAGTACCCGTGGTCAGCCGCGAATGCACCCGTCATCCGCGGCGAACGGACCAGCAAGTTCGGCGCCTACGAGGACGACCTGCCGATCTTCGACTGGATCCGCGAGGATGCGCCCGAACGCCGCTCCTGCCTCGAAGCGCAGGTTATGGACCTCGCCGATGACATCTCCTACTCAGTGCACGACGTCGAGGATGCGATCGTCGCCGGGCACTTCCAGCTCCGCTGGATGGACAATCCCGACCACCGGGCCCGGGTGGTCGGCTACGCGAAGCAGTGGTACCTCCCGCATTACGACGCCGCCGAGATAGATGCCGCCCTCGCCCGGCTGGAGGCCACCAGCGTCTGGGTGCGCGAGGCCGATGGGAGCCGCAAGTCCATGGCAGCGCTCAAGGACATGACAAGCCAGCTCATTGGCCGGTTCTGCCAGAGTGCGCTGGCGTCCACCCGGGCGGTCTACGGACCGGAGAATCTGACCCGGTACAACGCGGAGCTGATTGTCCCGGACGAGACCGTGATGGAAATCGCCGTGATGAAAGGCCTGGCCACCACCTTCGTGATGACCACCGAACACAGGCAGCCCATTTACGAACGCCAGCGCGAGGTCCTGCACGCCCTGGTGACCGCTTTGAGTGCGACCGGGGACCGACACCTGGAGCCCATGTTCGCAGCGGACTGGCGCGACGCCGCCGACGACGGTGCTCGGCTGCGTGTGGTGATCGACCAGGTTGCGTCGTTGACCGATGGGTCTGCGCTGGCGATGTATGAGCGGCTCGTGGGCAGCCTGCCATCGCTGTGGTGACGTCTCCGGTGACTTGCCCGCAGTGTCCTGCCAGTGGGCGGCCGCCCGAGGTCCGCGGTACTAGGATGGCACTGTGGCTGGCCTGATCAAACGTGAAGATATCGATGAAGTACGCCAGCGCACGGACATCAAGGAAGTCGTCGACGGCTATGTGACCCTCAAGGGCGCCGGGCTGGGCTCCTACAAAGGCCTGTGCCCGTTCCATGACGAGCGGTCGCCCTCGTTCACCGTCCGGCCCCAGGTCGGCCGGTACCACTGCTTCGGCTGCGGCGAAGACGGCGACGTCATCTCCTTTGTGCAGAAACTGGACCACACCTCGTTCCAGGAAGCCGTGGAAAAACTCGCGGCCCGGATCGGCTTCGAACTCCGGTACGAGGACGGCGGCTCCGGCCCGAACCGCGAAGACGTCGGCCGGCGGCAGCGCCTGCTCGACGCCCACAAGGTCGCGGATGAGTTCTTCCGCGCCCAGTTGCTGACCGCCGGGGCTACGGAGGGCCGCAACTTCCTGCACGGCCGAGGTTTCGATCGTGCCGCCGCCGAACTGTTCGGCGTCGGCTACGCCCCGCAGGGCTGGGATTCCCTGCTTAAGCACCTTCGCGGCCGGGGCTACACCGATCCCGAACTCAAACTCACCGGTTTGTTCTCCGAAGGCGGCCGGGGGATATACGACCGGTTCCGGGGGCGGCTGATCTGGCCTATCCGCGACATCGCGGGGGACACAATCGGCTTCGGAGCCCGCAAGCTTTACGAAGACGACCAGGGCCCGAAATATCTCAACACACCCGAAACAGCGCTCTATAAGAAATCGCAGGTCCTCTACGGGATCGACCTCGCCAAGCGCAACATCGCCAAGGACCGCCAGATCGTTGTGGTGGAAGGCTACACCGACGTGATGGCCTGCCACCTCGCCGGGATCACGACCGCCGTGGCCACCTGCGGTACGGCGTTCGGTACCGAGCACATCAAGATTGCCCGCCGCCTGCTGTCCGACGACGGCAGCGGCGGCGAAGTCATTTTTACCTTCGACGGCGACGCTGCCGGACAGAAGGCGGCGCTGCGCGCCTTCGAAGAGGACCAGCGGTTCGTCGCCCAGACGTACGTGGCCGTCGAGCCAGGCGGGGCCGACCCGTGCGAGCTGCGACAGACCAAGGGTGACGCTGCCGTCCGTGACCTTATCGGCACCCGCCGCCCGCTGTTTGAATTCGCGATCCGGGCCAGCCTGAAGAGGCACAATCTGGACACCGTCGAGGGCCGGATCGCAGCCTTGCGGGAATCGGCACCGGTCGTCGCGCAGATCCGCGACGCCGGCATCCGTCCCGCCTATGCCCGGGAATTATCCGGCTGGCTGGGCATGCCGGTAGAGGAAGTCAGCCGTGCCGTGCTCGCAGCCGCCAAGCGTTCCGCCCAGCCGCCGTCGGGCGGCGGCCACTACCAAGGCCAGAGCCGGGGGCAGGGTCAAGGTCCCTCGCCAGTCGCCGGTGGCCGCTCCGCGCCCGGGGTGGCACCCGTGCCGGCGGCGGCCGGGTTGCCGGCCTTTAACCGGCCCGACCCGCGCGACCCCGTGGCGGCGATGGAACGGCAGGCGCTGGAGGTTGCCCTGCAGCAGTCCGCGATGCTGGAAGGTGAGACCTGGCTGCGTTTCTCCGAGGCGAGGTTTTCCACACCGGCGTACCTGGCCATCCACGAGGCCATCCGGGCCACCGGCCTGGCGTTCGCTGGCGATCCGGCACGGTGGGTGGAGCAGTTGCTGCAGGAGGTGCCCGAACCGCTGCGCCCGCTTGTGTCCGAGCTGGCCGTGGTGCCGCTGCCCGCCAGCACGTCCGACGGCGTGCTGCGCTACTGCCGGGATATCTTGGCTCGGCTGTTCGAACTGCAGATCACTAGGGTCAAGGCCGAGAAGATGGGACAGCTTCAGCGCCTGGACGCCTCCGCCGACCCGGAGGACTTCCAACGGCTGAACCGCGAGCTGATGGAGTTGGAAATGCAGAGGCGGTCGCTGCGCTCGGAGGCCTGACAGGCCGGCAGGGGGATTCAATTTCGCTTCCCGGCCCGGTGTTTGCTAGGCTTGTATCCGCTTCATTCCTCCTTAGCTCAATTGGCAGAGCATTCGACTGTTAATCGAAGGGTTGCTGGTTCAAGTCCAGCAGGAGGAGCGCGCAGTCCCCGTCCCGGGCAACCGGGGCGGGGACTTTTTATACCCGGCGGGGGTATCGAGGGGGGTAGCCGGGAGTTGCAGCAGGCCGATTTCCTAAGCGGCAAAACCTTTGCTAATGTCATACCTGCTTCATTCCTCCTTAGCTCAATTGGCAGAGCATTCGACTGTTAATCGAAGGGTTGCTGGTTCAAGTCCAGCAGGAGGAGCGGACAGGTCCCGCAGTCGGTGAGTATCCGGCTGCGGGACCTTTTTTGTGCTTGTGCCGGGCACCCTCCCGCGTGCTCAGACGAAGTACATCTCCACCTGCAGGAAGCGTTCAGCCTCGGCCACGGCGGCCTGGAAGGCTTCGCGTTCGGTGGGGGACGTGCGTGGTTCTCGCGGGTGCCATTCGTGCGGCGCCGAGTGGACCTGGGTGAAGCCGCCACCTGGCGGAGCGTAGAAGATGGCGAAGCGTTGCACGGGCCACTCCGGGGAGGTCTCCGGGGCGACCAGGAGCGCGGAATTGTGGGCCGGGTTGTACCACTGCGCGATCGGGCGCCGGCGGTCCTCGGCGAACAGCCCTGCGGCGAAGAGCGCGGCCGACTGTTGGCTCATTTGGGTGCACAGGCGATCCCACCACAGAGGCAGGATTCCGGTGTCGGACCGCTGCCACGTGGCCGGTAAGGGCGGAGGATCCTGCCAGTGGGGCACGTCTTCCACTTTATCGCCCGGTGTGGGGCCGCAACAGGGCCGGACGGCGGGACCACGCCCGCACCAGGTGGACATGCTCTGTGTTCGGGTTCCCCGGCGGACATAGTGGCTATGTGCCCGGTCCTGGGTGCCAAGGGTGGGCATGTCCCGCGGAGGGGGGCTTGTCCCGCGGAGGGTGGGCATGTCCCGCGGGTGGCTTGCTACTGGATCGCCGGTACCGTGCGGGGCCGGACTATCAGCCACAAAGACGCGGCGGACAGGAAGATGCACGCGGCCTGGACGGCGCCCATCGGCGTGGCTGAGGTGACTCCGAGCCAGCCGACCACCGGCGAGATGAGGCCCGCCAGCAGAAAGGTGGCGGCACCCAGCAGGGAAGCAGCGGTCCCGGCCTGCGCTCCGTGCTTGGCCAAAGCCAGCACCTGGACGCAGGGAAACGTGAATCCCGCGCCGAGGATGTAGAACCACAGCGGCACCATCACGCCCCACAGCCCAAGGCCCAGCTGGTCGAAAACTACGATCAACACTGCCATCAGGAACATCCACGCCGTGGAGCAGGCCAGAATCCACTGCGGCGGGACCCTGCGGATAAGCCGCGAGCTGGTCTGCACACCGGCGACAATACCCAGCGAATTCACGCCGAAGAGCAGCCCGTATTGCTGCGGGCTGAAGGAGTACACATTCTGGAACAGGAAAGGTGACGCGGAAAGGTAGGTGAACAGCCCGGCAAAGTTCATACCCCCGACCAGCAGCAGCCCCACAAAAATCCGGTCGGCGAACAGCACGGCGTAGCGCTGGCGGGCAGTCATGCCGGTTTTTCCGCGCATTTCCCGGGGCAGCGTCTCGCGGACGACGAACACCGCTGCGGTCAGGACGCAGGCCCCGTAGCCGGCCAAGAACAAAAAGATCCCGGGCCACGGCATAAAAAGCAGCAGTTGCGAGCCGATTACCGGAGCAAGGATGGGCGCCAGGCCATTTACCAGGGCCATCCGGGAGAACATGCGCACCATGGCGTAGCCACTGAACAGGTCCCGGACCATGGCCATGGCCACCACGCCCCCGCCCGCGGCACCGATCCCCATCAGCACCCGGAAGAAGCCCAGCGTGGAGATATCAGTTGACAGTGCCGCCCCCAGGGAGGCCGTGATGTGCACTCCGGTCGCGAGGATCAGCGGTAGCCGCCGGCCGAACTTGTCGCTGAGCGGACCGACCACCAACTGGCCCAACGCAAAGCCGATGGTGGTGCCGGTCAGCGTCAGCTGGACAGCCGCCTCCGAGACCTTCAGGCTCTCTTCCAGGGCCGGGAACGCCGGAAGATAAAGGTCCACAGTGAACGGCCCCAACGCGGTCAGCGCGCCGAGCATCAGAATGTAGAGGAGCTTCCGACGGCGGCTCAGGGAATCACCGGGATTCGTGGGTGTAGTCACAGAGACCAATCCTAGGGCTCGCTCTCACCGCAAGGTGCCTTGAACGGGCGCGCCACAGCCCGCGCCGGCGCCGCGCCGGGAAGACTGAATGGTAGTTTTGACACCGGGGTCTGCGTCAGGTTGCGCAGACCCGACAAGCCCGCGGAAGCGGAATCACAGACGTAACGAGTGAGGCAGGACCGATGAGCGGACGTCACAGCGGCGGGACAACCGGGGCGCCGCGCATTTCAGCGCTGCCCAAGACCTTGAAACTAATCTTCAAGCTGGCTCCGCGGCAGCTCAACGACGAGATTGCCCTGGCTAAAGTCGAGATCAAGCGCAAAGGCATCCAAGTCGGCGTTGCCGCCGCCGTTCTCGCCGTCGCCCTTATATTCGTCGCCTTCCTCGTCATTGGCCTTATTGTCGCCGCCATCATGGGTCTCGCCACGATTATGCCGGCCTGGCTCGCCGCCCTGCTGGTTTGCGCCGTCTTCCTGCTGATTGCCGCGATAGCCGGCCTGGTAGGTGTCAACAAATTCAAAAAGGCCATGCCGCTGGTCCCGGCCGACACCATCCGCGGCCTCAAGTACGACCTTGGCATCGCCAAGGAGGGCTCCGCTTTCGATGCTGCCCTGCTGGATCCTTCGTCCGCTCAGTTCAAGGCCGCGAAGGCCGCGAAGGCTGAGGCCGCAGCCAAGGCCAAAGCTGAGAAGGAAGCGAAGAAAGCCGCCGAGCCCGACTTCGGTCCGCCGCCCACGGAATCGGAACTGCGACGCCGGCTGGACCAGCGCCGGGCCCATCTCACCGGGGTCCGTGATGAACTCAATGCTGAACTCGACGTCAAGCCCCAGGCGCAGGCCCTGCTGACCGCAGCGCAGGCGAAGCTGCAGAACGGCAAGGAACAGCTCGGCGGCAAGGTCGCAGGGTTCCGCTCCGCCGTCGGGCACATTCCGGCACGCAGTGCGGTGCCGGATGGCAGCCCGACCGGAGCGGCGGGTATGGCAGCCGACTTGGGACAGCGGTGGAAACCGCTCGTCGCGTTGGCCGCCTCGGCCGCTGCGATGGTATTCCTGCTGCGCAAACTACTCAAAGGTTAGGCAGAACGCTGAACTGCAACGTCCGCACGTTGCCGGCCAGGGAAAGGGGGATCCGATGAGGTTCATCGGCGCTGGAGCCCGGCCTGGTCAGCCCCAGACTCACCACGACAGGGTCTTCACCATCCCCAACGTGTTGACAGTGGTACGGTTCCTTGGCGTCCCGCTGTTCATCTGGCTCGTCCTCGGGGCGCAGGAGTATGGCTTTGCTGCCCTCGTCCTGGCGGTCATGGGCAGCACCGACTGGGTGGACGGCTACGTTGCCCGCCGCTACGACCAGATGTCCCATCTGGGGCGGGTTATGGATCCCATCGCGGACCGGCTGGCGCTGATTGCCGTTGCCGTGACGCTCGTGATCGCCGGCGTTGTGCAATGGTGGTACCTCGCGGCCCTCCTTATCCCGGACGGCGTCCTGCTGACCTTGTCGCTGTACTACTTCCACAGCCACCCTGACCTGCCCGTCAGCCGGATCGGCAAGGTCCGGACTGCCCTGCTGCTGCTTGGAACACCGCTGCTTGTGCTCGCGAAGCTCCCTGTTCCGGGCGCCGGCATCTACCTCGTCGCAGCCTGGATCTGCCTCGGGCTGGGCCTCGTGGGTCACTGGATCGCCGCCTACAACTATTTCTGGGCCATCATCCGCAAGGGGACCGCAGTCAAGGACCACACACCCGACGTCGACGGCGGCACCCCCTAATGGTGTGGTTCGCTGTCCTGCTGGCCGTTCTCGGTGCGTTTTGCCTCGCCATCGGCGCCCAGCGCCAGGGCAGCGCCGTCAAGGCGGACACCGGGGGACTGGCCCTGAGCAGTCATGGCCTGCTCAGGCTGCTCCGCAGCCGGCGCTGGGTGTTTGGCCTGCTGCTGCTGACCGTGGGCATGGCGATGAACGCCGTCGCACTGGTCATGGCGCCGCTGACCGTGGTCCAGCCGATCGGGGCGATTGCCCTGGTCATCACCACCATCGTCAACGCCAAGGACCAGGGGTTGAGCATCAACCGGGCCACTGTGGTGGCCATCTCCGCCTGCGTCACGGGCTCGGCAATGTTTGTGCTCCTGGCCGTCAACGTGACCCAGGAGAACCACCAGGTCAGTTCCTCCGATGAGCTAACCATTGTGCTCCTGCTCGCCTTGGGGGTTGGTGTGTTCGGGACACTGACCGTGATGTTTAAACACCGGATGAGCGCCTTCGTCTACATCCTCGGCGCCGGTATCCTGTTTGGCTTTGTTGCCGTCTTGACCCGCATCATCGGCAGGCACCTCCTGGACCCGAACGGGCTCGTTCTGCTGAACGTGCCGTGGTACTCGGTGGTCGCCATCGCGGCCGCCGGCGGACTGGGCTCCTGGTTCGTCCAGAACGCGTACTCCGGCGGTCCGCCGGACCTCGTGATTGCCGGGCTGACTGTGATAGACCCGATCGTTGGCATCGCGATCGGGATCACGATTCTGGGTGAGCTGCGCGCCGACGTGCATGCCGTGACTGCGATGGCGATGGGCGTGGCCGGTTCGCTTGCTATCGTGGGAGTGATCGCCTTGTCCAGGCACCATCCCGAAGTCACCAAGCGCAAGAGGGAAGCGCGGAAGGCCGAAGGGCGCGTGTCCTAGGACATCAACCAGAACTCAGCAGCAGGCCAGGTACGCCTCTGCCGTTGGCCAGCCGGCCACCACCAACCCAGCTGCCCTCACCGTGACCACCAGGAGCTCTCCACGTGACCATGCCTGACAACCAGCACCCGCTGACCATCCTGATTGCCGCGGACACCTATCCGCCCCACGTCAATGGCGCTGCCATGTTCGGCTACCGCCTGGCCAAGGGCATGAAGGCGCGCGGTCACGACGTTCACGTCCTCGCCTGCCGCCCGGACACAGGCGGGAGTTACACCGAATTCTGCGAGGAGGGTACGGTCCACCGGATCCGCTCGCACTCAGTGCCCACGCACGAATACTTCCGGATCACGTTCCCCTGGGAAATCAAAAAGGAAATCAGCCTGTTGTTCGACCGGATCAAGCCGGATGTGGTGCACATCCAAAGCCACTACATGATCGGCGAACATGTGCTCTACGAGGCACTCAAGCGCGGCATCCGGGTTGTGGCGACCAACCACTTTATGCCCGAGAACCTGAACCCGTTCCTGCCGTTCCCGCAGTGGTTCAAGAACATTGTGGGGCGCATTTCCTGGAAGGACATGGGGAAGGTCATGGGCCAGGCCGACGTCGTCACCACCCCGACCCCGTTGGCCGCCCAGGCAATGCACGAGCACGCCTTCCTGCGCAAGGTGCTGCCGCTTTCCAACGGCATCGACTCCGCCGCCTACGAACTCAAACCCGGCGAGGAGCTGGTGCGCCACGCCAGCCCCACAGCACTGTTCGTGGGCCGGCTGGCCGAGGAAAAGCACATAGACGTCCTCATCGATGCTGTTGCGAAGACACCCAAGGAGCTTGACGTTCACCTCGAGATTGTCGGCGGCGGCGAAGTGCGCCCGGCCCTCGAGGCACAGGTTGCGCGGTTGGGCCTGCAGGACCGGGTGAAGTTCCTCGGGCTGGCCAGTGACGCCGATCTCCGCAAGGCCTACCAGGCCGCCGATCTGTTCTGTATGCCCGGCACCGCCGAACTGCAGTCCCTCGTGACGCTGGAAGCGATGTCGGCCTCCACCCCGGTCCTGCTGGCCGACGCCATGGCGTTGCCGCACCTGGTGCACGACGGCGAGAACGGCTACCTGTTTACACCCAATGACAGTGACGACCTGGCAGCCAAGATGGTCCGGGTATTGTCGCTGCCCGCGGACGAGCTGGCGGCGATGGGCAAGGCGAGCCGGGGAATGGTGGAAAGCCACAGCCTCGAACGCACCCTCCGGTGCTTCGAGGACCTTTACCGCGGCGCGAGCTACGACGACCTCGTTGTCTGACCCGGGACACTACTATTGCTAGAGTGATTTTGCCCGGAAAGCGAACGGCCCTCAGGCCGGAAACGTTTTCCTGGCCCACGGGGCTATAGCTCAGCTGGTTAGAGCGCGGGACTCATAATCCTAAGGTCCTCGGTTCAAGTCCGAGTAGCCCTACCTTTAAGCGGGACCCTGCCGGGCCCGCATCCACGGAAGCCGTGGCCGGCGTGACAGCGCCAGCCACGGCTCCCGTTTTTGCCCGGCTACTGTTTTTTGGCCGGCCCCCGGGGATTGCCCGCTTCCGCGCGGCTTCTTTTTGCCTGGCGCCGTCGCCGGCAGCTTGTTACGGGATGAAAATATGGCCTTTCCTGCACTGGGCTATGGCCTGCGTCACTTGCGGTGCTCCCGAGTGGTGCGGTAAGTTACTCGTGAGTAACATCCTGCCGCGCAACGCCCGCGTCATCCTGGCCGCTGCTGATCCCACGTGAAGGAACACCATGTCCAAAGCTGACATCGACATCAACAACCTCCCCTACGCCGACGGCGACTTCTTTGCGTTCGAGCAGCTGCTCAGCGGCAAGGAGCGGGACCGGCTCGCGGAGGTCCGGGAGTTCCTGGCCCGCGAAGTCAAACCGATCGCCGTTGACTGCTGGAACCGCGGGGAATTCCCGATGGACCTGATTCCCAAGCTTGCCGAGATTGATCTGGTCAGCCCGGTCCGGCGGCAGGGGTACTCCAACCTCTTCGCGGGAATTATGCACGCCGAGGCAACCCGCGCTGACACCTCCATTGCCACGTTTATGGGCGTCCATGACGGACTCTTTACCGGCTCCATTGAGGCGCTGGCCTCACAGGAGCAGCAGGACGCGTGGCTACCGGACATCTACTCGCTCAAAAAGATCGGCGCTTTTGGCCTCACCGAGCCCCTCGGCGGATCCGATGTTGCCGGCGGCACAAGAACGACTGCACGCCGGGAGGGAGACAGCTGGATACTAAACGGAGCAAAGCGTTGGATCGGCAACGCCACGTTCTCGGACTGGGTGGTCATCTACGCCCGGGACCTTGCCGACAACCAGGTGAAAGGTTTCCTGGTGGACACTAAAACTGAGGGCTACCGCGCCACCAAGATCGAGAACAAGATCTCGCTGCGCACTGTCCAGAACGCCGACATCACACTTGAGAACGTAGTGGTGCCGGAATTCTTCAAGCTCGCGAACGCCAACAGCTTCCGCGACACGAACAAGGTCCTCAAGGTCACCCGCCTTGCCGTTGCCTGGCAGGCAGTGGGCCAGCAGCTTGCGGCCTTCGACGTGGCGCGCCGTTACGCTGTGGAACGCAGCCAGTTCGGGCGTCCGATCGCTTCCTTCCAGCTGGTGCAGCACCAGCTTGTGCAGATTCTCGGCAACGCCGTCAGCTCGATGGGTATGATGGTCCGCCTCTCCCAGCTGGAGGACCTGGGCCAGGCCAAGGACGAGCAGTCTGCCCTGGCCAAGGCATTCACCACCGCACGCATGCGTGAGAGTGTGGCGTTGGGCCGAGGCATTCTCGGCGGCAACGGGATTGTGACCGACTATGAGATGGCCAAGGTCTTCTCCGATGCCGAGGCCATCTATTCCTACGAGGGCACCCACGAGATCAACACCCTCGTCACCGGCCGAGCGATCACGGGCATCTCCGCGATCGTCTAGCCAGCGCGCGAAGCCACCTGCGCCAAGCTCGTCGATGCAGGCGTGCTGCCCCGGCGGCCGCATCCCCTTCCGGCGGCCGCATCCCGTCCGGCGGCCGCATCCCGTCCGGCGGGGCCCTGGTCCGGCGGTTGCAGGCTTGACCCTTATCCGGGGGTGGGGTCCAACGGGGGGAGTAGGACTGAAGGCCGCAGGTCGGTCACGAAGGCCAGTGGATTAAGATAGCTATCGGCGCGTCGGACTCCCCAATGAATGCACGGTCCCGGTGTGCAGTGGCCTGGCTGGATCCAGCCCAGGACAGCCCCCTCCGCGACGGCGGCACCATCCTTCAAATCGCTGCGCACCGCCTCGAAGCTGCTTCTGATCCCGTTGCCGTGATCCACGGTGATCACCGGACGATCCACAACGATGCCGACAAAGCTCACCCGGCCGGCGGCTGGCGAGGTGACCGGGGCGCCCGCGTCCGTAGCCTGGAGATCCACCCCGCGGTGGCCGCCCAGCCACGGCTTCGCCGGCGGATCAAAGCCGCGCAGGACGGCAGGGGCGGGGTGCAGCGGCCAGCTCCACCCGGCGGCCACCCCGGGGCCGCCGCCGCTTGGGCCGCCGCCGGCAGGACTGCCACCGGCAGGACCGCCGGCGGGACCCGGGACGGCGGCGGCCGCCGCGGGGGAGATGGCCAACACAACGGCGAACAGGGCCGCACGATGCATCCGACGTTTCATGTTCCAAGCCTGCAACCGCACCCGGACCGAAGGAAGCGCTGCCGGGTGTTATGTGGATAGCGCAGCCGGGGCTCCCGTACGGCGGCTCCACGGCCGCGGCGACCTCAAATCCGCAAGCCGCCGGCCACCAGGCGTAGGGCCCGGGCGGTAGGTTTCGGGCTCGCACGCAGCCCCTTCAGGTGCGGGGAAGCCGTCCGGTTCTACACCGTCCCTGTAGTACACTTGGTGGAGCAGTTTGCTGTGCCCTCACGCTTGAACAAGGTACTTGTCCAAGCCGGCACGCCTCATTCAGGGGTGCGGGGAAGCAGCGCTGACTACGCGTATCCAGCCCGGCTTATTGGAAGCTTAAACCCTTCAGATGAGCTGGACTGCGCCTCTTTCGGTCCGGGCCAGTGGTTCGGAGAAGAAGCGCAGTGGATGCCAGGAGCACTGCCCGCCTGGGTGTTGCTAATCAACCGTCAACTAGTGGCAGGGTAAGAGATCCCATGGGCTCTCTCATGAATGACCTGCCGGAAGGAGCGCCGGCATGCCCGTCGTAACTATGCGCCAGCTGCTTGACAGCGGCGTCCACTTTGGACACCAGACCCGCCGTTGGAACCCGAAGATGAAGCGTTTCATCTTCACGGAGCGCAACGGCATCTACATCATTGACCTGCAGCAGTCGCTGTCCTACATCGACCGTGCCTTTGAGTTCGTGAAGGCCACCGTTGCACACGGCGGCACCGTTCTCTTCGTCGGCACCAAGAAGCAGGCGCAGGAATCCATCGCCGAGCAGGCCACCCGCGTGGGCCAGCCGTACGTGAACCAGCGTTGGCTTGGCGGTATGCTGACCAACTTCCAGACCGTCTCCAAGCGCATCCAGCGCATGAAGGAACTGGAAGAGATCGACTTCGACGACGTCGCCGGTTCCGCTTACACCAAGAAGGAACTGCTGCTCCTTCGCCGCGAACTCACCAAGCTGAACACCAACCTCGGTGGTATCCGCAACCTGACCAAGGCGCCCTCCGCGCTGTGGATCGTTGACACTAAGAAGGAACACCTTGCTGTCGACGAGGCCAAGAAGCTGAACATCCCGGTTGTTGCGATCCTGGACACCAACTGCGATCCCGACGAAGTCGACTTCCCGATCCCGGGTAACGACGACGCCATCCGCTCCGTGAACCTGCTGACCCGCGTTGTTGCCGACGCCGTTGCTGAAGGCCTCATCGCCCGCAACCAGCGCGCCACCGGCACCACGGAAGCTCCGGAAGAGCCGCTCGCCGAGTGGGAGCGCGAGCTCCTCGAAGGCAACAAGGCCGAAGCTGCTGCTGCTGCTGAAGAGGCACCGGTTGCCGAAGCTGCTGCTGCTGAAGAGGCACCGGTTGCCGAAGCTGCTGCGGCCGACGAAGCCAAGTAGTCAGACAAATAAATTCGGATCTCCCCGCCCGCTCTCCGCAGCGCAGGGGAACTGACAGGATGGTGGCTCACCTGGTGAGCTGCCGTCCTGTCGGTCCGTACACCACCCATAATTTCTAGACAGAGGGGTTCACATGGCGAACTACACTGCCGCTGATATCAAGGCTCTGCGCGAGCGCACTGGCGCCGGCATGATGGATGTCAAGAAGGCTCTTGACGAGGCCAACGGCGATGCCGAGAAGGCAATCGAAATCATCCGCATCAAGGGCCTCAAGGGCGCTACCAAGCGCGAAGGCCGTTCCACCGCTGAGGGCTTGGTTGCTGCCAAGGTCGACGGCGGCGTCGGCGTAATGATTGAAGTCAACTGCGAGACCGACTTCGTCGCGAAGGCTGACAAGTTCATCCAGCTGGCCGATAAGGTTCTGGCCGTTGCAGTCGAGTCCGGCGCCGCCGACCTCGAGACCCTGCTGGCCACCGAAGTTGACGGCAAGCCGCTCTCCGAGGTTGTTATCGAAGAGGGCGCCGTGCTGGGCGAGAAGGTTGTTGTCCGCCGGATTTCCCGCGTTGAGGGTGCCACAGTCGACGCTTACCTGCACAAGACCTCCAAGGATCTCCCGGCCCAGGTCGGCGTCCTGTTCGCAGTTGACGGCGAAGGCGAGACGGCAGACACCGCAGCCCACGACGTCGCCGTTCACATCGCCGCGATGTCCCCGAACTACCTCTCCCGCGAGGATGTGCCGGCCGAGCTCGTTGAGTCGGAGCGGCGCATCGCCGAAGAGACGGCTAAGGCTGAAGGCAAGCCCGAGGCAGCAATGACCAAGATTGTGGAAGGCCGGGTTACCGGTTTCTACAAGGGCGAGGTCCTCCTTGACCAGTCGTTCGCCAAGGACGCCAAGAAGTCTGTTGCGCAGGTCCTCACCGAGGCCGGCGTCAAGGGCACCGCGTTCACGCGCTTCCGCGTCGGTTCCTAGCCAGACACCCGTCTGACCCTCGTCAGACACGCAAAAGGGGTGGCCACTGCGGTGGCCGCCCTTTTTGTATGCAGGCCCAGTGTTATGCACCCTGCACGCGCCCGGGTGACCCCGGGCGCATCCTGGCCCGGGGCGAGTCACGCCTTTGGCCCCGGGCACGATAACCTAGCTCAGAGCTCACCAACGGGAAGGCACCATGGAAACCGTCACCACTTCAGCCCAGCCAAAGAAGAGCAGGCGCCGCGTCCTGTTGAAGCTCTCCGGCGAGGTCTTCGGGGGCGGCAAGCTCGGCGTTGACCCGGATACCGTCCGCGGCGTGGCCAAGCAGATCGCAGCTGCAGTGCCGGACGTCGAGGTTGCCATCGTCGTCGGCGGCGGAAACTTTTTCCGCGGAGCCGAACTCTCGCAGAGCGGCATGGACAGGTCCCGGGCCGACTATATGGGCATGCTTGGCACGGTGATGAACTGCCTGGCCCTCCAGGACTTCCTGGAGCAGGCCGGCGTCGAGACCCGGGTCCAAAGCGCCATCACCATGGGCCAGGTCGCTGAGGCGTACATTCCGCGCCGTGCCATCCGCCACATGGAAAAGGGCCGTGTTGTCATCTTCGGCGCCGGTGCGGGCCTGCCGTACTTCTCCACCGACACAGTGGCCGCCCAGCGCGCCCTGGAGGTTCACGCCGACGTCGTCCTGATGGCCAAAAGCGGCGTCGACGGCGTCTACACGGCGGACCCGAAGAAAGACCCCACGGCCGAGAAGCTGCACCACCTCAGCTACGACGAAGCCCTCCGCCGGGACATCCGTGTGATGGACCAGACGGCCATGACCATGTGCAAGGATAACAACCTCACCATGGTGGTGTTCGGGATGGAAGGTGATGGCAACGTCACCCGCGCCATTCTGGGCGAGGACCTGGGCACCGTAGTCAGTCCCTAGCAGCGGCTAGGATGTTTCGAGGACAGTTCTGCCCCCGCAGTGCGGGAAAGCAGCCGGAACACAACAGCACCCCGCCAGTGGCGGGTGTACCAATTTCTGAGGAGAGATCGTGATCGAAGAAACCTTGCTCGAAGCCGGGGAAAAGATGGACAAGGCGATTGAGGTAGCCAAGGAAGACTTCGCCTCGATCCGCACTGGCCGCGCCAACCCGGGCCTCTACAACAAAGTCCTGGTGGACTACTACGGTTCGCCTACGCCGTTGCAGCAGCTGGCGTCCTTTGCCATCCCGGATGCCCGCACCATCCTGATCACGCCGTTCGACAAGAGCGCACTGCGCGAGATCGAGCGTGCCCTCAGCGACTCCGAGGTGGGCGCCAATCCCTCCAATGACGGCAGCGTCATCCGGATCACCATCCCCGATCTCACCCAGGAACGCCGCAAGGAATACGTCAAGATCGTCAAGACCAAGGGCGAGGATGCCAAGGTGTCCATCCGCAACATCCGCCGCAAAGCCAAGGAAACGCTGGACAAGCTGGTCAAGGACGGCGAAGCCGGCGAGGACGAGGGCAACCGCGGCGAAAAAGAACTCGACGCCATGACCAAGGCCCACGTCGACGGTATCGATGATCTGCTCAAGCGCAAGGAAGCCGAGCTGCTCGAGGTCTAATGACGCAGGAACAGGGGGAACCCGGAGCTGACATCCGGGTTCGGCGGAAGCAGCGGACAAACCCGACGCCGAAAGCCGGCAGGAATCTACCCGCCGCGATAGTGGTGGGTCTTGGGATGCTCTTTTTTGTCCTGGGCGGGCTGCTGTTCCTGCCGCTGGGTTTTGTCCTGATCGTCACGGCCTTTGGCGTTTTCGGCGTCTGGGAAGTCTTTCGGGCGCTGGAAGCCTCGGGTACCAGGGTGCCGATCATCCCGGTGATGATCGGCACCGCGGCGATGCCCGTATCCTCCTACTTTGGCGGCGTCGAGAGCCTACTGTTCGCCATGATGCTCAGCAGCGTAGCGGCGCTGTTGTGGCGGTCGCTGGACGGTGCCGCCGGTTCCGCGCGCAGCATCTTCGCCGGAGTCTTCACCCTGGCCTGGATCCCGTTTATGATCAGCTTCGCCGTGTTGCCGCTGCATACCGTGGCGGGCGAAACGCCGGTGGGGCTCTGGCCGGACGGCCTCATTCCCCCCGGCGCCTGGCAGATTGCCACCCTGCTGTTGCTGGTGGTCGCGAATGACACCTTCGGATACCTCGTCGGCGCTTCGATCGGCAAGCACCCGATGGCACCGAAAATCAGTCCCAAAAAAAGCTGGGAGGGCTTCGCCGGGTCCATCGCCGGTGCCACGCTTGTGGGGGTGCTCGCCGCCGTCTACGTACTGGACAAGCCCTGGTGGTTCGGTGCGGCGCTGGCTGCGGGCATGGTGGCCGCAGCAACAGCCGGGGACCTCTCCGAGTCCATGGTCAAACGCGAACTGGGGATCAAGGACATGAGCAGTATCCTGCCCGGGCACGGCGGGGTTATGGACCGGCTGGACTCGATCGTCTTCGCTTCCCCGGCGGCGTTTATCCTTTACTCACTCTTTGCCGGCGCGTGAGGCTGTCAATCTTCCACCCTCCGGCCCCTAGAATGGGGCCGGGCAAACCAGCCGAACGGCATTGAAGGAACAACAGTTACAGTGGACATTCAACGTCAGATTCCTGCGTCTTTTGACCGCGTGGAGCGGAACCAGTACGGCTACAATGCCAAGCAAGTGGACCAGTTTATGCAGCGCGCCCGGGTTTCCTTCGAATCCCCCCGGTCCGCCGGGCGGCCGGTCAAGAGCGCCGATGTCCGTGCCGTCTCCTTCGACCCCGTTAAGGCCGGCTATGCTGCAGCAGCCGTGGACGCGGCCCTGGACCGGCTTGAGGACGCCCTCGCCGTGCGGGAACGCGACGAGCTTGTCCTCGAACGCGGCGAGGACGCCTGGCTCCGCGAGATCGGCCGGCTCGCCGGAATGCTCCGTGGCCGGCTGCACCGCCCCGACGGCCAGCGCTTCCGGCGCCCCGCGAAGGTCAAAGCCCGCAGCTACAACACCAGCGACGTGGATGACCTGTGCCACTCGCTGATCGGCTACCTGGAAAAAGACAAGCCGCTGAGTGTGGACAATGTCCGCCGCGCTGTCTTCCGCCCCGCCGTTGGCAAGGATGGCTACGAGGAAAACCAGGTGGACGCTTTCCTGGACCGGGTCGTAGAGCTGATGGCCGCAATCGACTGAGCGTTGTCAGCGCTCCGTGACCAGCGGCCGCTCAGGGGTGTGCAGGCGCGTCATAAGCCGGGTGACGGTCCGCGGCACTCGGTTCCGGGTGGCCCGGGAAACCAGGATTATCACGGCAAACGCGGCCGGCACCGTCCAGGCCGCCGGCTGCGCCAGCCAATCGGGGGTACCCCGGGCGCCCAGCATGGACCCCGCCACCATCGCCCCGCCGCACAACACCGACCCTGCGGCCATACCGGCGATTGCCCCCGCGTCGGTCAGCCCGCGCCACCAAATGCCCAGCAGAAGCACCGGGCACAGTGTGGATGCGGTAAAGGCAAAAACCAGCCCTACGCTGCCGGCCAGGGCAAGGGAACCCGTCATCGATGCGATTCCCAGCGGGACCACTGCCGACAGCACTGCCGCCCGCCGGAAGCCTTTGACACTGCCGCCGAAGAGGTCCTGGCTGATCACGCCTGCGAGCGAAACCACCAGTCCGGACGTCGTGGACAGGAACGCGGCAAAGGCCCCGGAGACCACTAAGGCGGACAACAGATCACCGGCCATGCCGCCCACAAGCTCCCGGGGAAGCAGCAGCACCAGGGCATCGGCCTGGCCGCTCTGCGCCAACTCCGGCGCGAACATCCGGCCGATCAGCCCGTACGCCGTCGGGAAGAGATAGAAGACCGAGAGTAAACCCAGAACTATCAGGGTAGTGCGGCGGGCGGACTGCCCGTCGGGGTTGGTGTAAAAGCGCACCAGCACGTGGGGCAGCCCGAGGGTCCCGAACAGCAGCGCGACCAGCAGCGAGACGTTCTGGTATACCCCCGCCGGCGCCGCGCCCGTCGGGTTCGCGGGTGCCGGGGCCACAGCCGGTGTCCCGGAGTCCGCCAGCACAAAAACGACAAAGAGGATGGGCACTGCAAGTGCCGTAAGTTTCAGCCAGTACTGGAACGCCTGGACAAAGGTAATGGATCGCATTCCACCGGACACCACTGTGACGCAGACGACGGCGACCACCGCCACCATCCCTACCCAAGAGGGCAGCCCGGTGGTGATTCGGATGGCCAGCGCCGCGCCGTGGAGTTGCGGAACGATGTACAGCCAGCCGACCACCACAACGACGACGCTCGTGACGCTGCGGACCACCCGGGAGTCGAGCCGCGCTTCGGTGAAATCGGGAATGGTGTACGCACCGGAGCGGCGAAGCGGGCCGGCGACAAAAAGGAGCAGCATCAGGTAGCCGGCCGTGTACCCCACCGGGAACCACAGCGCGTCAGTGCCGGAGAGCAGGATGAGTCCGGCGACGCCGAGGAAGCTCGCCGCCGAAAGATATTCACCGCCGATCGCCGAGGCGTTCCACCAGGGCCGGACAGTACGGGAGGCAACATAAAAATCCCCGGTGGTGCGAGAGATCCGCAGCCCATAGAAGCCGATGGCGGCAGTGGCCAGCGAGACGGCGGCAAAGGCCGCTATGCCGACGACGGGGTTCACGGGCGCCTCACTTGTCTCCAACGAGATCCCGGTAGCGGGCCTCGTTCCTGGCCGCCGTCCGGACATAGAGCCAGGCGCTGAGTCCGATGACCGGATAAATCCCGGCGCCGAGCAGCACCCAGTCGAAGGGCAGTCCCAGGATCGTTGAGTCAGCGAGGCCGGGGACCAGACCCAGCATCAGCGGGAATGCAACCAGGATCAGCAGGAAGCCTGCGGCCACCACCACCGCAAGCCGCAACTGCGAGCGGATCAGCGAACGGACAAAAACCTGCCCGGCATCGGATTCCTCCGCGGCGTCGCGCGAATCGGCGCCCGGCAGTGCAGCCGGCGGTAAGCCGGCGCCGGGTGTGGTGTTGCGGGGCGCTGTGACTCGGACCCGGGTCATGACTGGGGACGGATTCGGGTCGCCTCGAGTTTTTCCCGCACCGCGGGCAGATGCCGCCTGCTGATGGGCAGTTCGGCCCCCGCTACGGTGACACTCGGCCGGGCGGCCGCGAGCTTCATCTGGCTGACATGCTTGAGTGCGATGAGGTAGGAACGGTGGATGCGCAGGTACCCGGCTTCGGCCCATTGCTGTTCCAGGTCGGCCAGCGGTACCCGGATGAGGTAACTTGCGTCGGTGGTATGCAGCCTGGCGTAGTCTCCCTGGGCCTGGACATAGGTGACGTCCTCGCGGCGGATCATCTTGGTGGTGCCGCCGAGGTCAACGGTGATCATTTCCGGTCGCGGCGCGCCGTCCTTGAGCAACTCGCTGATCCTGCCTATCGACTTCGCCAGCCGCTCGGCCCGGACGGGTTTGAGCAGATAGTCGACGGCGGCCAACTCGAACGCTTCCAGCGCGCAGTCCTCGTCGGCCGTGACAAAAACGATCGCGGGAGGCTTGCTGCTGCGGGCGATGACGCGGGCGATATCCAGGCCGGAGACCGCGGGCATGTGGATGTCGAGGAAGACGGCGTCGACCTCCTCGGCCTCGAGGGCGCGCAGAGCCTGGGCGCCGGAGGAAGCCCGGAAGATAGCGCCGATTCGGTCATCCCGGCCCAGCAGGAAGGCAAGTTCCTCAACGGCGGGCAACTCGTCGTCGGCGACGAGGACGTTAATCATGGCTCAAGACTACTGCCGACGGCATTTGGGTCCCGGTCAGGCGTCGTGGCGAGGCTGGGATTTGGGCACGCGCATCGTGATCAGGGTGCCTTCCCCGGGCGCCGTGTCGATGACCAGCCCGTAGTCGTCGCCGTAGACCTGCCGCAGCCGGGCGTCAACGTTGCGCAGCCCAACATGGTCTCCCTCGCCGTGCCCGGCGAGCATCGTCCGCAGCTGGTCCGGATCCATGCCCACGCCGTCGTCCTCGATGGTCACCTCGGCGAAGGCGCCGGAGTCGTGCGCCGTGATGGCGATGTGGCCGGGGCCCTCCTTGGCTTCGAGACCGTGCCGGACGGCGTTTTCCACCAGCGGCTGCAGGCTCAGGAAGGGGATGACGGTGCTGAGCACTTCGGGGGCGATCCGGAGGCTCACCTGGACGCGGTCGCCGAACCGGGCCCGCTCCAGCAGCAGGTAACGGTCGATGCAGCGCAGTTCCTCGGCGAGGGTGGTGAAGTCACCATGCCGGCGGAAGGAGTAGCGGGTGAAATCTGCAAACTCCACCACCAGTTCACGGGCCCGGACCGGGTCGGTATTGATGAACGATGCGATCGCGTTCAGCGAGTTGTAGATGAAGTGCGGGCTGATCTGGGCCCGGAGTGCCCGCACCTCTGCCTCCATCAGGAGCGTGCGGGACGCGTCGAGTTCGGCCAGCTCCACCTGCGCGGCCACCCAGTCGGCTACTTCGCTGGTGGCCCGTACCAGCCCTGCGCCGGCCGCCGGGGCAAAAGCGGCCACGACGCCCACTACCCGGGCCCCGGCCTTGATCGGGGCAATCACCGCGGCGCGTTCCACCTCCGGCCGGGTGCTCACGGAGCCCTTGTTTTGTGCCAGTTCCTGCAGTTCACCCGCCGGGATCACCGCGGTGTGGCCGCCGGCGAGCACCCCGGACGCCAGCTCCATCAGCAGCGGCTCAAGCTCCTCGCCGGCACCGTCCCACGCGAGCACGCCGGCAGCGTCGGTGATCGCCAGCGCGTCACAGCCCAGCAGGTTGCGCAGCTGCCGGCTCGCCTTCGCGGCACCGGCAGGGTTAAGCCCCGTGCGAAGGTGCTGGCCGGCGCGCGACGCCGTATGCAGCGTCTTGTAGGTGGCCCGCTCCGCGTCGGTGCCAAGCTCCCGGAAGGAGCGGAGCACCTTTAAACCGACGGCGACGACGACGGCGATCGCCGCCGCGATCACTGCGATGGCGGCGGTGATGAACAGCGGAGAGTCGGGCATGCGCCCAGCGTATCGCGGCGCAGGACGGGCAGGGGCAGGTGAGGCTCCCGACGGTCCTGCCGGCACCGCTGAGCGCAGCATCCCGACCGTTGAGCGACGCACGGTACTGCGGTTCTGGCATGTTAGGCACGTCACGGGAGACAGTGATTGCAGTCACATTGGCCGGCGGGCTGTTCGGAGCAGGCCAGGGCAGCCGGTGTGGACTCAAATCTCTCAATGAGGAGGAACGATGGGTCACGAAGCCCAAAATACGGACGCCGCGGCGGCCGTGGACTTCAAGGAAGTCCAGTCGACCGAGCGGTTCCAGGAACTGCGCAAACGTCACCGCAGCTTTGTCTTTCCGATGGCCATTGCTTTCCTGCTCTGGTACTTCGCCTACGTCCTGCTGGCCGACTACGCGGCAGGGTTTATGTCCATCAAGCTGTGGGGCAACATCAACGTTGGCCTGGTCATGGGGCTGGCGCAGTTCGTGACCACCTTCGCTATCACCGGCTGGTACGTCAGTTACTCAAACCGCCGGCTCGACCCGATCGCCGCAGAAATCCGCCACGAAATCGAAGGCCACGAATTCGATAAAAACGGCAACCAGATCACCGGGGTAACAAAATGACGCTTATGGTTCCCGCAGTCAACGTTGCGGATCTCAAGGACACCACCCTGCTCAACATGGGCATCTTCGCGGTGTTTGTGGCGATCACCATGGTGATCGTGATCAAGGCCAGCCGCAACAACAAAACGGCCGCAGACTACTACGCGGCCGGCCGGTCCTTCACCGGCCCGCAGAACGGCACCGCCATCGCCGGCGACTACCTCTCGGCGGCTTCCTTCCTGGGCATCACCGGGGCCATTGCCATCAACGGCTATGACGGTTTTATGTACTCCATCGGTTTCCTCGTCGCGTGGCTCGTCGCACTGCTGCTCGTCGCTGAGCTGCTGCGCAACACCGGCAAGTTCACCATGGCCGATGTGCTCTCCTTCCGGCTCAAGCAGCGCCCGGTGCGGATTGCGGCAGCCATCTCCACACTCGCCGTCTGCTTCTTCTACCTGCTCGCACAAATGGCCGGAGCGGGCAGCCTGATTTCCCTGCTGCTGGGCATCAGCGACTGGGGCGGACAGGCCCTGGTGATCATCGTCGTCGGCGCCCTGATGATCATGTACGTACTGATCGGCGGTATGAAGGGCACCACCTGGGTCCAGATCATCAAGGCCATGCTCCTGATCGCGGGAGCCGCCGTGATGACCTTCTGGGTCCTCGCCATCTACGGTTTCAACCTCTCCGACCTGCTCGGTGGAGCAGTGGAAACCTCGGGCAACCCGAACATGCTCAACCCGGGCCTGCAGTACGGCAAGTCCGAGACCTCCAAACTCGACTTTATGTCCTTGGGCCTGGCCCTGGTACTTGGTACCGCGGCCCTGCCCCACGTGCTGATGCGCTTCTACACGGTTCCCACCGCCAAGGAAGCCCGCAAGTCAGTGGTCTGGTCCATCGGGCTGATCGGCGTGTTCTACCTGTTCACCCTCGTCCTGGGCTACGGCGCCGCTGCGCTCGTGGGCGCCGAAACGATCAAGTCCGCCCCCGGCGGCGTCAACTCGGCAGCACCGCTGCTGGCATTCCACCTGGGTGGACCGCTGCTGCTCGGCTTTATCTCCGCGGTGGCCTTCGCCACCATCCTGGCCGTCGTCGCCGGGCTGACAATCACCGCGGCGGCATCGTTCGCGCACGATATCTACGCCAGCGTCATTGCCAAGGGCAAAGCCGACGCCGACACCGAAGTCAAGGTCGCCCGCCGCACCGTGGTGGTCATCGGCCTGCTGGCCATCGCCGGCGGCATTTTCGCCAACGGCCAGAATGTCGCATTCCTTGTGGCCCTCGCCTTCGCGGTGGCTGCCTCGGCCAACTTGCCCACCATCGTGTACTCGCTGTTCTGGCGCAAGTTCACCACCCAAGGCGCCATCTGGAGCATGTACGGCGGCCTGGGCTCGGCGATCATCCTGATCGCGCTGTCCCCGGTGGTCTCGGGTGCCAAGACGTCCATGATCCCGGGCGCCAACTTCGCGATCTTCCCGCTCAGCAACCCAGGCATCATCTCCATCCCGCTCGCGTTTATCCTGGGCTGGCTCGGTTCGGTGCTGGACAAGAATCTGGAAGACAGCACCAAGCAGGCCGAAATGGAAGTCCGCTCCCTCACCGGGGTGGGCGCCGAAAAGGCCACCGACCACTAGTCATCAACAGCCGGCGGAACGTCGCCGGCCGGCAAGGCCAAGAGCCCCCGTGCCATCAGCACGGGGGCTCTTCCTGTGTGATCGTGCCAAGCCGGCGGCGTTCCGGGCGGGAACCCGGCGTCGGAAACGTCAGCCGTCGGCTGAGCCGCGATCCAGCAGCGGCTGGATCCGGAACGGGATCATCTCGCTCATGGCCAGCGCGGTGTCCGTCCGGTCCACACCGCCGCAAGCCAGGATCTTTCCGTTGATCCGGAACAGATCCTCGGCATCGAGGGCCACGACGCGCAGCAGCAGGTCGGCCGATCCGGTGAGGCCGAAACCCTCCAGGATCTCCGGGATGTCAGCCAATTCCACCGCCAGCTGGCCGAGCTTCTGCTGCTGTACGTGCACCGAAATGAAAGCCATCAGGGGGTAGCCCAGCGAGGCCGGATTGATGCGGCGCTCAAAGGAGAGGAATACGTGTTTTTTCTCCAGCTGGGCCATCCGGGCCTGCACGGTATTCCGTGAGAGACCCAGCTTCTGTGCCAGCGCAACCACGGTCCTGCGGGGGTCCCGCGCCAGAGCAGAAAGCAGGCGGGTGTCGGTGCCATCCAGGGGGTGCATAGTGCGCAAGATTAGCACGGTCCGCTGCGGTCCGGCAGTGCAGAATGCTCAATTAACGTGCAGCCGGTTGTACCCAATGAGAGTTGTGAGTAGGGTCACAACTATCCGGGGCAACGGCGCCCGGGCGGCTGGCACAGACCGGGATCACGAGTCCCGAAAGTCCCGGTCAGACGACGTCAGAAGGTGCGGAAAACTGTGTTTACCGACGACGCGGGCAAGGGCGGCATTTCCGCCGGTGGCCCCGGAAACAGTGCAGAATCAAACAGGCGCTCGGGCGGGGACCTCCTCCAGCTCATCACCCCCGGGGGTGAACGCGTCAGCCATCCGGAGTTCGACCCCTGGGTCCAGGACGTCAGTGACGACCAGCTCGGGTCGCTCTACGAGGACATGGTGGTTATCCGCCGGATCGACACCGAGGCAACCGCCCTGCAGCGCCAGGGCGAGCTGGCCCTGTGGCCCCCGCTACTGGGCCAGGAAGCGTCCCAGATCGGCTCTGCCCGTGCCCTCCGCGACGACGACTTCGTCTTCCCCAGCTATCGCGACAACGGCGTCGCCTATTGCCGGGGCGTCAACCCGGAGGACATTGTCAAGGCCTGGCGGGGCAACGCGCTAGCGGGCTGGGACCCCTACACAGTCAACGTCGCAACCCAGCAGATCATCATCGGCGCCCAGACCCTGCACGCCACCGGCTACGCGATGGGAATCCAGAACGACGGCGCCGATTCAGTCGCCGTGGCGTACTTCGGTGACGGTGCCACGAGCGAGGGTGACGTCAACGAGGCCCTGGTGTTTGCCGCCAGCTTCCAGTCCCCGGTGGTCTTCTTCTGCCAGAACAACCACTGGGCCATTTCCGAGCCCGTCCGGCTGCAGTCCCACATCCAGATCGCGGACCGTGCTGCAGGGTTCGGCATCCCCAGCATGCGGGTAGACGGCAACGACGTCCTGGCCGTGATGGCGGCAACCCGGATCGCCACCGACCGGGCGCGCCGCGGCGGCGGTCCCACCTTCATCGAGGCCGTCACCTACCGGATGGGTCCGCACACCACGGCCGATGACCCCACCAAGTACCGGGACGCCAACGAACTCGAGGACTGGGCCGCGAAGGACCCGATCGCCCGGTTGAAGTCACTGCTTGACCGCAAGGGACTGCTCACCGCGGAACGTGAAACCGCCGTCGCCGCCAAGGCGGATGCGGTGGCCAAAGCGCTGCGGTCCGGCACCATCAACATGCCGGAGCCGGCGCCGATGGATATTTTCAAACACGTCTACAGCACCCCGCATTCCCCGCTGGACCGCCAGCAGGACCACTATTCCCGTTACCTGGCTTCCTTCGGCGATCCCGCAGAGGCCGCTTCTGAAGAAGGTGCACGCTGATGACGCAGATGACCTTTGCCCGAGCCATCAATTCGGGCCTGCGCAAGTCCCTCGAGAATGATCCGAAGGTGATCCTCATGGGCGAGGACATCGGCGCCCTAGGCGGTGTCTTCCGCGTCACCGACGGGCTGCAGAAGGATTTCGGCACGCACCGCGTTGTGGACACCCCGCTGGCCGAGTCCGGCATTATGGGCACAGCCGTAGGCCTGGCCTACCGCGGGTACCGCCCGGTGGTGGAAATCCAGTTCGACGGTTTTATCTACCCGGCGTTCGACCAGATCGTCAGCCAGGTCGCCAAGATGCACTACCGCACCCAGGGGGCGGTGAAGATGCCCATTACCATCCGGGTGCCCTTCGGCGGCGGCATCGGGTCCCCGGAACACCATTCCGAATCACCCGAGGCCTATTTCACGCACACCTCGGGCCTGCGTGTGATCTCCGTTTCCAACCCGCAGGATGCCTACACGATGATCCAGCAGGCCATCGCCTCGGATGATCCGGTGTTGTACTTCGAGCCCAAGCGGCGTTACCACGACAAGGGCGAGGTGGACGAAAACCTGGAGCCCGCTGCCGCGTTGCCGATGGAGAAGGCCCGGGTGGTCACCGTGGGCACGGACGTTACCCTCGTGGCCTACGGCCCGCTGGTCAAGACTGCCAAAGACGCCGCCCTCGCCGCGGCGGACGAGGGTATTTCGATCGAGGTCATCGACCTGCGCTCACTGGCCCCGCTGGACTTCGCAACCCTGGAGGCCTCGGTCCGGAAGACCGGCCGGCTCGTTATCACCCACGAAGCGTCCCAGACCGGCGGAATCGGCGCCGAAGTCGCCGCGGGCATCACCGAACGCTGTTTCTACCATCTCGAGGCCGCCCCGGTCCGGGTAACAGGCTTCGACGTCCCCTACCCGTCCTCAAAGCTTGAAATGCACCATCTCCCGGGACTGGACCGCATCCTGGACGGCGTCGACCGTGCCCTGGGCCGCCACAACTCCCTGAGCGGACTGGAAGGATGAGCGCCACCATGATCAAGGAATTCAGGCTCCCGGACCTCGGTGAAGGTCTGACCGAATCGGAAATCGTCGCGTGGAGAGTCGCGGTGGGGGATACCGTCGCGCTCAACCAGATCATCGCGGAAGTGGAAACTGCCAAGGCCGTCGTCGAGCTCCCCTCGCCGTTCGCCGGCGTTATCACCGTGCTGCACGAACAGCCCGGCACCGTCGTCGAGGTGGGCAAAGCGATCGTTTCCTTCGAAGTGGAGGCCGACGCCGGCGAGGCAGCCGCCGACGGGGCGGCCGCACCTGCCGCGCGCGAACCGAATCTCGTCGGTTACGGCGCCGTCCTGGAAGCCTCGGGCCGGCCGGCGCGCCGCGCCCGCAACTTCGCCGCCCCGGCTGCCTCAGCCGCCGTCCAGCACGCCCGGTCCGCCCCGGTCCTCGAACCGGTCCCGGCCGCGCCGGTGCTGCCGGTGGACCAACCCGTCGAGACGCGGCCTGCCGCTTCGGACTCCGCCGAACGCCCACGGTCCACACCGCCGGTGCGCAAGCTGGCCAGGGATCTCGGCGTTGATCTCGCTGCGGTCACCGGCACCGGGGAGTTTGGGCTGATCACCCGCGATGACGTCCGCAACTTCGCCGGCGGCGGGGACTTGCCGGTGGCGGGCCGTGGCCTGGCCGGGGCGTCCGAGCAGGACGTGGTCCCGGGCCGGGGTGAGCGGGAAACCCGGACGCCGATCAAGGGCGTGCGCAAGTTCACTGCCGCCGCGATGGTCTCCAGCGCGTTCACCGCGCCGCACGTCACGGAGTTCCTGACCATCGACGTCACCCCGACCATGGAACTGCTGGCGAAGCTCAAGGCCAGCCGGGCGTTTGCCGGCTACAAGCTCACTCCGCTGACCCTGGTGTCCAAGGCCGTGCTCATCGCACTGAAGAACCACCCGACGCTCAACACCCGCTGGGACGAAGCGAACCAGGAGATCGTCCAGTACAACTACGTGAACCTGGGCATCGCGGCAGCTACCCCGCGCGGACTGACAGTGCCGAACATCAAGGATGCCGACCGAATGTCCCTGCTGGAGCTTTCCGCCGCGTTGACGGAGCTGACGGACACGGCGCGGTCCGGCAAAACGAGTCCGGCCAACCTGTCCGGGGGGACGATGTCCATCACGAATATTGGTGTCTTTGGCATCGACTCAGGTACTCCCATCCTGAACCCGGGAGAGGCAGCAATTCTCGCGCTGGGTGCGGTGCGGAAGATGCCCTGGGAGTACCGGGACGACGTCGCGCTGCGCCAAGTGATGACACTGAGTCTCTCTTTCGACCACCGGCTGGTCGACGGCGAGCAGGGTTCGCGTTTCCTGCAGGATCTCGGGACTATACTCACGGATCCGGCGATGGTACTGGCGATGGTCTAGCGCTGGTCCGGGGACGGAGCCGGGTCGCAGGGGCCGCCCAGGAAACGCAGCAGCTGGCGCGGAACCGGGGCCGAATTTTCGCGGGAAAGCGGCCGCGCGCCGTCGGGGCCTTGCGGATCGGTTGACAGGTGCTGCTGAACGCCGTCGATCCGGCTGACCAGGTCCCGGATAGCGTCCAGATGGGAGCCGAAGATAAATGGCCATGGACCGTCCGGAGCGCCCAGGATCAGTTCGGGGAGCGGGGTGTCGTCCGGCATGCCCCACGCGCTGGCCAATACCCGGGCGGCAATGTCCCGGGCCAGCCCGGCCGTTCTGAGTTCCAGCAACAGCGCGCTGCGCTCCGGTGTTCCACCCGGCGGCAGGGAATCCGCCTGGTGCAGGGCAGCGAGCACAGCAGCCAGATGCCGGCGTTCTTCCCACAGTGCGGCCGACAATTCGTTGGCAGCACCGTCGGCATGCCGCAGCGGAGCAGCCGGCGGTATCCGCCCGGGCACGCCGGCTGCCGACTGTTCCGCGTCCCCGGGGGACATCCGGTGCAGGTGCCCGGCCGTGAAGCGCTCACCAGGTTCCATAAGGATCAGCCTTTCAGGTAGTCGGGGGGCGGGCCGGGCAGGCAGTGTTGGCGGGGAGCAGGCCCGGATCCGGTCACTACCCGGAACCGGAAGCGAAACTGCGGGCGGCGGTGAGCACCCGCACGGCGGTGTCGTCGCGTTCGCTGTCGCGCAGCAGCCGTGCGGGCGACGAATCGCCCAATAGCGGGTTCATCGCGTCGAACCAGGCCTGAATTACCTCCGGGCTGCACGACTCAGTCAGGGAACGGGCAATCTGGTACGTGTCCCGCAGCCGTTTCACAGTGGGTGCCGAGGGGGACCGCTCGTGGGCTATCCACTGACGCACGGCGCGGGTTTCCTTGACTGCGCCGATCTGGGCCACAAGGCGCAACCCAATCAAGTCAGAGAGCGCCTGCACCAGCGCAGGAACCTCCATGCTTACCGCTTCCCGGTAGGCTTTCTGCGCGCCGTCGGGTGTCCCCGGCGTGGTCATCGCCGCCCGCCACGGACGCTGTTGTCCGCCGGGCTGCGGCGCGTTCGTGGCTGGCTGCACAGGTGAATTACCAGGCTTTCCAGCGGCTTCGAATTCTGGACTGCACCCATTATTCAGCGACTCCTGTTGGTGGGCTGAGCTTCCGATGCTTGGAAATTTACGCCCGGGGAGCCGCTCCGGCCCGAGTGGCCGCTACCCGATTCCTGCCGTCGAGTGCACGGATGGTGCGCATCCGGTACGTATAAATCGGAGAACCACTACTTGTTAAACAGCAATAATCACTTGCTAAGTCAAAGGGTTAGGCACCACAAATCACTTTCGGAATGAACCTGAAATCACTGCACTCTGAACCGTTAAAACGCATTGTGAATCACATGCAATCGCTGTGCGGAAGGCCCACCCTGGGCGCCGGATCCGCACGTACCTGGGCGCGGGCGACGGTGCCGCGCTAACCCTGATCCGTAACCGCCCCGACCGCCGGCGCCAGGAGCGCCGCGAGCGCCATGCTTTCCAGCAACGGACGGGCCCGCTTTGCGGCCATCGGGAGTCCGTGGCCCCGGACCGAGTGGGGGGTGGAGTTGATCAGTCCGAAGGTGGCGTGGGCGCGCAGGCGCAATTCTGCCGATTCCGTGCCGGCATGCAGCGCGGCGAGAACTTCCACCCACAGTTCCACGTAGCTGCGCTGGAGCATACGGACCTCCGACTGGTCCGCGGTGGCCAGGTTGCTGAAATCCTGGTCCTGGACCCGGATGACGTCGGGGCGGCTCAGGGCGAAGTCAACGTGGAAAGCCACCAGTCGCTCCAGCGCGGTTGCGGCGTCCGCGGATGATGCCACGACGCTGCGGCCGCCGGACAGCAGGTCCTGGCTGACGCTCAACAAAAGCGCGCCGAGGACGGCCTGCTTGCCGGCGAAGTGCCGGTAGACTGCCGGACCACTGACGCCCGCCGCAGCCCCGAGATCCTCGAGCGACACACGGTGGTAGCCCTCTGCAGCGAACAGCGCAGCGGCTGCGGTCAGTAGGGCCTGGCGCCGGAATTGCTTCGCCTGGCTGCGCTGGCTGGTCTGGCTGGGGCCGGTCACCGGCACATCCCCTCATTTTCACTGATGCCTGTGTTGGACATCACAGTTAATAGAGACTAACCTAAATCTCAGTTATACGTCACTAACCGTATGGCCGGAATTCGCCGGCGATCATCGGCCGCCCCCAGCACGCGGGCCAGGAACGGAAGCAGTCAATGGAGACAATCGCCAGTCAGGTGGACGCCGCGGGTGCTGCCTTCGCCGCGAACCGCGAGGCCCAGCTGGTGCTGGCCCGGGAGCTGAAGGAACGCCTCGCTGCCGCCGCGCTGGGCGGGCCGGAAAAGTCGCGGGAGCGGCACGTGGCGCGCGGCAAGCTGCTCCCGCGCGAACGGATCGATCGGCTGCTCGATGATGGGAGCCCGTTCCTGGAGATCGCACCGCTGGCTGCCGAGGGCATGTACAACGGCGATTCTCCCGGCGCCGGCGTGATTGCCGGGATCGGGCTGGTCCATGGCCGCCAGGTCCTGGTGATTTCCAACGACGCCACGGTCAAGGGTGGGACGTACTACCCGTTGACGGTGAAAAAGCACCTCCGGGCGCAGGAAATCGCCATGGAGAACCGGCTGCCGTGTATATACCTTGTGGATTCGGGCGGGGCGTTCCTGCCCAAGCAGGACGAGGTTTTCCCGGACAAGGAGCACTTTGGCCGCATCTTTTTCAACCAGGCCAGGATGTCTGCGGCCAGGATCCCGCAGATCGCCTCGGTGATGGGCTCGTGCACAGCGGGCGGGGCGTATGTTCCCGCGATGAGTGATGAGACAGTGATTGTCCGTAACCAGGGAACCATTTTCCTGGGCGGCCCGCCCTTGGTGAAGGCCGCGATCGGCGAGATCGTCACGGCCGAGGAACTCGGCGGCGGGGAGGTGCATTCGAAGATCTCCGGTGTGACGGACCACCTGGCCGAAAACGATGAGCATGCGCTGCAGATCGTCCGGGACATCGTCTCCACCCTGCCGAAGCCGGCGGAGCCCGTCTGGGACGTGGATACCGCCGTCGAGCCGGTAGCGGACCCGGCGGAGTTGTATGGCGCCGTCCCCACGGATGTGAATGCCCAGTACGACGTCCGCGAAGTCATTGCGCGGCTGGTGGACGCCAGCCGCTTCCACGAATTCAAAAAGAACTATGGCACCACCTTGGTGACCGGTTTCGCGAGGCTGCACGGCCATCCGGTGGGGATCGTGGCGAATAATGGTGTGCTGTTCAGTGAGTCATCACTTAAAGGCGCGCACTTCATCGAACTCTGCGACCAGCGCGGCATCCCGTTGGTCTTCCTGCAGAATCTCTCCGGTTTTATGGTCGGCAAGGACTACGAGCAGGGCGGCATCGCCAAGAACGGTGCCAAGATGGTCACCGCCGTCGCCACCGCCCGGGTGCCCAAACTGACCGTGGTGATCGGCGGGTCCTTCGGCGCCGGAAACTATTCGATGTGCGGCCGGGCCTACTCGCCGCGCTTCCTGTGGATGTGGCCGGCGTCCCGGATCTCCGTGATGGGCGGCAACCAGGCCTCCGGTGTGCTCGCCACGGTCAAGCGGGACCAATTCGAGGCCCGCGGCGAAGAGTGGTCGGCCGCGGACGAGGAAGCGTTCAAAGCGCCGATTAAGGCCCAGTACGAGGACCAGGGCAGCCCGTATTATTCCACCGCCCGCCTTTGGGACGACGGCGTGATCGACCCCGCGGACACCCGCACCGTCCTGGGACTGGCGCTCGACGTCGTCTCCCGCACCCCGCTGCCGGAGACCTCCTTCGGCCTGTTCCGGATGTGAGCCAACAGTGACTACGACTCCTGCAACACCCGCTAAGCCGCTCTTTGGCACCGTGCTGGTCGCCAACCGCGGCGAGATCGCCTGCCGTGTGATCCGGACCCTGCGCGCCCTGGGCATCCGTTCGGTGGCGGTCTATTCCGACGCCGACGCCGGTGCACGGCACGTGCGGGAAGCCGACGTCGCCGTCCGGATCGGCCCGGCGGCCGCCGCCGAGAGCTACCTGAAGATCGGCGCCATCGTCCAGGCCTGCCGCGACACCGGCGCCGAGGCCGTGCACCCCGGCTACGGTTTCCTGAGCGAGAACGTCGACTTCGCCCGCGCCCTGGAAACAGCCGGGATCACGTTCATTGGCCCCGGCGTCGAATCCCTCAACGTCATGGGTGACAAGATCCGCTCCAAGAACCACGTCACCGGCTACGGCGTCCCCGTGGTCCCGGGCATCGCCGAACCCGGGATGAGCGACGCCCGGCTCATCGAGGCAGCCGACGGCGTCGGCTACCCGCTGCTGATCAAGCCTTCCGCCGGCGGCGGGGGCAAGGGCATGCACATCGTTGAAGGGCCCGGGGAACTGGAAGCCACCCTGGCCACGGCCCGCCGGGTCGCGGCGAGCGCCTTCGGCGACGACACCCTCTTCCTGGAACGGCTCGTCACCACCCCGCGGCACATCGAGGTGCAGGTTCTGGCGGACAACCACGGCAACGTCATCCACCTGGGCGAGCGCGAGTGCTCGCTGCAGCGCCGGCACCAGAAAGTCATTGAGGAGGCACCGTCCCCGCTGCTGGAGTCCCTGCTCAACGGCGCGGAAATCCGGGCCCGGATCGGCGAGGCCGCCTGCCAGGCCGCGCGGAGCGTCAACTACTCCGGCGCCGGCACCGTGGAATTCCTCGTCTCGGACAGCGCCCCGGACGAATTCTTTTTTATGGAGATGAACACCCGCCTGCAGGTCGAGCACCCGGTCACCGAGATGGTCACCGGAATCGACTTGGTCGAATGGCAGGTCCGGATCGCCGCCGGCGAGGAACTCACCATCCGGCAGGACGACGTCGTCCTCACCGGGCACTCGGTGGAGGCCCGGGTGTACGCCGAGGTGCCGGAGAAGAACTTCCTGCCGTCCACCGGCCGGGTCGTGCTGCTGGACGAACTGCCGGACGCCGCGGCGGGCCGCGTCCGCGTTGACTCCGCTTTGCTGGGAGGCCTGGAGATCTCCTCGAGCTATGACCCGATGATCTCCAAGGTCATTGCGTGGGGGGAGGACCGCACCTTGGCCCTGGACACCCTGGATGAGGCGCTCGCCGGGTACACCGCCCTGGGCATCGACACCAACGTCGAGTACCTGCGCCTGCTGATCAACGACGCCGACGTCCGCGCCGGCCGGCTCGACACCGGCCTGATCGAACGGAAGATGCCCGAGTTCAGCTTCCGGCATGCGGGCGACTTCGAGCTGGCCGCTGCCGCCGTCTTCGCCGCGGCGATGCGGGAGCACGATGCGCAAGACGCGGGGAAGGGCCCGTGGGATCGCGCCGGCGGGTGGAGGCTCGGCGCCCGCGCCCCCCGCCGGATCAGCCTGGGCACACCCGACGGCGGTATCGCCACGGTGGAGGTGTTCGGCTCGGTAGGGCAGGGGACGGGGACGGTGAGTGTCAATGGCGGCCCGCAGCGTACGGCGTCGTTGGGTTTCGGCCGGCGCAACCAGGCGGAGGCCACCCTCGGTGGCGAATCCCGGCGGTTCTCACTCGCACAGGCGTCCACGGGTCCCTACCGCCCGGGGCCGGACAGCCCGGCGCCCACGGAGATATTCCTCGGCAACGACGGCTGGTCCTGCCGCCTCGAGGTGCTCAGCCGCGAGGCCCGGCTGGCCCGGGTGCTCGCCGCCGTCGACCGCGAGGAAGGCGCCGCCGACCCCGCGGTGCGCTCGCCGATGCCCGGCACAGTGGTGTCCGTCTCGGTCGAAAACGGCGACGCCGTGACAGCCGGCCAGGTGCTGCTCGCGGTGGAGGCCATGAAGATGGAACACCAGCTCGTCGCGCCCTTGGCTGGCACCGTGCACATCAGCGCTACCTCGGGCGACCTCGTCAAGGCAGACCAGGTCCTCGCGACCATCCACCCGCACGCCCCGGTTCCGCCGGAGGACGCCGCCGAGGACACGGTCGAGGAAGCCGTCATTCCCATGGGCGCCGCAGACTAGCGCCGCACACCTCCAGCACCATTCCCCAGCAAACAGCCCCACAGACCCGACGAAGGAGTCACCATGCCAGATTTTGAACTCAGCGAGGAATACCAGGACCTCAGCGACACCGTCCGCGAATTCGCCGACCAGGTGGTGGCCCCGGTCTCCGCCAAGCACGACGAGGAACACAGCTTCCCCTACGAAGTCGTCGACCAGATGGCGGACATGGGCCTGTTCGGCCTGCCCTTCCCGGAGGAGTTCGGCGGTATGGGCGGGGACTACTTCGCCCTCGCCCTGGCCCTTGAACAGCTCGGCCGGGTGGACCAGTCCGTTGCCATCACCCTGGAAGCGGGCGTCTCGCTCGGCGCCATGCCAATCCACCGCTTTGGCAACGAGGCGCAGAAGCAGGAATGGCTGCCGCTGCTGGCCTCCGGCAAGGCCCTCGCCGGCTTCGGCCTGACCGAACCGGAAGCCGGCTCCGACGCCGGCGGCACCAAGACCACCGCCCGGCTCGAGGGCGTCGGAGACGCAAAAAATTGGGTCATCAACGGCAACAAGGAGTTCATCACCAACTCCGGTACCGACATCACCCGCCTTGTCACCGTCACCGCTGTCACCGGCCAGGCGGAGCGCCCGGACGGGAGTATCAAAAAGGAAATCTCCACCATTCTGGTGCCCGCCAACACCCCCGGCTTCACGGCGGAGAAGGCCTACAACAAGGTCGGCTGGAACGCCTCGGACACACACCCGCTGACCCTGGACAACGTCCATGTGCCGGAAGAAAACCTGCTCGGCACCCGGGGCCGGGGCTACGCGAACTTCCTCTCCATCCTGGACGAGGGCAGGATCGCGATCGCGGCGCTGGCCGTCGGCGCGGCCCAGGGCTGCGTGGACCAGTCGGTGAAATACGCCAAGGAACGCAGCGCTTTCGGGCAGAACATCGGCAAGTACCAGGCCATCGCGTTCAAGATCGCCCGGATGGAAGCCCGGGCACACACCGCACGCCTGGCCTACTACGACGCGGCCGCCAGGATGCTCGCCGGCAAGCCGTTCAAGACGCAGGCGGCCATCGCTAAGATGGTCGCAGGCGAGGCAGCCATGGACAACGCGCGGGACGCCACCCAGGTGTTCGGCGGCTACGGCTTCATCAACGAATTCACCGTGGCACGCCACTACCGCGACTCCAAGATCCTTGAAGTCGGTGAGGGCACCACCGAAGTCCAGTTGATGCTGATCGCCCGCGAACTGGGGCTCTGACCGGCCGCCGGCCGCAACTGTCGAGGGAAGGGTCACCGATGATCAATAAAGTTGTTGCCAGCGCGGCCGAGGCCGTCGCGGACATCCCTAACGGAGCCTCGCTCGCCGTCGGCGGATTCGGGCTGTGCGGGATCCCGGTGGCCCTGATCGAGGCCCTGCACCGGGGCGGCGCCACGAATCTGGAGACCGTCAGCAACAACTGCGGGGTCGACGACTGGGGACTCGGGATCCTGCTCAAGGAAGGCCGGATCCGCCGCACCATCAGCTCCTACGTGGGGGAGAACAAGGAATTCGCCCGGCAGTACCTTGCCGGTGAACTCGAGGTGGTCCTCACCCCACAAGGCACACTCGCCGAGAAGCTGCGTGCCGGCGGTGCCGGTATTCCCGCGTTCTACACCCCGGCCGGCGTCGGCACCCAGGTCTCCGAGGGCGGCCTGCCGCAAAAGTACGACGCCGACGGGAACGTCGCGATCGCCTCCGCGGCAAAGGAGGTGCGCAACTTCAACGGCGCCGACTTCGTGCTGGAGGAGTCGCTGACCCCCGACTTCGGCCTCGTGCACGCCTGGAAGGGCGACCGGCACGGAAACCTCGTGTTCCACGCCACGGCGATGAACTTCAACCCGCTGTGTGCCATGGCAGCGAAAATCACCATCGCCGAGGTCGAGGAACTGGTGGAGCCAGGGGAGCTGGATCCGGAACACGTCCACGTCCCGGGCATCTTTGTCCAGCGCGTGGTGCTGGCGCCCGGCGTCGAGAAGCGGATCGAGAAGCGGACCGTCGCGGTGCCGGCCTCCGGCCCCGTGTCCGGCAGCACCGACCAGGCAGGAGCATGACTGTGAAGACGAACAATGCGCAGGGGGAGCCGCCGCGTCCGGAGGCGGTCCGGCACGAATACCGGCGATCCGCCGTCGTACATCCCGCCGGTGTGAGCCCTGACACGAAGGGTTGGACCCGCCACGAACTCGCCGCCCGGGTGGCGCAGGAGCTGCACAACGGCCAGTACGTCAACCTCGGCATCGGGATGCCCACGCTGATCCCCAACTACATTCCGGCCGGCGTTGAGGTGGTGCTGCACTCGGAGAACGGAATCCTCGGCGTCGGGCCCTACCCGGGGGAGGGCCAGGTCGATCCGGACCTGATCAACGCCGGCAAGGAAACCGTCACGGTCAACAAGGGCGCCGCCTTCTTCGATTCAGCCGCCTCCTTCGGCATGATCCGGGGCGGGCACGTGGATGTGGCCGTGCTCGGCGCCATGGAGGTCGCCCAGAACGGGGACCTGGCCAACTGGATGATCCCCGGCAAAATGGTCAAGGGCATGGGCGGCGCCATGGACCTCGTCTTCGGCGCCAAGAAGGTGATCGTGATGATGGAGCACGTGGACCGCAACGGCAGGCCCAAAATCGTGGAACACTGCACACTGCCCCTGACCGGAAAGGGCTGCGTGGACCGCATCATCACCGACCTCGCCGTGATCGACGTCGTGACCGAGGGCGGGAAGTCCCGGCTGGTGCTCCGCGAACTTGCCCCCAATGTGTCCGTGGAAGACGTGGCCGCGGCCACCGGCGCCGAACTCTTCGAGGAAGACCAGGAACTGACGGTATGAGGACTGAACCATTGCGGGCGCGTGAGCCCCGGATCGTCGAACAGCGCGGCCTCTATTTCGACGAGCTCGAGGAGGACGTGGTCTACGCGCACCGGCCCGGCCGGACCGTCACCGAGACGGACAACGTCCTCTTCACCACCATGACCATGAACACCCAGGCGCTGCACCTCGATGCCGCCTGGAGCGCGGACCAGCCGTTTGGCCAGCGCCTGATGAACTCGATGTTCACCCTGGCCACCGTCGTGGGGCAGTCAGTGCCGCAGCTGACCCAGGGCACGATCATCGCCCAGCTGGGGATGACTGACGTGTCCTTCCCGCACCCGATGTACCACGGCGATACCCTCTACACCGAGACTGTGGTGACGGGGAAACGGTTATCCTCCTCCCGCCCGGGGCAAGGGATTGTGACCCTGAAGCACACCGGCCGGAACCAGGACGGCGACGTTGTTGCGCTCGCCACCCGCAGCTGCCTGATGTGGGTGCGCGAAGCACATGCAGAGGCGCAGAATGCGCGCAAGAGCGGAGAATAGACACATGAGCTTCCTGATGGGTCCTGCCCTGCTGTTTTGCCCTGCCGACCGCCCCGAGCGCTACCAGAAGGCTGCCGAGCGCTCCGACGCCGTCATCGTGGACCTGGAGGACGCGGTGGCCCCGGCGGATAAACAGCGTGCCCGCGGCGCCATCCTTGCCCAGCTCGGGGCCACCGGGGACGTCCCCGAGCTCGATCCGAGCCGGACGATCATCCGGATCAACCCGGCCGGCACCGCAGAGTTCGAAAAAGACCTGCACTGCCTCAAGCACACTCCGTACCGGCACGTGATGCTCGCCAAGGCTGAAAGCGCCGGGCAGCTCAAGGAACTCGAGGGGTACAGTGTCATTGCGCTCTGTGAGACGGCACTGGGGATCGTCAACGCCGCCGCCATCGCCGCGGAACCCAATGTGGTGGGCCTGATGTGGGGTGCAGAGGACCTGCTCGCCTCGCTTGGCGGCACCTCCAGCCGGACCGACGACGGCGCCTACCGCGCGGTGGCGCTGCACGCCCGCTCCACGGTGCTGCTGGCCGCCCGGGCGTTCGGCAAGGAAGCGGTTGACTCGGTGTACGTCAACATTCCCGATCTTGAAGGGCTCGCCGCCGAATCCCGTGACGGCGTCGCCTCGGGCTTTGGGTCCAAGGCCTGCATCCATCCGCACCAGGTCGCGGTGGTCCGCGACGCCTATGCGCCCTCCGAATCCGAGGTCGCGGCGGCCAGGGAACTCCTCGAAGCGGCTGCCTCGGCTGGCTCCGGGGTGTTCCAGTTCAACGGCAAGATGGTCGACGGCCCCATCCTTAAGCACGCCGAGTCAACGCTCCGCCGCGCCGGGCACTAGTTTCCGGGCTTGCGGCTCCTGCGCCGGGCCACCGAAGATTCCCAACGTCGGCCCTTCACCAGGAAAAACGGACCCCCATGGGAAACAAGGTGCCCAGGGCGACCGTGAACGCTGTCCCGCGCCCCGGCGGTTCGTGCTCACCCTAGTTGCGAAATGCCAGCCCGGCAGGCACCACAAGCACTCAACCCCGTGCGGGATACTTAAGACATGCAGCCGCGCAAGATCGTCCTCCTCGGGTCCACAGGTTCCATTGGCACGCAGGCGATTGAGGTCGTCGACGGCGCCCCGCACCTTTTTGAGGTCATTGCGCTGAGCGCGGGCGGTGGCAACCTCGAACTCCTCGCCCGGCAAGCCGTCCACACCCGGGCCCAAGCCGTCGGCACCGCGTCCGGCGACGCGACGGCCCTCCAGACGCTGATCGACGACGCCGCCCGCGCCCAAGGGGTGAAAGGCTACCGTCCCGAGATCATCACCGGGCCGGACGCCGCCACCCGGATTGCCGGGATCAAAGCCGACGTGGTGCTTAACGGCATTACCGGTTCCATCGGCCTGGCGCCCACCCTGGCGGCGCTCAAATCGGGCGCGACCCTGGCGCTGGCGAACAAGGAGTCCTTGATTGTCGGCGGCGCCCTGGTCAAGGCCGCCGCCCGAGAGGGCCAAATCGTCCCTGTTGATTCCGAGCACTCGGCTATCGCCCAGTGCCTGCGCGCCGGGACCGCGGCCGAGGTGGATCGGCTGGTCCTCACCGCTTCCGGCGGCCCCTTCCGCGGTATGAGCCGGCACGAGCTGCGCACTGTGTCCCCGCAGGACGCCCTCGCCCACCCCACTTGGGATATGGGCCTGATGGTCACCACCAACTCCGCCAGCCTGGTGAATAAGGGCCTGGAAGTGATCGAGGCGCACCTGCTCTTTGACATCCCGCTGGAGAAGATCGACGTGGTGGTCCACCCGCAGTCCGTCGTCCACTCCATGGTCCAGTTCATCGATGGCTCCACCATCGCCCAGGCTTCCCCGCCGGACATGCGCCTTCCGATCGCCCTGGGCATCGGCTGGCCGGACCGGGTGCCGAAGGCCGCGCAGGCCTGTGATTGGAGCAAGGCCACCAGCTGGACCTTCGAACCGCTGGACACCGCGGCGTTTCCCGCCGTCGGGCTGGCGAAGCATGCCGCAAAACAGGGGAGCACCTTCCCGGCTGTCTTCAACGCAGCGAACGAGGAAGCCGTGATGGCCTTCCACGCAGGCCGGATCCGGTTCACCGATATCGTCGATACGATCGAAGCAGTCCTCAGCGAACACACAGGATCCTCCAAGCTGACCTTGGAGTCCGTGTTGGATGCTGAACGATGGGCACGAGCCCGCACCCACGAACGTTTAGCCATCAGCAGCGTCTAGGAAGCAGCAAATTACGCCCATGAGCCCCGTCCTTCTTTTTATCCTCGGTGTCGTCTTTGTGGCGATCGGCATTGCCGTGTCCATTGCCCTGCACGAAGTGGGGCACCTGCTGCCTGCCAAGCTGTTTAAGGTCCGCGTCACGAAGTACATGATCGGCTTCGGCCCCACGGTTTGGTCCAGGAAGAAGGGCGAGACCGAGTACGGCTTCAAGGCACTCCCGCTGGGCGGGTTTGTCTCCATGATCGGGATGTACCCGCCGAACAAGGAGGATGGCACGGTACGTCCCTCCAGCACCGGTATGTTCCAGTCCCTGGCTTCGGACGCCCGGTCGCTCGCGCATGAGGAAGTCGGACCCGACGACGGCAACCGCGTCTTCTACAAGCTGCCGGCCTGGAAGAAGATCATCATTATGCTTGGCGGCCCGGCCATGAACATGCTGATCGGGCTCGCGCTGACGGCCGTGCTGCTGATGGGTTTTGGCATCGCCACCCAGACCACCACGATTGCTGATGTCTCCAAGTGCCAGGTCAAGGCCGGCGAGACCGTGGACCCGAACTCCGCTGACTGCAAGCTCACGCCAGCAGCCGCCGCAGGCCTGTTGCCCAATGACGTCATCACCTCCTTCGACGGCAAGTCCGTCTCCAGCTGGGACGAGCTCACCGGCTGGATCCGCGCGTCCGCGGACAAAAAGGTTGCCATCACCGTGGAGCGCGACAGCGTTCCGGTCAGCACCACTGTCACCCCCGTGCTCTCTGCCCGCCCGGTCGTTGGGGTCGACGGCCGGCAGGCCAAGGGTGCCGACGGCACGCTCCAGTACCAGGACGTCGGCTTCCTGGGTGTCGGCGCCCAGACTGCCCTTGTCCGGCAGCCGGCATCGGCGGTCCTGCCCATGGCCGGAGAAAACATCAAGCAGATCGCCGGCGTTGTTGTGAACCTCCCGGCGCGTGTGGCCGGCGTCGCAAAGGCAGCCTTCAGCGATGAGCCCCGCGACCCCAACGGACCCATCAGCGTGGTCGGGGTGGGCCGGGTGGCCGGCGAGGTGGCCGCGATGGAGCAGGTGCCGATGCAGTCCAGGGTGGCCGCCCTGGTGGGCCTGCTGGCCGGTCTCAACTTCGCCCTGGCCGTCTTCAACCTCATTCCGCTGCTGCCGCTGGACGGCGGCCACGTGGCCGGCGCGCTGTACGAGGGCGCGCGCCGCAGGATCGCCAAGCTCTTCGGCCGCCCGGTTCCGGATGCGTTCGACATCGCCAAACTTCTCCCGGTGACCTATGTTGTCGCGGTGCTGCTGATGGGGATGGGCGCCTTGCTGATCTACGCGGACATCGTTAAGCCCGTCAATCTCTTCGGCTGACCCCGCCGCCTTCCGGCCGGCGGAAATCTCCCGTGAGGTTAGGGGCCGTGTTGACACAAAAGAGGACCAGGAAGACGGACCAGGCGACGCGCTGGAGGTCCCAAAGCGGCCACCACAGGATCATCTGTGCCCGGAAATACTAGGCCACTTAGGGGATTAACAGTCCCAGCCTGGGCGGCGAGCGCCATTCCACCCGGCGCGAGAGATCCAAGGTAGCTGCCAAAGACCGCCCAGGCGCCGAGCAGGAGCGGACCCACCTACAGCCGGGCTGTCTGCTCGCGGGACTCGGGGAGCGTGGCTCAGGCAGGCTAACCGGATGACGCTGTTTTTTCTTTATCAGCTCATTTCGGCTTATTTTTGGTAATCAGTTGAAATTGATTGATTCTAGAACATCACCCCTTTAGGGTAGGGCCATGTACGTAATGACAATCGACCAGCGCGGAAGCACTGCCGACGTCGACCGTGTCCCGGCCCTGCTGGCGGAACTGGCCGGGCTCTCCACGGCCGGACACTTCGAGCGTTCCGTGGGCGACGAAGTCCAGGGGGTCCTGGAGCGGCCGGGCGAAGTAGTGGAGATCGCACTGCACGCCCTGCGCAGCGGCCGCTGGTACGTGGGAATCGGGGTGGGGGCGGTGGATCTGCCGCTGCCGGCAAGCCCGCGGGAAGGTTCCGGTCCGGCGTTCGTAGCGGCTCGGGTGGCCGTGGAGAAGGCCAAATCCGGTTCCGCCCATGTGCCCCTCGCCGTCGCCTCGGGAGGATTGCGCCGGGGCGAGGCAGCACCCTCGCCGGCGGGATCCGCCGGCGCCAGTTCCTGCGCCAACGCCGAGGCGGTGCTGCGCCTGATCGGGCGGCTGGTCCAGGACCGGACGGCGGCACAATGGAAAGTCGTGGATGTGCTGCGCACCGTGCAGGACGGCCATGCGGGAACGCATGGAACGCAAAAGATCGCTGCCCGGCAACTGGGAATCACCGAGCAATCGGTCAGCCGTGCGCTGCTGCGCTCCGGCTGGCAGGAAGAATGGGCGGCGAGGCCCGCGGCCGAAATGCTGCTGGCCTTCGCGCAAGGAGTGATCGCAGGCACCAACGAGGCCACCATGGAGTCCACTACCGGCGCCAGCGAGCCGGTCCGTGCCGCGGCTTACCGGACCGCCGACCGTTTGGAAGGAGACCGGTGAACGCCCTCTGGATCACCCTCGCGCTGCTCATCGCAGGGTTCGCCGGCTGGCCCGTCACGGCGTTGGTCTTCCGGCTCGCCCGGACCATCGATGACCGGCAGGAAACAGGCGGCGGAGCGGGCGATCCGGCGAACGACCCCGCCGCGGACGTCACCGTTGCACCCTCAGTCCCGCTCGTACCAACAGCACCCGCCGGCATCGCGGCACCCGCCGGCACCGCAGCCGCCCCGGTGAGCAGCGTACGGATCCTGCGCGGTGGTGCGATCATCGGAGTGCTGGAACGCCTGGCGGTCTGCCTTGCAATCCTCGCCGGTGAGCCGGTCGCCATCGCGTACGTGGTAGCGATCAAGGGCCTGGGCCGCTTTGCCGAGCTCAAGGAGACACCGGTTGCTGCCGAGCGGTTTATCATCGGCACCCTGACGTCCCTGCTCTGGGCGGCCGGTGTGGCGGCCCTGGCCAAGGTTCTCCTCCTCGGTTAACGCTGTCCCGGATCGGTACCTGGCCGGCGGGGCGATAGTCTATCCGTATGACTGTTTTTGCTGTTGAGTACGTATACGACGCCGAATCCACCGAAGTCCGTGACGCTACCCGCCCGGCACACCGGGACTGGACCGCCGGGCTGGCCCAGGAAGGGACCCTGCTCGCCAGCGGCCCCTACGGTGACGGCGCCGGAGCCTTGCTGATCTTAAAGGCCGCCGACGAGCATGCGCTCAACGAGATCCTCAGGCAGGATCCCTTCGCCGCAGCCGGGGCCATCTCCGGCACCCGCACCACGGCCTGGGCGCCCGTCTCCGGACTCCTGGCCGCCCACGCCGCCTAGCCCCCGCCAGACCTACTTCGATACAAGGAGTCCATGTGACCTCGGTCAGCTTGGGAATGCCGTCAGCACCGCCCCCCGTCCTTGCGCCGCGGCGCAAGACCCGCCAGATCAAGGTGGGTTCGGTCGGCGTCGGCTCCGATTCGCCCATCAGCGTGCAGTCTATGACCACAACGCCCACCACGGACATCAACGCCACACTGCAGCAGATCGCCGAGCTCACGGCCTCCGGCTGTGACATTGTGCGCGTCGCCTGCCCGTCCGCGGACGACGCTGCGGCCCTGCCGATCATCGCCAGGAAGTCCCAGATCCCCGTAATCGCGGACATCCACTTCCAGCCGAAGTACGTTTTTGCCGCGATCGAGGCGGGGTGTGCGGCGGTGCGGGTGAACCCCGGGAACATCCGCAAGTTCGATGACCAGGTCAAGGAGATCGCCCGGGCCGCCAAGGACCACGGCACCTCGATCCGGATCGGCATCAACGCCGGATCGCTGGAGCCCGGAATCCTGAAGAAGTACGGCAAGGCCACCCCGGAAGCCCTCGTGGAATCCGCCGTCTGGGAGGCCTCGCTGTTCGAGGAGCACGGCTTCAACGACTTCAAAATCTCGGTCAAGCACAATGACCCGGTGATTATGGTCGCCGCCTACGAGATGCTCGCCGAACAGGGCGACTGGCCGCTGCACCTCGGCGTTACCGAGGCCGGCCCCGCATTCCAGGGCACCATCAAATCTGCCACGGCCTTTGGAGCCCTCCTCTCCCGTGGCATCGGTGACACCATCCGGGTCTCCCTTTCGGCCCCTCCGGTGGAGGAAATCAAGGTGGGCAACCAGATTCTGCAGTCGCTCAACCTGCGTCCGCGCAAGCTCGAGATCGTCTCCTGCCCTTCCTGTGGCCGCGCCCAGGTGGACGTGTACACGCTGGCTGAGCAGGTCACGGCAGGACTGGAGGGGATGGAAATTCCGCTGCGCGTGGCCGTTATGGGCTGCGTGGTCAACGGCCCCGGTGAAGCCCGCGAAGCGGACCTTGGGGTAGCATCCGGCAACGGCAAGGGCCAGATTTTCGTGCGCGGAGAGGTTATCAAGACTGTCCCGGAGGACCAGATCGTTGAGACACTGATCGAGGAAGCCATGCGCATCGCCGAAGAGATGGGGGAGGCCGATGGCGAAGATGCTGTCAAGGGTAGCCCCGTGGTTAGCGTCTCGTAAGGACGGCGCCGCGGCCGGCGTCACGGTCCGGAGCCTGGGGGGTTCGGATACTTCCCAGCTCCTGGCCCTGGCCCGGCAGGACGTCGTCGCCAACGTTTTTATCCTCTCGCACCTGGCAACCGCCGGTTCGGCTGCTCCCACCACGGGAGGCGCCAGCATCTTTGGCGTGTTCGACGGCGGCACCCTGCTCGGAGCCTGTTGGGCCGGGGCCAACCTGGTGCCGGTGCAGCTGGACCCCGATTTTGCGGGCGCGGTGGCAGCCGCCGCCCACAGCTCGGGGCGCCGGTACGCCTCGATTTTCGGTCCTGCCGACACGGTGCTTGCCCTGTACGCCGGGCTGGAAGTCTTCGGCCAGACGGCCCACGAGATCCGCGCGAACCAGCCGCTGATGACAATTGCCGGCCCGCCCGCCGTGACCCCGAACCCGCAGCTTGGTTTTAGCCAGCTCGCCGACTTCGACCGGATCCTGCCCGCCTGCGCGGCCATGTTCGAGGAGGAAGTGGGCTATTCACCCTATCTCGGCGGCCGCGAGTATTACGGCCGGAGGGTCAAGGGCCTGATCCGTGAGGGTCATTCCATGGTTCACCTGAACCAGGCGCGCGAGGTGGTTTTTAAAGCCGAGCTCGGCGCGGTCACTTCGGAGGTGACGCAGGTCCAGGGAGTCTGGATGAACCCGGAGTTTCGCGGCCAGCGCCTCAGCGCAGGCTACATGGCGGCAGCTGTGGTGCTGGCCCAGTCCCTTGCCCCGGTGACCAGCCTTTACGTCAACAACTTCAACACCCGGGCCCGCGCCAGCTACGAGAGGGTGGGCTTCCGGCAGGCAGGCACGTTCGCCACAGTGCTTTTCTGAGTGCGGGCTCTTGTTTTTGTGCCCCGGGTCACATATCTTCGGACTACCGTGCCGCATCGGCACGCGTTTCCGCGGGTGCAAGTGCCGGGATGCAGATGCCCAGAGGGCAACACCGGGAACCCGCAGCCGAAGGTTTGGCGGAATCGGGGGTCCGCAGGGCCACGCCATGACAGGATGACCAGCCGGAAACGGCCAGGGGCTTCCGTCAGTTATGGCGTGGCTCTCCTGCATCCGGGCTGACGGTAGATTAGTACGTAGACTCTTGTGCCGGCTGTGCCGGTACTGCTGATTCACAGCATTGCTGCTTTGCCCTGCACCTTCCCAGAAACGGATAGATACCTCGTGGTCCTTCGACTCTCCAAGCTGTTCCTGCGCACCCTGCGTGAAGATCCCGCCGATGCCGAAGTGGCCAGCCACCGGCTCCTGGTCCGCGCCGGGTACATCCGCCGGGCCGCCCCGGGCATCTACACCTGGCTTCCGCTGGGGTTGAGCGTACTGCGCAAGGTGGAGGCCGTCATCCGCGAGGAAATGTCCGCGATCGGCGCTCAGGAAGTGCACTTCCCGGCACTGCTGCCCAAGGAACCCTACGAAGTGACCAACCGCTGGACCGAGTACGGCGAGGGGATCTTCCGGCTCCAGGACCGCAAGGGTAACGACTACCTGCTGGCGCCCACACACGAGGAAATGTTCACCCTGCTGGTCAAGGACCTGTACTCCTCGTACAAGGACCTTCCGCTGAGCATCTACCAGATCCAGAACAAGTACCGCGATGAGGCGCGGCCCCGGGCCGGCCTGCTGCGCGGCCGCGAGTTCATCATGAAGGACTCCTACTCCTTCGACGTTGACGACGCCGGCCTGGACGCCAGCTACGCCGCACACCGCAGCGCGTACCTGAAGATCTTCGAGCGCCTCGGCCTCGAAGTGGTCCCGGTCGCAGCCACGGCGGGGGCCATGGGCGGGTCCAAGAGCGAGGAATTCCTGCACCCCACGGAGATCGGCGAGGACACCTTCGTCCGTTCCGCCGGCGGCTACGCGGCCAACGTCGAGGCCGTCACCACAGTCGTCCCGCCGGATATCGACTTCAGCAACGCCCCCGCCGCGCAGGTGCGGGACACTCCGGGCACCCCCACCATTGATACGCTCGTCGACGCCGCGAACACCCTGGTGCCCCGCGCTCCGGCCGACGGCGGCGCCTGGACCGCAGCTGACACGCTGAAGAATGTTGTCCTTGCCGTCACCCTGCCGACCGGCGAACGCCAAATCGTAGTGATCGGCGTGCCGGGCGACCGCGGAGTCGACCTCAAGCGGGTGGAAGCGAACATCGGTTCCTTCCTGCCCATCGGCGGCGAAATCATGCTTGAGGCCGCCAACGAAGAGGACCTCCAGAAGCAACCCCTTATCGTCAAGGGCTACATTGGCCCGGGCTTGACCCTTGATGCGGCCCTGCTGGGCGCCGAGGGCTCCGCCAAGCTGCTCTACCTCGTGGATCCCCGGATTGTGCGCGGCTCCGCCTGGGTTACCGGCGCCAACCAGGCTGGCAAGCACGTCTTTGGGCTGGTAGCAGGCCGCGACTTCGGCTGGGACGGCGTCATCGAATGCACCGAGGTACGGGCCGGCGATGAGGCCCCCGATGGCTCCGGACCGCTGGAAACCGCCCGGGGCATTGAAATGGGCCACATCTTCCAGCTCGGGCGCAAGTACGCCGAAGCGCTCGAACTGAAAGTCCTTGACCAGAACGGCAAGCAGGTGGTTGTTACGATGGGTTCGTATGGCGTCGGCGTCACCCGCGCCGTCGCGGCGCTGGCCGAATCCAACCACGACGACAAGGGCCTGATCTGGCCGCGCGCCGTCGCACCGGCAGATGTCCACGTGGTGGCCGTTGGCCGCGGCGAGGAGATCTTCGCGGCCGCGGAGAAGCTGGCCCTTGAGCTGGAAGCCGCGGGCCTCGAGGTGATTTACGATGACCGCCCCAAGGTGTCCCCGGGTGTGAAGTTCGGCGACGCCGAGCTCGTCGGTGTGCCGACAATCCTCGCCGTGGGGCGTGGACTGGTGGACGGAGTCGTCGAGATCAAGGACCGCCGCAGCGGCCATGCCGAAAACGTCCCCGTTGCGAAGGCAGTCGACTATTGTGTCGACGCCGTCCGTAACAGCTAACGCGCGGCAGCGGCAGGCGTGGTGTCCGGGCTTGAATCGGTAGAGCTCAGCACGCTGATCCTGATTGTGGTCGCCGGCTTCGGCGCGGGCTGGGTCGATGCCGTGGTCGGCGGCGGGGGATTGATCCAGCTGCCGGCCATGCTGCTGGTCCCGGGCATCAGTCCGGTGCAGGCCCTGGCGACAAACAAGATGGGGTCGATTTTCGGCACCGGCACCAGTGCCGTCACGTATTACCGCCGGGTCCGGCCGGATCTTCGCACCGCCGTGCCGATGGCGGTGATCGCGATGGCCGGCAGCTTCGGCGGGGCGGTGCTCGCCGCGAACCTCCCTGCGAGCGTCTTCAAACCCATCATCGTGGCCGCGCTTGTCGCCGTCGCACTTTTTACTGCGCTGCGGCCCAACGTCGGGGAACTGACCCAGCTGCGGCACAGCGGTCACCGGCACTATGTGCTGGCGTGCCTGATCGGCGGTGTGATCGGCTTCTACGACGGCCTGATCGGGCCCGGCACCGGCTCGTTCCTGATCATCGCGCTTGTTTCGGCGATGGGGTACGCCTTCCTCGAAGCAAGTGCCAAGGCCAAAATCGTGAACATGGCCACCAACGCCGGCGCCCTGCTGTTTTTTGTCCCGCACGGGGCGGTGCTCTGGGGACTCGGACTGGTCCTGGGCCTGGCGAACATGGCCGGCGGCTACCTCGGAGCCCGGACGGCCGTTAAACAGGGGAGCAAATTCATCCGCATCGTGTTCCTGGCGGTCGTCGGAGCGCTCATCATTAAGCTCGGAACGGACATCTGGCAGGACAGCGTCAGGTAGCCTGCGCGTCCGCCCCAAGCGTCGCCCCAAGCCTCGCCGGGGACTCCCGCTGGCGTGCCCGCCGGCGTAGCATGCAGCTATGTCAGCACCTGAAGAACGCTACAGCGGTGCCCTCGAAGCTGCGGCCCGGCACACCCGCCAATGGCTGCAAAGCCAGGACACCCGGCATGTTGGCCCGCGGATGACCGCGGCGGACCTGGCCGCAGATTTCGGCGGCCCGCTGCCGCTGAGGGGAACCCCGGCGGTGGAGGTAATCGACTACCTGGCAGCCAAAGCCGAACCCGGGCTGATGGCGATGCCGTCCGGACGCTTCTTCGGCTGGGTCATCGGCGGCACCTTGCCGGCCGCACTCGCCGCGGATTGGCTGGTCAGTGCGTGGGACCAAAACGCCGGGCTGCGCTTAGCCACTCCAGCGACGGCGGCCATCGAGGAAGCCGCCGGCAAATGGCTGCTCGAATTGCTGGACCTTCCCGGCGAGTCCGACGTCGGCTTTGCCACCGGCGCCACGATGGCGAACTTCACCGGCCTGGCAGCGGCCCGGTGGCGCCTGCTGGCGGACGCCGGCTGGGACCTCGACGTCGACGGGCTCTCCGGCGCCCCCCGGATACAGTGCTTCGTGGGCCAGGAACGGCACGACACCATCGACCTGGGCCTCCGGTATCTCGGGCTGGGCAGGCCCACTGCCATACCTGCGGACCGGCAGGGCCGCATTGACCCGGCCGAACTGGACCGCGCGCTGGACCGCGCCAGCGACGCTGCCTCCGGGTCAGCCCGCGCCCCGCTGCTGGTCTGCCTGCAGGCGGGAAACCTGCACTCCGGCGCCTTTGATCCTTTTGCGGAGGCAATCGCGGTGGCAAAAGCGCACGGCGCCTGGGTCCATGTGGACGGGGCCTTCGGACTCTGGGCCGCCGCGGTGCCGGAACTGTCCGCCCTGACCGCCGGACTGCGGGGTGCCGATTCCTGGGGCACCGATGCGCACAAGACCCTCAACGTGCCCTACGACTGCGGGATAGCCGTGGTCCGGGATGCGCAGGCGCTTCGCTCGGCCATGGGCGTGCACACCAGCTACCTGATGCAGGACGCCGACGGCGCGGCCGACCCCTTCGAAACGGTCCCGGAGCTGTCCCGCCGGGCCCGCGGGGTGCCGGTCTGGGCGGCGCTGAAGTCGCTCGGGCGGGACGGCGTCGCCGGCCAGGTCCGGGGGCTGGTGCTGCACGCCAAGGAATTGGCGGAGCGGCTCGCCGCGCTCGACGGGATCGAAGTGCTCAACGACGTCAACTACACCCAGGTCTCGCTGGCCTTCGGCGACGACGCCACTACCCGCGCGGTGACCGCCAGGATCATCGCCGACGGCCGGGTCTGGATGTCCGGTTCGCGCTGGCGCGACCGCGACATCCTGCGCATCTCCGTCAGCAACTGGAGCACGGACGACGCCGACGTGGCAGTCGCCGTCGACGTCGTCAGGGACGCCCTGGCCGAGGTCCGCGGGCCGAACCGCTAGCTGCCTGCTTCGCCCGGCGCCGGCAGGTCGTGTGCCGCGGGGAGCTCCGGCAGCGGCTTGCCGGCCAGGGTGCTGGCCACCCAGAGCGAACGTGCGAGGTCCCCTTTGTGGCGGCGTTTGGAGGCGTAACAGAGGGCGTTGTCAACCTCGCGGGCCACGCTCCATTGCCGGGCGACGTCGGCGTCGAGGTCGGCGGCAAGGCTGAGGTCCCGGCACCGCTGCCGCAGGCCCTCTTCCGGATGCGCCCGCGGCAACTCACGGATCCGGTTCCACAGCAGGGGTGCCACCGCGAATTCCGCCTCGCCGAGCATGGGCTGGGGATCGATTGCGGCCCAGCTGCGGGCCTCCTCCTGGCCGGCTTCCCCGGCGGCTTCCCCGTGTGGCCGGGCCAGGACGTTGAGGTAGTGCAGATCGGTGTGGACCAGCACATCCCGCCCCGCGCGGCGGCCGACGGCCCCGCGGGTCTGGCAAACCTCCAGCGCCGCTTCCAGCAGCCAGCGCGGGAACGGCCGGCCCAGCCGTTCCCAGTTCTGCGGCAGCTCGTCACTCCACTGTTCGGCCCGTGCTGCCACATGGCTGAACTCCCGCCATTGCGGCCCGACGCCGGGCACCAGGCTCAGCCGGCGAACCAGGGCACCCCACACCGGGACCGCCACGTCCATGGGCTGGTCCTGGAGGGACCGGACGGCGTCCAGGCGCTCCAGCAGCAGCGCCCCCGCACCGGCATCATTGGCCAGCAGCCGGACCGCACCCTCGCCCTTCCAGAGGGCGAGGGCATGCGGTTCCGCCAGCGCATCCTCATGCGGAAAAGCGATCTTCAGGACGGCAGCTTCCCCGGCGCCGGCCCGTCCGGTGCCGGCTTCAGCGCGCACCGGGACCACAATGGCGCCGTGGCCGTTCCAGGGCAGGGCGCCGGGAGCAAGGTCAAGTTCGAGCTGCCACCGGCCCAGGCATTCCCTGATCAGCCGGGGGAGCGAGGCCAGCCAGTCGCGGCCGCCGGCGCTTCCGCCGTAGCGGCGGCTGAGGTCGGTCGGAATCGGGACGTCTGCAGGCTGGCTCATCGGTCCAGCGTAGTGGCGGGTATCAGGCGGTGATGCCGCTGGCGCCGAGCCAGCTGCCGATCAGGAAGGTCGCGATGAGGGCCGCCGCACCGCCGATCACCACACGGAAGGCCGCCTTCGACTTCGAACCGCCGCCGATCCAGGCGCCGATGGCTCCGGTCAAGGCCAGCGCCACCAACACTGCCACGAAGGTCAGCGGGACCCGGATGTTCTCCGGCGGCAGCAGGATGGCGAGCATGGGCAGGATCGCACCGATCAGGAAGGCAGCTGCGGAGGCGAAGGCAGCGTGCCACGGGCTGACAATGTCGGTCTCGTCGATGTGGAGTTCAGCAGACAGGTGCGCGCCAAGCGCGTCGTGCGCTGTGAGTTCCTTGGCCACAGTGCGGGCGGTGTCGGCGCTGAGGCCCTTGCCCTGATAGATGGCGGCGAGTTCCTCGAGCTCCTCTTCGGGCTGTTCGGCCAGCTCGCGGCGTTCCTTTTCGATCAGCGCCTGCTGGCTGTCCTTCTGGCTGCTCACGGAGACGTATTCGCCAAGCGCCATGGAGATGGCGCCACCGACGACGCCGGCGGCACCGGCGACGAGGATGGGACCGGAGTCCGTGGTGACGCCGGCGACGCCGACCACAATCGCAGCGACGGAGACGATACCGTCGTTGGCGCCCAGCACACCGGCGCGAAGCCAGTTCAGGCGGTGCGCGATGTCGCTGTGGTGGGGCTCGTTCTTGTGCTGGGTGGGGGCCGCTTGACTGTCCATGCCTACAGCAAAGCACCGGCGCCACCGAACCACCAGTATTACAAGCCTAAGTAAGCCGCCGCTTCCCCGCCGCGCCGGCTAGGGCGCGGGGGCCAGAGCGGGAGCCGGCAGCTCGGGGAACGCGTCCTGATCTGCGGTGAGGCCGGGAAGAGCTCCGGCGTCGGTTCCCCAGCGGGCGGCGCTGCGAGCGGCGCCGACCAGGCCGGCCACCGCCCATTGGCGTGTCTGCCCCTCGCTCAAAGCCACCAGGTCGCCGTACACCGCAAGCGCCGATGCCTCCAGCGCGCCGAGCCCGGCGGCGGGTGCGGCCAGGAACGCAGGTGCGCTTGTGTAGCCGGCTTCCCGCGCTGGAACGGCAACGCAGTGCATCCGGCTCAGCGCCTCCGCGCCGGCGGCGAGGGTCTCGTGCCGGGCGAGCTGCGCTGAGGCCGGGCCGGCTGCTGAACCCCCGAGCCGGGTGAGGGCCACCTGATAGCCGTATACGGTTTCCCGTTCGCTCGCCACCGCTGCTGCCAGCGCCGCCGGCAAGGTTGCGGCGGGAGTGCCTGCCGAAGGCCCAGCAGCGGACGACGGCGATGCCGGAACGCCCTGGCACGCGCCGGAGAGCTGCGGTGCTGCGGGGTCGGCGACCGCAGGGGCGGGCGCCCCGGCGGCCGCTGCAAGGGAGGAAGCCTGAAGCAGCTGGGCGGTCCCGACGGCGGCAAGCAGCCGGGCCATTCCGCCGTCGGCCACGTTGGCGTCGGCGAGCCGTTGCGAGGCACTGGCGACCAGCGCGGCGGCTAATTCTGCGGCCGACGCGGGCAGCGGAACAGCAGGAGGTGCTTCGGTGGGGGTAGCCGATTGGGCTGCAGTGCCCGCCGGGGGAGCGGTGTCGGCACCCTCCGCCCCGGGCAGCAGGAGGGCCCGGGACTGGCTTGTCAGCAAACTCACAGTCCGCGCCACAGCCGGTTGGGGGGCGCCCGCGGCTGCCCGCTCCAGTGCTGCTCCGGCGGTGCGCAGTCTCAGCGTTTCGGCCAGCGCAGCGGACCGCGCTTGTTCGGAAAACGGCGGTTCTGCGGGGTCCATGGGGTGTGCGGGGCGCCAGGCCAGCCCCAGGCTGGCGACCACGAGGGCGAGGCAGGCGAGAAGTGCGACGCGCGGAACGAGCCCCCGCCACCGCTTTTGCCTGCTGTCCTCTTTCACAACAGACCATTTTGTCATGGTTGGCATGCCGGCCGGGACCTGAAGTGCACCACGGTGCCCGGAAAATCGCTAGGCTAGTACACACAACATCATCTAGCGGGAGGCGGCCGGCATCATGACAAATGCAGAAGCCACGACTTCGACAGACCGGACCGGAACGGGTAAGGCTGACGCCGCACCCGCTCACAACTTCGAGGCCGAGCGGCTGCATGCCCTCCTGGAGCCCGAAGTCCTGGCGAACCGGCTGTACCTGGAGGACGTCTCGATTCACGTCGCCGGCGCCAACCGGGTGGTCCACGTGGTGGTGGACCTGCCACAGGACGAGACCGGCGGCGTCGGCCTGGACGTCATCGCCGAGATTTCCAAGTCCCTCTCCGACATCCTGGACAACGATCCCAGCACCGACGCACGCCCGTACGAGCTTGAGGTCTCCTCGCCCGGCGTCGGACGCCCCCTGACCGAAGAGCGGCACTGGCACCGGGCCCGCGGCCGGATGGTCAAGGTTAATGTCCTGCAGGGTGAGAACGTCACAGGCCGGGTCCGGTCAGTCGATGACGCAGGCGTCACGCTGGTCCCGGAGATCACGGTCAAAAAAGGGATGAAGCCCAAGCAGGGCGAGCCCATGAAACTTCCTTTCGACAGGATCCGCAGTGGAAAAGTCGAGATAGAGTTCAGCCACCTCGAAGAGGCCGGTCTGGAGAACGCACACAATGGACCTTCCGAGGAGGCCTAATGGATATTGACATGAGCGCACTGAGACTCCTGGAGCGTGAGCGTGAAATCCCGCTGGATCTCCTGATTCCGACAATCGAGCAGGCCCTGCTGGTGGCATACCACAAAACAGCGGGTGCCTTTGAGACGGCGCGCGCCGAGCTGGACCGCAAAAGCGGACACGTGACCATCTGGGCCACCGAGATTGACGACGACGGCGCGCCGATCGGTGAATTCGAGGACACCCCGGCGGGCTTTGGCCGCATTGCCGCCAGTACCGCACGACAAATCATCCTGCAGCGCCTGCGCGACGCCGAAGACGACAACGTGCTGGGCCAGTTCAAGGGCCGCGAGGGCGAGCTGGTTGCCGGCACCATCCAGCAGGGCAACAACCCGCACATGATCCAGGTCAACCTGGGCACTGTGGAGGCACTCCTGCCGCCGCCGGAGCAGGTGCCGGGGGAGAAATACACCCACGGCAACCGGCTCCGCGCGTTCGTGATCGACGTGCACCGCGGTACCAAGGGCCCGTCGATCACGCTGTCCCGCTCGCACCCGGGCCTCGTTCGGAAGCTCTTCGAAATGGAAGTTCCGGAAATCGCGGACCACTCGGTGGAAATCGTCGCCTTGGCCCGCGAAGCCGGGCACCGGACCAAAATGGCCGTCAAAGCCAACATGCCCGGGATCAATGCCAAGGGTGCCTGCATCGGTGAAATGGGTTCGCGCGTTCGTGCGGTCATGAACGAACTCAACGACGAAAAGATCGACATTGTTGACTACAGTGACGACCCGGCCACGTTCATTGCCAGCGCACTGTCCCCGTCCCGGGTGAATTCCGTCACGATCACTGACGAGGCAACCCGCTCGGCGCGCGTAGTGGTGCCGGACTACCAGCTCTCCCTCGCCATCGGCAAGGAGGGCCAGAATGCCCGCCTCGCCGCCAAGCTCACCGGCTGGCGGATCGACATCGTCTCCGATGCTGCGGTCAACCGCGACAAATAGGGCTGACCCCGCGGTCACCGTCCGCCGGCGCTGGAAGTTCGGCCCGGATCGGGCCCACCCGCCGGCGTTCGTGGCCCCTTCAGTTCGGGGCCCGGGCGCTGGAGGGGCTAGAATAGACATGACCGCGCCTTACGGCCGGTATCCGCGTGTCCTTGACGCGTCCGGGCTTGGTTCCGGCGAAGGTGTCCTTACGGGCCCTTGGCCATGCTGGCCCGGTCCCTGGACGGCAGATATGTACTGGCAGGAAGATTCTCGTAAGTGGCACAAGTGCAACACCTCGAGCATCAGCCGCAGCGTACCTGCATCGGATGCCGGAAGACGGGCGCCCGGTCAGAGCTTCTCCGGCTCGTCATCGATGGCAGCGGTTCATCCGCCGTCCTAGTCGATGAACGCCGCCGGATGGCTGGCCGGGGTGCATGGCTGCACCCCAGCGAAAAGTGCCTGGCACTGGCGGTCAAACGTCGAGCGTTCGGACGCGCCCTCAACGGTGCTGCCGGAACAGCCGACGTTGAACGCCGGATCATGGCAGGCACGCAAGCCGTGGACACCCCGGTGGCCGCAGCAACAACCGTCCAACCTGAAAGCGGGTCAGAAAACTGATGGAAACCCGATGAGTTCCCAGCGATGAGTGCGCAACGATGACATCTTTGTTGCGCTCTGGAATGGACCTTTCAGCTGCACTCGCGGCGGAGGTCCGCAGTAAGAAGTAGACGGTTCGTGCCTGGCTCGGTGCGGACCGAGACAGGAGAAATGTGGCCAAGGTCCGCGTACATGAGCTTGCTAAAGAGCTCGGTATTACTTCCAAAGATGCAGTAACCAAACTGCAGGAACTGGGCGAATTCGTTCGCTCGGCCTCTTCCACCATTGAGGCCCCCGTTGTGAGGAAACTCCGCAACGCGTTCCCCGACGCAGCATCGGCAGCCAAGTCCGAAGCACCCGCGTCCACACCCAAGGCGCCCGCCAGCCCCGCCGCAACCGTTCCGGCGCCTGCGCCGGGCCCGGCTGCCCCGAAGGCTGCGGACACCACAAAGACTGAAGCTCCGGCTCCGGCCGCAGCTGCTCCGGCACCCAGTGCCCCCCAGGCGGCTCCGGCCGCTGCACCGGCGGCTCCAGCGGCACCGGCTGCTCAGGCTCCGAGTGCGCCGGCTGCGCCCAGCACGGGCGCCAAGCCCGGCGCGCGTCCGGCACCCAAGGCTGAAACCCCGGCAGCTCCGGCACGCCAGGGCGGCTCGGCACCTCGCCCGGGCGGCCCCCGTCCCGGCAACAACCCCTTTGCTACCTCCCAGGGCATGCCCCGGGGCCGCGGCGGAGACAACGAACGTCCCTCGCGTCCGGGTAACAACCCGTTCGCTCCTTCCCAGGGCATGCCGCGTCCGGGCGGGAACCGCACCGAGGGCGAGCGCCCCGGCGGCCCCCGTCCCGCAGCAGGCGCTGGTGGTCCCCGTCCGGGTGCTCCCCGCACCGGCGGCGCCCCGGGTGCACGCCCGGGCGCTCCTCGTCCGGCCGGCGCAGCAGGCGCCGGACGTCCGGGCGGGGCCGGCGGAAACCGACCCACTCCGGGCATGATGCCTAACCGCACCGAACGTCCCGCACCCGCTGGCGCAGGACGTCCTGGCGGCGGAGCCCGCGGCCCGGGCCGTCCGGGCGGGGCTCCCGGCACCGGTGCTCCCGGTGCCGGTGGCGGCGCTCCGGCCGGCGGTGGCTTCGGCAAGGGTGGCCGCGGTCGCGGCGGTACGCAGGGTGCTTTCGGTAAGGGCGGTGCAGGCCGTGGCAAGCAGCGCAAGTCGAAGCGTGCCAAGCGCCAGGAACTCGAGCAGATGAGTGCTCCGTCGCTGGGTGGCGTTAGTGTGCCCCGCGGCGACGGCAACACGGTAGTCCGGCTTCGCCGTGGCTCGTCCATCACGGACTTCGCCGACAAGATCGAGGCGAACCCCGCAGCGCTGGTGACCGTCCTCTTCCACCTCGGCGAAATGGCTACGGCCACGCAGTCGCTGGATGAAGAGACCTTCGCCCTGCTGGGCGAGGAGCTTGGCTACAAGCTCCAGGTTGTGTCCCCGGAGGACGAGGAGCGCGACCTGCTCTCCGGCTTCGACATCGACTTCGATGCCGAGCTGGAAGCCGAAGGCGACGAGGAACTCGAGGCACGTCCTCCGGTTGTCACCGTCATGGGTCACGTTGACCACGGTAAGACCCGCCTGCTCGATGCCATCCGCAAGTCCGACGTTATGGCGGGCGAGCACGGCGGTATCACGCAGCACATCGGTGCCTACCAGGTCACCCACGAGCATGAGGGTACCGATCGCAAGATCACCTTCATCGATACTCCGGGCCACGAGGCGTTCACCGCCATGCGTGCCCGTGGTGCGAAGGTGACCGACATCGCGATCCTGGTTGTAGCAGCGGACGACGGCGTGATGCCGCAGACCGTTGAGGCCCTCAACCACGCCCAGGCGGCCAACGTGCCGATCGTTGTGGCCGTGAACAAGATCGACAAGGAAGGCGCCAACCCGGAAAAGGTCCGCGGCCAGCTGACCGAGTACGGGCTGGTTCCGGAAGAGTACGGTGGCGACACCATGTTCGTGGAGGTCTCTGCGCGTCAGAACCTGAATATCGACGAACTGCTCGAGGCTGTCCTGCTGACCGCAGACGCAGCCTTGGACATGCGCGCCAACCCGAACAAGGACGCCCGCGGTATTGCGATTGAAGCCAACCTGGACAAGGGCCGCGGCGCGGTTGCTACCGTCCTGGTTCAGTCCGGTACCCTGCACATCGGCGACACCATCGTGGCAGGCACGGCCCACGGCCGCGTCCGTGCGATGTTCGACGATGATGGCAGTGCACTGACCGAGGCCGGCCCGTCCCGCCCCGTGCAGGTGCTGGGTCTGTCCAACGTCCCGCGCGCCGGTGACACCTTCTTTGTGACCGCTGACGAGCGCACCGCCCGCCAGATCGCCGAGAAGCGTGAAGCTGCGGACCGCAACGCGGCCCTGGCCAAGCGCCGCAAGCGCATCAGCCTGGAAGACTTCGACCAGGCCGTCGCCGACGGCAAGATCGACACCCTCAACCTCATCCTCAAGGGTGATGTGTCAGGTGCCGTGGAAGCCCTCGAAGACGCGCTGCTCAAGATCGACGTCGGCGAGGGTGTCCAGCTGCGCGTTATCCACCGCGGTGTCGGTGCGATCACGCAGAACGACGTCAACCTGGCTACCGTCGACAGCGCCGTTATCATCGGCTTCAACGTCAAGCCCGCCGAGCGTGTTGCCGAACTGGCAGACCGCGAAGGCGTGGACATGCGCTTCTACTCCGTCATCTACGCAGCAATTGATGACATTGAGGCAGCCCTCAAGGGCATGCTCAAGCCGGAGTACGAAGAGGTCCAGCTTGGTACCGCCGAGGTCCGCGAAGTGTTCCGTTCCTCCAAGTTCGGCAACATTGCAGGCTCGATCGTTCGCTCGGGTGTTATCCGACGCAACGCCAAGGCCCGGGTCACGCGCGACGGAAAGATCATCGGCAACAACCTTGCCGTTGAGACGCTCAAGCGCTTCAAGGACGACGCCACCGAGGTCCGCACGGACTTCGAGTGTGGTATCGGTCTTGGCTCGTTCAACGACATCACCGAAGGTGACATCATCGAGACCTTCGAGATGCGCGAAAAGCCGCGCGTCTAAGATGTCTTAGCGTTACAGGTGCAGTAAAGGTGCGGGGCCGTTGGATTCTTCCGGCGGCCCCGCCCCTGCGCTGGGCGGCCAACGTCTGACGACGTCGGCCGCCCAGCTCCGGCAGCGGCGTCAGCCTTCCCAATGCTCGCAAGTTCGCATCGGGTCCCCCGGCTGCCACCTTGGATGCCACCCAGGCCGCCGGAAGAATCCAACGGGAGTCCGTCGTAGACTCGCCTTAGGCGCGTGGCAACAAACCGAACCTGTGTACTTCAGCCGCTAACGCGCCGTCGTACATCCAAATTTTTAGGAGTGGAAATGGCTGATCCCGCACGGGCTGCCAAGTTGGCGCAGCGGATTAAGGTTGTTGTTGCCGAGGCACTGGGCCGGAGGGTGAAGGATCCCAGGCTGGAAGGCGTCACTGTCACCGATGCGCGGGTGACCAACGATCTTCAGCATGCAACGATCTACTACACCGTATTCGGCGACGAGCTGGTCCAGGCCGAGGCTGCCAAGGGCCTTGAGAAGGCCAAGGGCGTGCTGCGGCAGGAAGTCGGCCGGAACGTCACTGTCCGGTTGACCCCGACGCTCGAATTCGTGGCGGACCAGATTCCGGTCAATGCTTCCAACCTGGAGGAACTGCTGCGGGCGGCAAAAAAGCGTGATGCCGAGGTGGCGGCTCTCGCCGCCAGCGCGAAGCACGCCGGCGACGCCGACCCGTACAAGAGTGATACTCCGCAGGATATCGAGCTCGACGAGGACGACTTCGACGAAGAGGAACTTGACCTCATCGCCGAAGGCGACGTCGACGAGGACAGCGGTAAGTAGTTCAGCAACAATGCAGCGCTGCAGAAGAATGGCCGGCCCCGGTTGGGGCCGGCCATCCTTTTGAGCTTTTGCCATGGCCGGGAGGACTTTGGACTCTAGGCCCGCTGCCGGCGGTGGCGTCCGATGGAACCATGACTGCGGGGACTGAAGAAAGAGGTGGGCCGTGGGTTCCAGCCTGATCCCGTGTCCCCACTGCGGGAAGACCAACAGGATTCCGGCATCGGCCGCCGGGCACCCGCGCTGCGGAAATTGCCGCAAGGACCTGCCCTGGATTGTCGCCGCAGGGGACGCGGACTTCGCGCTCATCGCCGAGCAGTCCTCGACGCCGGCCCTCATCGACTTCTGGGCAGCATGGTGCGGACCGTGCCGTATGGTCAGCCCCGTGCTGGACAAGCTGGCCCAGGAACGGGCCGGCGGGGTCAAACTCGTTAAGGTTGACGTCGACTCGGCGCCGGCACTCTCGCGGCGCTTCGAGATCCAGTCGATCCCCACCATGCTGCTGATCAGGGACGGGAAAGTAGTGGCCCGCCAGACCGGGGCGCCGCCCGCAGCAGCCCTGCGCCAATGGCTCGACAACGCGATGGCGGCGGGTCACCCCTAGCCGAAGGCGGTACCTGCCAGTGCCCGTTCAGTGATGTGCGTTCAGTGATGCCCGTTCGGTGGCGCCGGCTCGGTGGCGCCCCTTCAACGGCGCCGGCCGCGGGCTCCCAAGCCACCCAGGAGGGGCGAGCCCATGCCCAGGAGGAAGCCGACGTCGTACCAGTTACCGGCGCGAGCCGTGTTGTAGAAGGGGAATTCGCTCCACTGCCCAAAGACATGGACGATCAGCACTACCCATGCCGTGACCCCGTTCCAAATACCCCATAGCAGGTCCTGCCACCACATGTTTACTCCTTGACCGAACCGTCATCCGGGACCGCACGTCCCGGGACCGGCGCGAAATGCCCGCGTTGCGTTCAGGCTAGGCGCTGCGGCACAGCCGCGGTAGGGCACAGCGACCCTACAACCTACGGTGCCGGCAACCGAATGTCAGCTGGCCCGGGTCGGGAGCCGGTTGAGGCCTTCCACCAGCTCGGCCTGGCTGCTGCAAAGCGCAATCCGGATCCAACCCTCGCCGATCGAACCGAACGCGGTGCCGGGGGCGAAGGCCACACCGGAATCGGCCAGGAAGCTCCGGACCCAGCCCCGGACATCGCCACCACTGACATGGGACACATCGGCCCAAAGGTAGAACGCGCCTTGCGCCGTGAGGAACGGAATGCCCTTGGACTCCAACACCGTGCCGGCAGCATCCCGGTTGGCCCGGTAGTGCGCACGGGCGTGGCTTACGTACTCCTGCGGGCCGGTGAGCGCCGCCAGGGCGGCGTACTGCGAGGGAGCGGCCACGCAGGAAACAATCGCCTCCATCACGTTGTTCATTTTCTGTTCCAGGCCCGGCGGGCAGATCAACGCTCCTATCCGGAGCCCGGTCAGGCCATAGGTCTTGGAGAGCGTGAGCGAAGTGAACACGCGGGCTTGCCCGGGGACGTCGCTGTCGAACCGGGCCGGGCTTACATGCGGGACGTCATACGTGAAGGCTTCGTAGCATTCGTCGGAGATGATCCAGAGATCATGCCGGACGGCCAAGGCCACCAGGTCCCGGGTGAGTTCTTCGCCCAGGACGGCGCCCAGCGGGTTGGAGGGTGAATTGAGGATCAGCACCTTGGTCCGCGGTGTAATAAGCTCCTCGATGTCCGCGATCCGGGGCTGGAAGTCGTGGCCGGGATACAGCGGGTAATGCACCGGGACGGCGTGCAGCAGGCTGGCCGTCATCGCGAAGGTTGGGTAGCCGGGATTGGGGATCAGGATTTCATCGCCCGGCGAGAGCAGCAGGCTCATCGCGAAGTGCAGGCCTTGCTGGGCGCCGTCGACGACGTAAACGCGGTCCGGCCCGAGCGGTGTCGCGTTGTGCTCCCGGAACCGGGCAGCGAACGCCTCACGCAGGGCCGGGATGCCGGCGTTGGGCGTGTAGTTGGTTTCGTCGCGGTCCAGGCAGGCCATCCCGGCCTCAAGGATATGGCGGGGGACGGCAAAACCAGGTTCGCCGATGCTCAGCACAATGGCGCCGGGAGTCGCCCAGGCGGCTTCGGTGATTTCGCGGATCTGGTTAATGGGGACGTCGCGGACGTGGGCGGCTAGCTCGGGCATGTCTGCCATCCTAGCCGCCGCAGCTTCCTGCGCCGGTGGCAGCGCCAGCGCAGATATACTGGGAAGCGTGCTTTCTGGACTGGTAATAGTGGACAAACCGCAAGGCTGGACCAGCCACGATGTGGTTGGCCGGATGCGGCGGCTCGCCGGTACCCGAAAGGTGGGCCACGCCGGGACCCTGGATCCCATGGCCACGGGTGTCCTGGTGGTCGGCATCAACAAGGCGACCCGGCTGCTCACGTACATCGTGGGCACGTCGAAGACCTATACGGCGACCATCCGCCTCGGTGAATCCACCCTCACCGATGACGCCGAGGGCGAAGTGACGGCCACCCGCAGTGCCGCCGCGGTGACCGAGGAAGCAGTACGGGCCGGCATCGCCGCATTAACCGGTGAGATCAATCAGGTTCCCAGCAGCGTCAGCGCCATCAAAGTCAACGGCGAGCGTGCGTATGCACGGGTCCGCTCCGGCGAAGAGGTCAACCTGGCCGCCCGGCCGGTCACCATCCACCGCTTCGAGGTCCACGGGATCCGTCGGGTTCGCACGGGGGAGTCAGCGGTGGAGTCAGACGGCGAGGCGCTGGACGTTGACGTGACTGTGGAATGCTCATCAGGCACTTATATCCGGGCGCTGGCCCGTGACCTTGGGGAGGCTCTTAAGGTCGGCGGGCACCTGACGGCGCTGCGCCGGACCCAGGTGGGCCCCTACACGCTGGACCAGGCACGCACCCTCGAACAGCTTGCCGAGCAGTTGGACGTGCTCGAAATGTCCCAGGCCGCGCGGGCCCTGATGCCCAACCGAGAGCTCAGCGACGAGGAAACCACCGAGCTATCCTTCGGTCGCCGCATCGCCTCAGGTGTGAAGGCCGGCACGTCCGAGGCGGCCACACCGGAGAACCCTGCCGCGGCGTTCGGCCCGGACGGCACTCTCGTGGCCCTGCTGGCGGACAAGGGAAGCTACGCCAAGCCGGTGCTGGTCTTTGCACCGGACAATGAAAAGCATCCGCCGAAGCAGCCTTCGCCGGTCCAGCAGGACGGGCAATAGTGGACGCGTTTTTCTACATCATTTTGGTGGTTGGGCTGGTCTCCAGCGTCATCTGCCTGATCGCCGGCATCCTCAAAAAGGCGCCGAACGATACGACGATCCTCTCGGTGGCCGCCGTCGAACTGTCCTTGGTGGTCTATCTGGTCGGGTCGATAATCCGGGTCGCGGGCGGGGAACAGATCGCGGGGGAGCCCTGGGAATTTTGGGGCTATTTGTTGACAGCGCTCTTGCTGCCGGTCGGCGCCGTCTACTGGGCCATCCTGGAACGGACCCGCTGGAGCAACTTTGTGCTGGCCGCCGTCGGAGTCACGGCCCTGGTGATGGCGGCCCGTATGAATCAGATTTGGTACTGACGTGGAAGAGGCAAATAACGTGACGGCGAAACGATCGCAGCAGGACATCGGAACGACGCCGGACCCCTCGGCGTCCGGCAGCGCACGGGATACCCGCAATACCGGGCCCGGCCGGCTGCTGATCGCTGTCTACGCGGTGTTTGCCATTTCGGCGACGGCCCGGGCGGGATACCAGATCCTCACCAAGTTTTCCGAAGCTCCGCTGGCCTACCTGCTGTCCGCATTCGCCGCAGTCGTTTATCTCGTAGCAACCGTGTCACTCGCAAAAGCCGGCCGCACCTGGTTCAAGGTTTCCGTGGCGGCGGTGCTCGTGGAACTGTTGGGTGTGATTGTGGTCGGGGCCCTCAGCGTGTTCGACTCGGTCAATTTCCCGCATGAGACCGTCTGGTCGCTGTTTGGCCGCGGCTATGCGTTTATCCCGTTGTTGTTGCCGATCCTTGGCCTGATCTGGCTGTACCGCCGCCGTCCGGCGCCGAAGCCGGCCCGAGCGTCCTAGCTGGGCATTCCGGGGCCGGGGTCCTGGCCCACCAGCCGGCTGCACAGGGCCGGCCACGCGGCGCCGAAGCCAGGATGCAATTCCTTCTCGCCGACGCGCTCGAGCGGCACCCACTGCAGCTCCAGGCTTTCGGGATCACTAATCACCGGTTCGAACGCTTCCACAACTTCGACGGCGACTGTCGTGTAGCTCCAATAGCCGACGTCGAACACCGAAGTGAACAGCACCCGCACGTTTTGCGGCGGAACGGCGGCTTCCTCTTGGGCCTCCCGCAGTGCGCCTTGGACTGCTTCTTCGCCCTGGTGCAAGGCCCCGCCGGGGAGGCCCCAGGTGCCGCCCTTGTCGCTCCACAAAGCGCGGTGCTGGAGCAGGACGCCCTTGCCGGGGTCGTGGACCAGCAGCCCGGCCGAGCCAAATAGCCCCCAGAACCGTCCGCTGTCGCCTTCAACCCACGCGTCACCCGGATCGCGGGGCCCGAGGGGCCGACGCAGGTCGAAGGGGAGCTCAGTGGAGTGTGCTTCGCCGGGCCGCCCGGTTTGGGGGCTGGCCGGGCTCGATGTCGAGGCGACAGGGCTGTCCATGCCCTCAGTTTCCCACGGACCGTGCCCGTACCCGCCGAAGTGTGACCCCGCGGGAAGACAGATCAGGCAGGCTGCACGCCGGGGGGCACGGCGGGATGACAGATCAGACGGGCTGCACGCCGGGGCACGGCGGGAAGACAGATCAGACGGGCTGCACGCCGGGGTACGGCGGGATCCATCGGTCAGCAGCGGTCGGTTTCCAATCTTCGTCGCGACAGCTTGCCGTTGACGGCCAAACGGCACCAGTGAACGGGCCGCCCAACCCTCTGAAGCAACCAGACGCCGGGCCTGTTGCCTCCCACGAGGGTTCGCCGACGGAAACTCCGGGGCCCAACACTTCAGTTATCCACATAGGGGGAACAACGAGCGCCACCAGAGCTGGAATCGGGAATCATTGGAGGTAGGCCCCCGGGCGGCCGGAGCAGCGGATCGCTCACTGGGACCTGGTGACTACAGCTTCTCCACACTCGAATTTTCTTTAGGAGATCCAAAAAAGTCGCGGCCCAGAATGTCACAGCATCGAGGAAGAATTTGGCTATGAAAGCCAGTGAAGATTTCATTCCGCTACAGGCCACACGGCCTGGCTCCGGAATACTCCTGGGAATTCCCCGGCTGCCGGCTGGACCACACGCAGCCGATGACGTGGACTGTGCTCTGGATGGGGCGCTTGCACTGCTGCGTTCTTCAAACGGGACGGCACTGTCTGTTGCAGCGATGTTCGGAGTGACAGAAGCCTCGGACTTTGCCGGTCGGGTCGAGGAATTATCCCGCATGGTCGACTATCTGCAACTTGTGGCCGCAGCGGCGGTTGACCGGACCCGAAACCAGGCGGCGGCAGCCAGCAACGCGGCTGCGAAGTTTGGTTCCGGTGCCCCTGCCAGCTGGTTGACCGGCTGGCACGCCGACGCGACTACGACCACGACCACGACCACGACCACGACTGTGACGGTGCCGGCGGCCAGGGTCGCCGGGCCCGATTCCGGTTGGAACGTGCAGCTTGGCGCGGGCCGTGAACAGGGCTGCGTCGATGACGGGTACCGGAACACCACCGAGTTCCTGCGGGCCAGGCTTCGGATCACCGCGGCGGAGGCGCGGCGCCGGCTTGCCCTGGCATCGGATGTTCTGCCGCGTACCGGCTTGTCAGGGCAGCCCCTGCCCGCCGCGTGGGAGGAACTCGCGGCTGTCCTCACAGCCGGGGACATCGCCTCGCGGGCGGCGACCCTGGTTAGCCTGTCCCTCCACCGGGTCGGGCACGTGGCCGCGCCCGGTGACGTTGTCCGGATGGAGCATGCCCTGACCCGCACGGCTGTGGAGAACGACCAGGATTTCCTGACCCGGATCGCGAAGCGCTGGACGGACGCCCTGGACCAGGACGGTGCCGAACCCAGCGAGCAGGAACTGCGCCAGCGCCAAGGCGCGTTCATCCGCCGGTCCCACCGTGGACTGCAGCACCTGGAAATCTTCGCCACCGCCGACCAATTCGAGCACCTGCTCACGGTCATGAACACAGCCACCAACCCACGGACATGCTCTGCCACCAACCGCACCGACCCCACCGCCGGCACGGCCGAAAGTGCCGGTCCCGACGCCCGGGCCGACGCCCGGGCCGACGCCGGCGCCAATGCCGGCGCCAATGCCGACGCCCGCGGTGCCGTGGACCACCCGGCTGCTGGGGAGGCGGCCGCTGCCGGGCGGCTGGATCAGCGCACCCGTCCGCAACGGCTGCTCGATGGCCTGGTCGGCGCCTGTAAGGTGGCCCTCGCGGCCGGAGAACTGCCCGCTTCCGGTGGACTGCGCCCGCAGGTTATGGTCACCATCGACTACCGGGACCTCCTCGAACGGCTCGGCGGCGCCAACCCGCAGTCACACGGGCCGGGATCCGGCGCGGGAACCCTGATGTTCACCGGCCCGGTCACGGCCGAGACCGCGCGCAAGATCGCCTGCGATGGCGACATCACTCCAATCGTGCTCGGCGGCAACGGCCGCATCCTGGACATCGGCCGGGCGTCACGGGTCTTCCCGCCCCACATCCGCAAAGCCCTCACCGCACGGGACCAGGGCTGCGCGTTCCCCCAGTGCACCATCCCCGCGCCGTGGTGCGAGGCCCACCACATCGAGTACTGGTCCCGCGGCGGAACGACCGGAACGGAGCAAGGCGCTTTGCTCTGCTCACACCACCACCACGTCATCCACAAGGAAGAATGGACCATTCAGGTCCGCGCCGGCATCCCGTGGTTCATCCCCCCGGCGCACCTGGACCCACGCCAGGTGCCACGACGGAACAGCTATTTTCGCCTTGAGTAAACCCAAGGGACAGTGCGCGCTCTGCGGGCAAATCAGGGATTATCTGAACTGCGCAAAGACCTGTGCCGGTTCGGGACGAATATCCGGGCCCTCGGTGAAGCCGAGGCCTTCACAAAAAGCACGCTTTCCGGAACGCCGGATCCACCAGGATGTCCTGGACGGAGCAGATGGTCGCGGCGCCGGAGGCCGCGCTGGCCAGTCCCACCAGCACCAGCGCCAGAGCCAGCGCCAGCACCACGGAGTCGGGTTACGGGCTTCCGGCAAGGACTGCGGACGCTGGCATCGGAACAGTGCCGCACGCAGCCGTCCCCCGGCCACGGGCGGGAGGTGCTAGCGTAGCGCCGATGCGTAACAGGCGCCCGGGCCCTTGCGTTGGCCACGTCCAGGGGATAAACCATGAACATATCCGTGAACATCCGAAAGTGCACGGCGGACGATCTTCCCGCCCTGTGCCTGCACGAGCCCCCGGGTGCAAAAATCGCCGAGGGCTTCCTGGTGCGCCAGACGGCGGGGGAGCTCCTCTATGCCACGGCGTGGACCGGGGGCACCCCGCACGGCGGGGCGGTGCTGGATTTCCGTGCCGGGCCAGTCCCCGAACTCAAGCATCTCTTTGTGTATCCCGGCAGCAGGGGAGCAGGGATCGGCAGTGCGCTGTGCCGCTGGCTGGAAGAGCAAGCCAGGCTGGCCGGACACAGTGCGATCGTCCTCGGCGTCGAACCTGGCAACACTGCGGGACGGAAGCTCTACAAAGGCCTTGGCTACCGGCCCACCGGTGCCACGGAAACATGCTCCTATGAATTTACCGACCCTGACGGCAACCGGAGCGTTGCCACGGAAACTGCTGCGCTCCACCATAAACAGCTCGGACCGCCTTGGGCCATCGAGCCTCCCGCCGGCCGTGGACCAACCCCGCCGGCGCCCTCCCGCGTCCTCTTCTATGGAGTGACCGGCAGCGGGAAGTCGACCGCCGCCCGCGCCTACGCCCAGTCCAGGGGGTTGCCCGGGTTTTCGGCAGATGACGACACCGGCTGGCTGCCCGGCTGGCAGCAGCGCACCGTCGAGGAGCAGCGTGGTATCGCAGCCTCGCTTGCAGCCCAGGACCGCTGGGTGCTGGACAGCGCCTATGGTGCCTGGCGGGACGTTGTGCTGCCGCGCGCGGAGCTCATTGTCTGCCTCGACTATCCACGCTGGCTTTCGCTGGCCCGGCTGATTCGCCGCACGCTGCGGCGGGCGTTGACCCGGGAGCCTGTCTGCAACGGCAATGAGGAAACTATTGCCCGGCTCTTCACCCAGGGCTCGATCCTCCGGTGGCATTTCCGGTCCTTCACTCGGAAGCGGCAGGTGATGCGGGGGCTGGAAGCGGACCCCCGGATGCCGGCTATAGTCATGTTCCGCCGTCCCCGGGAACTCGACGCTTGGCTGGCGCAGCTGACCGGGACCTCTGACCGGGCAGAAAGCCCCTGAACAGACACCCGCGGCTACGCTGGAGGCATGGCTGGACTCAAGGCTCCACAAGCGTTGCGGAAGGCAGAACGTAAGTCCCTCCTGAGGGCCGTGAAGGCATTCCATACCTTTGCCTGGTTCACGATCGAAGCCTGCATGGTATCCGTCCTGTACGCCGGTGTCCGCGGCCGCACGGACCGGCGGGCGGGCCTCGCCGCCGCAGTTCTGGCTGCCGAGACGCTGGTTTTCCGCGAACCGCTTCCACTGCCCGCTTACCGCAGTGGCCAAGGACCTGGGGGATGAGGCAGGCTCGGTCACCCGACATCTACCTGCCGGGAATGGTTCGCGAGGAACCTTCCGGTCATCCACGTTCCACTGATCCTCGCCGCCGTGCTGCTGCACTGGCGGAACTGCCGGACAGCCGGTAGCTCAACCGGGCAGTTCAGCCGGGTAGCTCAACCGGGCAGTTCAGCCGGGCGGCTCAGTCCCCGCACGGTGGCCGGCGCAGTCGAGGCCGCCAGCGCAGCGGGTTGCCGTTGAGGTCGACGCGGAAGTGCTCGATCACCTTGTTGGCCGCAGTGTTAATGATGATCACGGAGTCCGCCGGCCAGGACGGATCGGGAACCACGGTGTAGGGAACATCCGTAATCCTGCTGGGCTGCCCGGCGTCGTTGATCTCCCGGCTGATCGCAAGCTCGAGCCTGGCAGCGCCCTCGTAGCCTTGTGCGTTCTTGTGCATGCCGGCCAGCAGCATGGGCACCGCGGCCTCCACCGCGGCCTCCACCGTGGCCTGCACCGCGGCCTCCACCGTCTGCCGGTCCGTGCCGAGCATGCCGGCAATCTGGACTACCGGGATCTGCCTCAGGAGACCGTGGAGCTCTGACCCGGGGTCTCCTTCAGCCACACCTGGGTGCGGGCCTCGGTGGAAACCGCACCCGCGCAGACACCCGCCGGACTGTTGCCTGTGCCTCGTGGTGCTGGCGTGCCGAACGCGGCGGAGCGTCGCCGCGGACCCGCAGTGCCGTCGGAAGCAGCCGACGTTTGCAGGTAATCTAGGAGAGTTCCGGAGCCGGCAGGTTTATCCGGAGGAGCACATGGCAGGAAGCAAAAAGGCGAGGTTGATGGTCCACATCTGGAACGATCCGTCCGAAGTCCCGGCGGACTTTGGTCCTTCCGTCGTTACGTTCGGCAATTTCGACGGGGTACACCGCGGCCACCAACAAGTGCTCTCACAGCTCATCCGGGTTGCCCGTCTCAACCACGCACGCGCCGTCGCCATCACCTTCGACCCGCATCCGGCGCAGGTCCACCGTCCCGAATCCGCCCCGGAACTGATCATGGGTCTGGAAGACAAGCTTGCCGCCCTCAGCGAACTGGGCCTCGACGCCGTTCTGGTCATGAAGTACTCCCTCGAGCTGGCCAGCCTCACCCCCGAAGAATTCGTCGCCACAGTCCTGGTCGGCAGCCTCAGGGCGAGCCACGTGGTGATCGGCCACGATGCACGGTTCGGCCGGAACAACTCCGGGGACCTGGAGACCATGCAGGACCTCGGCCGGAAGCTCGGCTTCGAGGTGCTGGTTATCAGCGAGTTCGGCTCGGAAGGCTTTCCGATCCACGGCGACGCACCCGGTGCGGGACAAGACCGCACCGCCCACGACGGCACCGACCGCCGCTGCTCCTCCACCTGGGTGCGCGAGGCACTGCGGGAGGGCGACGTCGCCACTGCGGCCGCCGTACTCGGACGGCCGCACCGGATGCGCGGCGAGGTGGTCCACGGCGCCGCTCGCGGCCGTGACCTCGGCTTCCCGACCGCAAATCTGGCCGCTGACGCGAGCGGCTACGTCCCGGCTGATGGCATCTACGCCGGGTGGCTTGTGGACCAGGCCGGCACGCGCTGGCCTGCCGCCATCTCCGTCGGGTCCAACCCCACCTTCGACGGCGTCAGCCGTCAGGTTGAGGCGCACGTGATCGACCGGCCGAAAGAGGCCGTGGAAGACTTCGATCTGTACGGCCAGACAGTAGTTGTGGAATTCGTCGCCCGGCTGCGGGGCATGGTGACGTACCGTGGCCCTGAAGCACTGGTGGACCAGATGCGGCTGGACGTTGTCCAAGCGCACAATATTCTATTTGTGCCCTAACCCGACCATCCGCTGCGCCGGGCCGCCGGAGAGGTGAATCCGTCGGCCGGATGCCCGGCTCGGCCTGTGCCAGGTTTCCCCGGGCCGCCGGACGGGAAAACGAAGAAGAGCCCGTGGGCAAGGAAGGCACAAAACGTGACGATTGAGAAAAATACCAGGGAACTGGACAAGGATATTGTCCGCGACTTCAGCTCCCGAATGAGCTACGCCTCCTACTTGCAGCTCCCGACGCTGCTGAGCGCCCAGAACCCGGTCAGCACACCGGAGCACCATGATGAGTTGCTGTTCATCATCCAGCACCAGACCACAGAACTGTGGCTCAAGCTGGTCCTGCACGAGCTCCGCAGCGCCGCCGCCTGGCTCCGCTCCGACGACCTCGGCTCGGCGCTGAAGGCGATTGCCCGGGTCAAGCACATCCAGAAGACCCTGACCGAGCAGTGGTCCGTGCTGGCCACCCTCACGCCCACGGAGTATTCGCAGTTCCGCGGCTTCCTGGGTAACTCCTCGGGATTTCAGTCCAGCCAGTACCGCGCCGTCGAATTCCTGCTGGGCAACAAGAACCGCAAGATGCTCCCGGTGTTCGAATCCGACCCCGAAGCCCACGCGATGCTGCTGGAGATCCTCGAATCGCCGAGCATCTATGACGATTTCCTCGCCTACCTCAAGCGGCAGGGCTTCGACGTCCCCGCCGCGCTGCTGGAGCGGGACGTCACCAAGGCGCACGAGTTCTGTGCCGAGCTGGTCCCCGTCTTTAAGTACATCTACGAGAACGCCGCGGACAACTGGGGCGCCTACGAGGCCTGTGAGGAACTCGTGGACCTTGAGGACAACTTCCAGCTGTGGCGCTTCCGGCATCTGCGAACGGTCCAGCGCACCATCGGCATGAAGTCCGGCACCGGCGGCTCCAGCGGTGCTGCCTTCCTGCAGAAGGCGCTGGAACTGACGTTCTTCCCCGAGCTCTTCGCCGTCCGGACGGAGATCGGCCAGTGAGCGCACTGACTCCGGCGGCGGCAGCGGCGCAGAACCGAGATGCCTTGTTGCAGCGCGCCCGGGAACTGGACGCCGCCGATCCGCTGGCTGCCTGCCGCGACCACTTCATCGGTGCCGACACGGACCTTGCCTACCTGGACGGCAACTCCCTGGGCCGGCCGCTCAAGCGCACCGTCACGGACATCAGCAGCTTCATCCAGGACAGCTGGGGCGGGCGTCTGATCCGCGGCTGGGACGAGCACTGGCTGGAGCTCCCGCAGGCCATCGGCGACCAGCTCGGCCGGGCAGTCCTCGGCGCGGCCGCCGGGCAGACCATCATCGCCGATTCCACCACTGTGGTGCTCTACAAGCTGATCCGGGCCGCAGTGGCCGCGATCGCCGACCCGGCCCGGACCGAAATAGTGCTGGATACGGAGAACTTCCCCACTGACCGCTACCTTGTCGAGGGCATCGCCCGCGAAGAAGGGCTGATGCTGCGCTGGATCCACACCGATCCTTCCGCCGGGGTAACTGTCGAGCAGGTGCGGGCGGCAACGGGGCCGGCCACCGCCGTTGTGGTCCTGAGCCAGATTGCCTACCGCTCCGGGTTCCTTGCCGATCTGCCCGGGATCACCGCTGCCGTTCACGCCGCGGGTGCGCTGGTGGTCTGGGACCTTTGCCATTCCGCCGGTTCGGTGGAGATTGCCCTGGACGCCGCCGAGGTCGACTTCGCCGCCGGCTGCACCTACAAATACCTCAACGGGGGGCCCGGCTCGCCGGCGTTCGCCTATGTTAATGCCCGGCACCTGCCGGGTTTGCAGCAGCCGATCTGGGGCTGGATGGGCCGGAAAGACGCATTCGAGATGGGGCCCGGGTATGAAGCGGCAGACGGCATCCGCGGGTTCCTCAGCGGCACCCCGGCGGTCTTCGGGATGCTTGCCATGCGTGGCACCCTGGACTTGCTCGAGGAGGTCGGCATGGCCGCGGTTCGGGAGAAATCACGCCTGCTGACCGCGTTCGCCGTCGAGCTCCACGATGCCTGGCTCGCCCCGGCCGGCGTGGAACTCGCGACGCCGCGGGAGCCGGAGCTGCGCGGCAGCCACATCACGGTGGACCACCCGGCGTTCCGGGAGATGACCGCCGCACTGTGGGCGGCCGACGTCATCCCGGATTTCCGGGCACCGCAGGGCCTGCGGATCGGGCTGTCCCCGCTGAGTACGTCCTTTACCGAGGTGCACCGCGGGGTGGCTGCGATCCGCGAACGGCTGGACGCGGGCCATTCCGGGCAGCCACTGGAGGGGTCGTTTCGACAAGATTAGCGGCGTGCCGGTAAACTAAGCGTTGGATCCGGCTGCAGTCCGTGGCGGCTGGGTCCTGTTGTGTACGGGACAGCTGGCATCAAAGCAGAAGAACCGGCACGGCACCCCCCGGCGGTGAGTTACTGATTCGGGCCTCACGGCACATATCTAGGAGTTATTGTGGCACTTGAAGCCGCTGTAAAGCAGTCCATCATCAAGGATTTCGCAACGTCCGAGGGCGACACCGGTTCGCCGGAGGTCCAGGTTGCAGTCCTGACTCAGCGGATCAAGGATCTCACTGAGCACATGAAGGTGCACAAGCACGATTACCACACCCAGCGCGGTCTGCTGGCCATGGTTGGTCGTCGCAAGCGTATGCTCACCTACCTCAAAAACACTGACATCACCCGCTACCGTGCGCTCATTGGGCGTCTCGGCCTGCGCCGCTAGTCAGCTTTAAAGGGGCGGCCCCTTCCGTGACGGAATGGGCCGCCTTTTTCACACACAACTCAACAGGAGGATCAACCGCATCACGCATTCGCGGTCTTCGGTAGTGATCTCCGGGAACGGCTTCCAGGATATGAAGCCCGGCCCGTGGGTCTCGATCGATGACCGGGTGTAGTGCAGGCCGGCAGATGCCGGGCTGGGTTGATGCGGCTGGACTCCGTGAACCATGAAACGGAGGTGACTCTCTATGGAGGGTCCCGAAATCCAGTTCTCAGAAGCAGTCATTGACAATGGCCGCTTCGGCAAGCGTGTAATCCGCTTTGAAACCGGCCGACTTGCCAAGCAGGCAGCCGGCGCAGCGATGGTCTACCTCGACGAAGAAACCGCGCTGCTGTCCGCCACCACTGCCGGCAAGCACCCGCGTGAAGGTTTCGACTTCTTCCCGCTGACCGTCGACGTCGAAGAGCGTATGTACGCCGCCGGCCGCATCCCGGGCTCGTTCTTCCGCCGCGAAGGCCGCCCGTCCACTGAAGCGATCCTCGCTTGCCGCCTGATGGACCGCCCGCTGCGTCCCGCCTTCGTCAAGGGCCTGCGCAACGAGGTCCAGATCGTGGTCACCGTGCTGTCCATCAACCCGGACGAGCTCTACGACGTCGTAGCGATCAACGCTTCGTCGATGTCCACCCAGCTCTCCGGCCTGCCGTTCTCCGGCCCGATCGGCGGCGTCCGCGTTGCCCTGATCGCCGACGAACACGGTTCGCAGTGGGTCGCCTTCCCGAAGCACTCCCAGCTCGAGAACGCCGTCTTCAACATGGTCGTTGCCGGCCGCGTCAAGGGCGACGACGTCGCCATCATGATGGTTGAAGCCGAAGCCACGGACAACTCCTGGAACCTCATCAAGGAACAGGGCGCCGCCGCCCCGACCGAAGAGGTCGTTTCGGAGGGCCTGGAGGCCGCCAAGCCGTTCATCAAGGCCCTTTGCGACGCCCAGTCCGACCTGGCAGCACGCGCCGCCAAGCCGACCGTCGAGTTCCCGGTCTTCCTGGACTACCAGGACGACGTCTACGCCGCCGTGGAGTCAGCTGCCGCCGAGAAGCTGGCCGCTGTTTTCCAGATCGCCGACAAGCAGGAACGCGACACCGCTTCCGACGAGCTCAAGAACGAGGTCACCTCATCCCTGGCCGGCCAGTTCGAAGGCCGCGAAAAGGAGCTGTCCGCAGCCTTCCGCTCCGTCACCAAGCACGTTGTGCGCCAGCGTATCCTCACGGACCAGATCCGCATCGACGGCCGTGGCCTGACGGACATCCGCCAGCTCACCGCCGAGGTTGAGGTTCTTCCCCGCGTCCACGGCTCGGCCATCTTCGAGCGCGGTGAAACCCAGATCATGGGCGTCACCACGCTGAACATGCTCAAGATGGAACAGCAGATCGACTCGCTTTCGCCCGTAACGCGCAAGCGCTACATGCACAACTACAACTTCCCGCCGTACTCCACCGGCGAGACCGGCCGGGTCGGTTCCCCGAAGCGCCGCGAAATCGGCCACGGCGCCCTCGCAGAGCGCGCCATTATGCCGGTGCTGCCGTCCCGCGAGGAATTCCCCTACGCCATCCGCCAGGTCTCTGAAGCCCTCAGCTCCAACGGTTCGACGTCGATGGGTTCCGTCTGCGCCTCGACGCTGTCCCTGCTCAACGCAGGCGTGCCGCTGAAGGCTGCTGTTGCCGGTATCGCCATGGGCCTGGTTTCCGACCAGGTTGACGGCCAGACCCGCTACGCCGCCCTTACCGACATCCTCGGCGCCGAAGATGCCTTCGGTGACATGGACTTCAAGGTTGCCGGTACTTCCGAGTTCGTTACGGCCATCCAGCTGGACACCAAGCTCGACGGCATCCCGGCCTCGGTGCTGGCCGCCGCCCTGAAGCAGGCCCGCGAAGCCCGCCTGCACATCCTGGACGTGCTGAACTCCGCAATCGACACCCCGGATGAGCTCTCCGAGTTCGCGCCGCGCGTCATCGCGGTCAAGATCCCGGTAGACAAGATCGGCGAGGTCATCGGCCCGAAGGGCAAGATGATCAACCAGATCCAGGAAGACACCGGCGCCGACATCTCGATCGAGGACGACGGAACTGTCTACATTGGCGCCACGAACGGCCCGTCTGCCGACGCAGCACGGTCCGCGATCAATGCCATTGCCAACCCGCAGATCCCGGAAATCGGCGAGCGCTACCTGGGCACGGTCGTCAAGACCACCACCTTCGGTGCTTTCGTTTCCCTGACCCCGGGCAAGGACGGTCTGCTGCACATCTCCGAGCTGCGCAAGATCGCCGGCGGCAAGCGCGTGGACAACGTTGATGACGTCGTCTCCGTCGGCCAGAAGATCCAGGTGGAAATCACCAAGATCGACGACCGTGGAAAGCTTTCGCTCTCGCCCGTTGTGGCTGACGAGGCCGGTGCCGGAAACGCTGACGACGCTGAGGTCTCCCTCGAGGCCGCAGAGTAGTCTTTCCAGACCCAAGTGGCGGGGCCGGTGGATTATCCACCGGCCCCGCTGCCGTTAACGGCGGCGTAGAACATCGCCGTCGCCGCCGTACCGTCCGGGCGATTTCCCGCTGGTACGATGGCAGGCAGATTTGGGATGTTTTTACTGAAAGGCTTTGATGACTGTCGTACCCCTGCCGCTTGAGCAGAACCAGCATGCTGACAGCCTGATCCACGGAGCCGACGGCGGATCCGAAGTGCGGCGGTCGGTCCTTCCCGGCGGTGTCCGTGTGCTGACCGAGGCGATGCCCGGACAGCGTTCTGCCACCATCGGATTCTGGGTTGGCGTGGGATCCCGCGACGAGGCGCCCGGGCAGCACGGCTCCACCCATTTCCTCGAACACCTCCTTTTCAAGGGCACCCAGCGGCGCACCGCCCTGGAGATCGCCTCGGCCTTCGATGAGGTCGGCGGGGAGTCCAACGCAGCCACGGCCAAGGAAAGCACCTGCTATTTTGCCCGCGTGCTGGACACCGACCTGCCGATGGCGATCGACGTCATCGCGGACATGATCACCGGTGCCGTGCTGGACCCGCAGGAGATGGAGCAGGAACGCGACGTTATCCTCGAAGAAATCGCGATGGACAGCGACGACCCGACCGACGTCGCCCACGAACACTTTGTCGCGGCCGTGCTGGGTACCCACGCGTTGGGCCGCCCAATCGGCGGTACCCCCGACGCCATCCGTGCCGTCGCCCGGGATTCCGTCTGGGACCACTACCGCCGCTATTACCGCCCGGATGAGCTTGTTATCACCGCCGCCGGGGGACTGGACCACAACGTCGTCTGCGGACTCGTTGTGGATGCCCTGCACTCCGCCGGCTGGAGCCTTGAGCCTGACGCCGCGCCGGTGCAGCGACGCTCCACCGACCGGGCCGCGATCACCGGCACCGCCGGACTGCACGTGGTCAAGCGTCCGGTGGAACAGGCCAACATCATCATGGGCTGCCCCAGCATCGTCGCCACCGACGACCGCCGCTTTGTGATGAGCGTGCTCAACGCCGTCCTGGGCGGCGGGATGTCCTCCAGGCTGTTCCAGGAAATCCGGGAGAAACGCGGCTTGGTGTACTCGACCTACTCCTTCGCCTCCTCCTACGCCGACGCCGGGTACTTCGGAATGTACGCCGGCTGCACCCCGTCCAAGGTCCGGCAGGTCGTTGAGCTGCTCGGCGCCGAACTGGACAAGCTCGCAGAAGGCGGGATCTCCGAGGAGGAACTCCGCAAGGCCGTGGGGCAGCTCTGTGGCGGAATCGTGCTGGCACTGGAAGACACCGGCTCACGGATGTCCCGGCTCGGCCGTGCCGAACTGGTCTCCGGCGAATACCAGGACATCGACGAGACCCTTCGCCAGATCAAGGCGGTGACCGCTGACGAGGTCCAGGTGCTCGCCCGCGAACTCGCGGCTGCGCCACGGACCCTCACGGTCGTTGGCCCCTTCGAGGAAACCGAGACGTTCGGGCTCTGACCGGCTGCCGCCGGGCGCCAGCGGTTTACCAACCGTCCGTCCCGCCGCCGTCCCGCTGCCTTTACATTCCGCCCGGCCCGGCGGAATGATTAGGGCAGGGGCACGGGAGCCACTCGGAAGGACGCATGGAGCGGGAACTGCCAGGCAGCGCACCCGAGGCGCTTGAGGCGTTCCTCGGGCAGTGGAGCGCACCCGAGGCGCTTGAGGCGTTCCTCGGGCAGTGGAGCGGAACCACCCAGTGGGAAGCCACGGCGTGGGGGCCGGCCAGGACCGCTGCGGCCGAGGTCGTGTTTGCCCGCGCCGCCGCCGGCCTCGCTGTGACCATGAGCTACCGCCACACCGAGTCCGATGGCTCCCGGACCGACGGTATCGGCGTCTTTACGATGGACCCGGGCTGCCCCGACACCCTGTGGTACCACGTCAACAGCATGGGACTGCCGCCGGAGGCGCCCGCCAGGGCAAGCTGGCAGGGCGGAACCCTGACCATTGAACGGCGCAGCGACCGCGGCACCGCCCGCCACACCCTGACCGTAACCGACGGCCTGTTCACGCACGCTGCAGGTTTACGGCTGGGCCATGCCAGCGGATTCATTCCTTTCATGACCACCCTGTGCCGCCGGGTCGCGAACCCGGCGGCTGGTCCTGCCTGACCGCAGCCCCGGGCCACCTCCTTGACGGCAGTTTTCCTGCCCTGCGTGGTGCGCTGCTGCGCTTTTGCGCACCAACCGTGATCCATCGGCCAGGAGCCAGCACGCGACCCTTCAAACCGTTGACACGGGGCGACGTGCGCCCTAGATTGACTGTAATCTGAATCACCTTTCAGGTTCTACTCAGATCTCCTGTCGGATTTCGTGGATTCTCACCGAAAGGCATCCCGTGAAGGATACAAAGAAGTTCCTGATGGCCGCCGTCATGGCCACCGGACTGGCCCTCAGCGCCTGCGCGCCCACCGCCGGCAGTGCGGCGCCGGCGGAATCGGGCGGCACCAAGGCTGCCGAGCCGGTCAACGTCGGCATCATTTATTCCAAAACCGGACCCCTCGCAGCCTATGGCGCCACCTACTATGAGGGCCTCCAAGCCGGCATCGACTACGCGACTGGCGGGACCGGGGAAATCAACGGCGCCAAGATCAACCTCACGTACGCCGACGACGGCGGCGACCCGGACAAGGCTGTCACAGCCGCCAAGGACCTGATCGGCAAGGGCTACAAGATCATTGGCGGCACGGTCGTCTCAGGCATTGCGCTCAAGCTGTCCGAGCAGGCGGCACAAAACAAGGTGCTCTACATCTCCGGGCCGGCCGCCACCGACGCCATCCAGGGCATCAACAAGTACACCTTCCGCTCGGGCCGCCAGAGCCTGCAGGACGTGGCAACTGCCGGTACCTTCATCGACACCAAAGGCAAGAAGGTCGTCGTCTTCGCACAGGACAACGCGTTCGGCCAGGGCAACGTGGCGGCCGTCAAGGCCGTGCTCGGAGCCAAGGGCGCCACGGTCGAGGCCGTCCTGGTCCCGGACGGCCAGGAACTCACCCCCTTCGCCCGGCAACTCATCGATGCGAAGCCGGACATGGTCTTCGTCGCCTGGGCCGGGGCAACATCCGGCACCATGTGGCAGACCCTCAGCCAGCAGGGCGCCTTCGACGCCGCGCCGATCGTCACCGGTCTCGGCGATGCCGCCACCTTCAGCGCCTACGGCGAAGCCACCGCCAAAATCAGTTTCCTGAACCATTACTTCCCGGGAGCCGCCGGCACCGAGGTGGAGAAGAAGATGATCGCCGCCGTCGAGAAGGCGGGCGGGAAGGCGGACCTTTTCACCCCCGACGGCTTTGTTGCCGGCCAGATGATTGCCCGGGCCATCAAGGAGGGCGGCTCGGACGCCGACGCGATGGTCAAGGCCCTGGAGGGCTACAGCTTCGACGGGCCCAAGGGCAAAGAGACAGTCCGCGCCTCGGACCACGCCCTGGTCCAGGACATGTACCAGGCCAAGCTCGTCCAGACCGGCGGCACGTGGGCGCCGGAGCTCATCAAAGTGGTGCCGGGCGGGACGGTCGCCCCGCCGGAGAAGAAATAACCCGCCCACCGCTTCCGTAGCCCGGCCAAAGACGAAGGATCCGAATGAATTCCCCAGCCCTGCCCGCCTTGGCGGTCGACGGCCTCGGTCTGCAGATCGGCGGTGCGCGCATCCTCCAGGATGTGGGCTTCGCCATCGGCGCCGGCGAAATGGTCGGCGTGATCGGCCCCAACGGTGCCGGCAAGACCACGTTGTTCAACCTGATTTCCGGTGTCATGCGGCCCACGGCGGGCAGCATCACGCTGAACGGCAGGGAGATCACGGCCGCGCCCATCCACCGCCGGGCCAAGGCAGGGCTGGGCCGGACCTTCCAGACCTCGAACCTCTTTCCCCGGCTCAGCGTGCTGGAAAACGTCCGGCTCGCCGCCCAGGCCAAAATTGGCGGCAGTTTCAGCCTGCTGCGCTTCCCGTCCGCCTCGGATGACGCCACCCGGATTGCCCGCGGCACCATCGCGGAAGTCGGGCTTAACAGCCAGCTGACGACGGCGGCCGGGGACCTCTCGCACGGCGAAAAGCGCAAGGTGGAGATCGCCGTCCTGCTGGCGACGGACCCCGCCGTCGTGCTCCTGGATGAGCCGATGGCCGGGGTGGCGTCGGGGGACGTTCCGTCCCTCACCGCGATCATCGCGGGACTGCACCGGGACCGTGGCTGCACCGTGATGATGGTGGAGCACCACATGGACGTGGTTCTGGGTCTCGTGGACCGGGTGGCCGTGATGCATCACGGCAGCCTGCTCGCCCTGGACAGCCCCGAGGCCGTGATGTCAGACCCGACAGTACAGAGTGCCTACCTTGGAGAACCCGTATGAGCACCGCCGCGGACAACCGGCCGATCCTCAGAATTTCAGGGCTCAACGCCCACATCGCCGGGCAGCAGGTCGTGGAGGACGTCTCGTTCATCGTCCCGGCCACCGGCATCACCGCCCTGCTGGGGCGCAACGGGGTGGGGAAAACCAGCACCATCAAGGCCATCATTGGCCTGATCGACAGAACCGGGGCCGTTGAGCTCGACGGTGTACGGATCGAGAAGGAACCAACGTTCAAGATTGTCCGCAGCGGGGTGGGCTACGTTCCCGAGGACCGCGAAGTCTTCGCCAAACTCACCGTGGCAGAAAACCTCAGACTTGCCGAGCGGGACGCCGCACCCCGGCGCCAGCTCGTCGAGGAGCTCTTCCCGGACCTGTTGGCCCGGTCCGCGCAAATGGCAGGAACCCTCTCCGGCGGCCAGCAGCAGATGGTCTCCCTGGCGCGTGCGCTGCTCAACACCAACAAGATCCTGCTGGTCGATGAACCCACCAAGGGCCTGGCCCCAAAAATCGTCGCCGAGGTCGCCGAGACCCTCGCTGAGGCCGCCCGGACCGTCCCCATCCTTCTGGTCGAGCAGAACCTGCACGTCGTCCGCCAGCTCGCCGGCGGCGCAGTGGTCCTCTCCGGCGGCCGGGTGGTCCACACCGGCAGCGCCCTGGCATTCCTCGACGACGCCGAGCTAACCCAGCGCCTCCTGGGGGTCTCCGCTGAGGGCCCCGCGCGGGACCATACCGTGAGGGGGACCGCCCTGTGAGTACCGTTGTCCTCTTGCTCTTCACCGGCCTGGGCCTGGGTGCCCTGTACTTCCTCGTGGCCGCCGGACTGTCTCTGATTTACGGGCTGATGGGAGTGCTCAACTTCGCGCACGGGGCCTTCCTTACCCTTGGAGCCTTCGCCGGCTGGGAAATCGCCCGGCGGACCGGCTCCGATAGCTGGGGAACATTCCTGCTTTCGCTCCTGGCCGGCGCGGCTGCCGCTGCCGCCTTCGCCGCTTTCACCGAGTTTGTCCTGATCCGCAGGCTCTACCAGCGGCACATCGAGCAGGTTCTCATCACGGTGGGCCTCTCCCTCGCCGCAGTTGCCCTCTTTGACGGCATCTGGGGCACGGATCCGGTGTTCATTCAGGGACCTGCCTGGTTCAAGGACACCACCGAGATCCTGGGCGCCCGCGTCCCCAACGACCGGTTCGTCTGTATCATCGCCGCGGTGCTGGTGCTGCTGGCCCTCGTGTTCTTCCTGAAGAACACCCGGTACGGCATGATCATCCGGGCCGGCGTGGAAAACCGCTCCATGGTGACGGCCCTCGGCATCGACGTCCGGAAGGCCTTTACCCTCGTCTTTACCATCGGCGGTGCCGCCGCTGGGCTGGGCGGGGTCCTGGCTTCGCACTACTTTGGCTACGTCTCCCCGATGTTGGGCGGCTCGCTGCTGATCTTCGCCTTCATCGTCACCGTGATCGGCGGGCTGGGCTCGCTGACCGGAGCGGCCATAGCCGCCGTCGCCGTTGCCGTCCTGCAGCAGTTCGCCAACTTCTACCTGGGCGGCACCGGCGACTTTGTCGTGGTGCTCGCCTTGGCGTTGGTCCTGCTGTTCCGTCCCACCGGCCTGCTCGGGAGAACCTCATGACCACTGATACTGACGCCGCCGGCACCAACGCCGGAAACATCCAGAGCACTGGCAACAGCACCCGCGAGCACGCTGGCGGCGCCCTCCGGGCAACCCCCGGCGGCGGCCGGGGACTCCCAACCCGCCGAAGGATCGCCGGCCTGGCCGCCGGGGCCGCCGGGATCGTGTTCCTGTTCCTGCTGCCGCTGCTCAATCTGTCCCTGCCGGGAGTGTTGCCCGGGCCGACGTACACGCCCGGTTCCCTGCAGTTGCTCGCGATGTGTATGTTGATGGCTGCCGCAGCCCTGACCTACCATTTGCTGCTCGGTGTCGCCGGACTGTTGTCCTTTGGCCATGCGTTGTATTTCGGGGCCGGCGTCTACGGCCTGGCGATCATCCTGCAAAACCTGGACATCCCGCTGGTGCCTGCAATGGGACTGACCCTGCTGATTGTCATTGTGTTGGCCCATGTGGTGGGCAGCATCAGCTTGCGGGTCAACGGCATCCCCTTCGCCATGGTCACGCTCGCGTTCGCCCAGGCCGGCTCGGTCATAGTAGGACGCAACCCGGACGGCACCACCGGCGGAGATGAAGGCCTGACGCTGCGCACCGACAACCTGCCGGACTTCCTTGTCGGAGTGGTCAATACACGCAACCTCTACTGGCTGGCCCTGGTGGTGCTGGTGGCTGTCTTCGTCGTGGTGACCTGGGTACAGTCCTCCCGCGCCGGGCACGTCGCCGCCGCAGTGCGCGAGAACGAGCTGCGCGTCCGCGTCCTGGGCCTGCAGCCGTACCTCGTCAAGCTGCTCATCTTTGTGGTCTCCGCCGTCCTGGTCAGCATCATCGGTATGGTGTTCCTGCTGCTCCAGAGCGGCGCCGTGCCGCGGGCCATGTCCGCGGACCTGACCATCACGTTGTTGGTGATGGTGGTCCTGGGCGGCGTCGGTTCACGCTGGGGTGCCGTGATCGGTGGAGTCTTCTACACCATCCTGGACCAGCGCCTCACGACGCTGGCAAACTCCGATGCAATCAATGCCTTGCCGGACATCCTTCGGGTACCGCTGTCGGAACCCCTGTTCATCCTGGGCACCTTGTTTATCCTCGTGGTGCTGTTCCTGCCAGGCGGCTTGACGGGCACCGCACAGCGGCTGGCCGGCCGCCGCAACCCAAGCAGGGGGCCCGGCAAGGGAAATGAAGGTGCCGGGCCCCCCGGCACGGGCCGCCAACAGAGGGCGGCGTCCCGCGAGATCCTGGAGGAATCCGAATGATACCCGTCGACGGGCTGCACACCCTGGGCCGCTGGACCACTGACCGCAGCCTTTCCACCCCCCTGCGGATCGCCGTTGACGACCGCGGCTGCACGCTGAGCTACGGCGAACTGGAGCGTCGGGCTGCCGGACTCGCCGCTGCCTTGAAGGTCGCCGGCTACGTCACCGGGGACCGGGCCGCGACCCTGACGGGCAATAGCTCAGACCACGTTGTGGTGTTTTTCGCCTGCGCCAAGGCGGGCCTGGTCCTCGTCCCGCTGTCCTGGCGGCTCTCAGCCAGGGAGCTCGCCGCGCAGCTGGAGCTCGCCGAGCCGCAGCTGCTGCTTGTCGCGGACGAACTGGACTCCCTCGCCGCGGGGGCCTGCACCTTGTTGGCGCACCGGCCGCGGACCGCCGCGCTGGGCCCCGGCGGCATTGAAAAGTCGGTGCCACCACCGTCCCGGCCGCTGATTGTGTCCGGTCCGGGCGCCGGCGGGCCCGGGATCAACCGGGAAGTGCGCGACGACGATCCCCTCCTGATGGTCTTCACGTCCGGAACCGAGGGCGCCAGCAAGGCCGCCGTGCTGACCCACGCCAACTGCTTCTGGACCAATCTGTCCCTGTCCCGAACGCTGGATCTTGGCAGCACCGACGTCGTGCTGGCCGTGCTGCCGCAGTTCCACGTGGGGGGCTGGAACATCCAGCCCCTGCTGGCCTGGTGGACGGGGGCAACCGTGGTTCTCGAACGCGGCTTCGAACCTGGCAGGGTCCTGCAGCTGATCACGGAGCGGCGCGTGACCATGCTCATGGGTGTCCCTACCCAGTACCTGATGCTCGCCGAGCATCCGGACTTCGCGTCCGCCGGGTTGGCCAGCCTCCGGCACGCCGTGGTGGGCGGGGCACCCATGCCGGCACCGCTGCTGCGGATCTGGCACCGCAGGGGAGTGGCCCTGAGCCAGGGCTACGGACTCACGGAAGCGTCACCGAATGTCCTTTGCCTTGCCAACGAGGACGCCGCCCGGATGGTGGGGTCATCGGGCAAACCGTACCCGCATGTCGCCGTCGCCGTGGCCGACCCGGTGACGGGGGACATCCTGGACGGCGCCGCCACCGGCGAACTCCTGGTGGGCGGCCCCGGGGTCTTTGCCGGCTACTTCCGCGACCCGGCCGCTACTGCGGCCGTCCTGGCCGGCGGCTGGCTTCGCACCGGTGACCTCGTGGAGCGCGACGCCGAGGGATACATCAAAGTCGTGGACCGGCTCAAGGACATCTACATTTCAGGGGGCGAAAACGTGGCCCCGGCTGAGGTCGAGGCGGTACTGCTGGACCATCCGGCAGTGGCGCAGGCCGCCGTCGTTGGCGTCGACGACGAGCGCTGGGGCGAAACCGGTGTGGCTTTTGTAGTGATCCGCCCCGGCCTTGCCACCGATGATCAGGACCTCCTTGAGCACTGCGCTGCCCGGCTGGCCCACTTCAAAGTTCCGGCACGGATCGTCACTGTTGCCGTATTGCCCCGCACTGCCTTGAACAAGGTGCTGCGCGGCCGGCTGCGGCAGCAGCTGGGCGGGGACGGGCCGGCGGCACAACCGGACAACAGGGGCGCCTTCCTGCCCGCGGACGGGAGTCAACGATGAGCGCCGCGCCGCGCACCGCGAGGGGTACCCGCACCCGGGCCAAACTGCTGCAGGCTGCCGAAACGGTCTTCGCTTCGGTGGGCTACCACGAGGCCTCTATTGTAAAAATCACCGAGGAGGCAGGCGTCGGACTCGGCACGTTCTACCTCTACTTCGAGGGCAAACAAGCCATTTTCGATGAGGTCGTTGAGGACCTGAACCGGCGGGTACGGCACGCCATGGCGGAGGCCGCCGGATCCGCCGGCACCCGTCTCGCAGCCGAACGCGCCGGGTTCCGGGCCTTCTTCAAATTCACCGCAGAACATCCCGCGCTGTACCGCATCATTCGGCAGGCCGAGTTCGTCTCGCCCGGGGCGCTGCGCCTGCACTACACCCGGATCGTCAATGGCTACATCGAAGGGCTTAAAGCCGCGCAGCTCAGCGGCGAAGTCCGGGACATGGACCCCACGGTCGCGGCGTGGGCCCTCATGGGCATCGGCGAACTTATCGGCATGCGCTGGGTGCTGTGGGACGAGGAAGGCACCGAGCCGGCGCACGGTGCCCGGCCTGATGTCCCGGAGGAAGTCTTTGAGCAAATGATGCAGTTCATCGAACGTGCCCTCGCACCGACGCCGGGTCCAACTCCCGGCCCCGCCACCAAACCGATACAGGCTCCGGAAAGGACAGTCCCATGAACGAGGCCACTGCTGACCCCGGCTACCGGACCATCGAGGTTGAGGTCCGTGGCGGAACCCTGCACACCGCCCTCTGGGGACCCGCGGACGCTGCTGCCCCGACCATCCTTGCGGTGCACGGTGTTACGGCGTCCCACAAGGCCTGGCTGGCGTTGTCCCGGGCGCTGCCGGACGTCAGGATCATTGCCCCGGACCTGCGGGGCCGGGGCCGGAGCAACGGGCTGCCTGCTCCCTACGGGATGCCGTCCCACGCAGGGGACCTCGCGGCCGTGCTGACCGCACTCAGCACCGGGCCCGTGGTGGTTGTTGGCCATTCGATGGGAGGTTTCGCCGCCGTGGTGATGGCGAACCTGTTTCCGGCGCTGGTGCGGTCCCTGGTGCTGGTCGACGGCGGGCTGCCGCTCCAGGTGCCGGCGCAGCTCAGCGACGAAGAAATCGTCGCTGCGGTGCTGGGTCCGGCGGCCGAGCGCTTGAACGCAGCCTTCCCCAGCAAGGAGGCCTATCGCGGCTTTTGGCGGCAGCATCCGGCCTTCAGTGCGGACTGGAACCCGCTCGTGGAGGAATACGTCGATTACGACCTCACCGGCGAGGCACCGCAGCTCCGGCCGGCCACCCGGTACCAGGCGATGGCGGACGACACCGCCGAACTGCACCGGGGCGCTTCACTGCTAAAGGCCCTGGCTGAGCTCGCGGTCGAAACCATTGCGTTGCGGGCCCCGCGGGGGTTGCTCAATGAAGCCGGCGGCCTTTACGCGCCCGGCTACCTGAATACCTGGGCGGACAAGCTGCCTTCCCTGTCCGTCCGCGAAGTCCCCGACGTTAACCACTACACGATTATTATGGGCGGGGCCGGCGCAGCCGCCGTCGCGGACACCGTGCGTTCGGCGCTGGCGGCTCCTTAGCCGCCGGCGAAGGGCGGCAACACATCAACGACGTCGTCCGGCTGCAGCACCACCGCACGGTTCCGCACCGCCACCTCGTTGCGCAGGAAGCTGCTTCGTGACAGTAAACGCGCCAGCGGCGGGGTCCCGGCCGGGGGTTCCGGGCGTTCGACGGCGAGGATCGCATCCAGCAACGCGGCGAGCGTGGCGTCCGCGGGCAGGTCGAAGAGTTCACTGTCGACGCCGGCGGCAGCGCGCGCGGCAGCGAAGTAACGTACATTCACAGGTGGTTCAGCCTCCGATGGCGCTCATGCTGCGGTCCGGCTGGACGAAGTCCGGGGCGTCCAGCCCGACGTGGTCCATACCGTGGGCCTTGGGCTTGATCCACATGGCATCCTGCCAGCGCTCGGCGAGTTGTTCGTCGCTGGCGCCCTGGCGAAGCAGGTCCAGCAGATCCACTTCCTCACGGGAAAACAGGCAGCTCATAATCTTGCCCTCCGCTGTGATGCGGGTGCGGCGGCAGTCCGCGCAAAACGGCTCGGTCACGGAGGCGATGATCCCGACGGTTCCAAGTACGGGGCCGGTCGCCTCGGCGGTGCCGGGAACCCGCGCCCGGACTTCGAAGCGTTCCGCGGGGGCGCCGTCGCGGTCCCGCGGATCGGCGCTCAGGACGTAATCAACGGAGAGCAAATCGCGGATTTCCGCGGCCGTGATCATGTTCCTGCGGGTCCAGCCGTGGTCCGCGTCGAGCGGCATTTGCTCGATGAAACGCAGTTCGTAGCCGCGGTCGAGGGCCCATGCCAGCAGCGCGGGGGACTCGGCGTCGTTGATGCCGCGCATCAGCACTGCATTGAGTTTTACGGGACCCAAGCCAGCGGCCCAGGCGGCGTCCACGCCGGCCAGGACCTTGTTCAGGACGGGGCGCCGGGTCAGTTGGGTAAACGTTTCCTCATGCAGCGAATCCAGTGAGACGTTGATCCGGGACAGCCCCGCCGCCTTCAACCCGGCGGCTTTTTTGTCCAGCCCGACGGCGTTTGTGGTCATCGAGATGGGAAGGTCCGGGTGTGCCTGCCGGAGGGCTGAAATGATATCCAGCAGGTCCGCCCGGACCAGCGGTTCGCCGCCGGTGAGCCGCAGTTCACGCACCCCCAGCATGTCGACGCCGATCCTGACGATCCGGACAATCTCCGCCGCGGACATCACTGCCTGCTTGGAGAGCCACTGAAGGCCCTCGGCCGGCATGCAGTAGGTGCAGCGCAGATTGCACTTGTCCGTCAGGGAGAGCCGCATATCGGTGGCACGTCGGCCGTAGCGGTCGAGGAGGCCCGCGGGCATTCCGGCCGGGCGTGCGGTGGGCTGCGTCGCAGAAATTCCCTCGCCGGATGCGTCATCCGCGCGGGGCTGGGGCATGCCTAGCTGAACACTCATAGGATCAGGCTACGCCAACCCGACGCCGGCAACACTCCGGTCCGGTCCGGATTCCGCTGCCGGCGTTCCGCCGCCCGTTCCGTGGTCCGTACCGTCGTCCACCCGGCGCTGTCGGGCGGCACAAAACCTATGATGGAGGGGTGAACACGACCCCTAACCGTCAACCAGCGGCGCCTGCGCCCACCCCGGGCCCCGGCGGGCGCACCGAGGTGCCGGCTGTCCCCAGGCCGCGAAGTCCGGCTCGGCACACGGGCGGCTGGGCTGCAGCGGCCGGAATCACGGCCGTCGGGACGGGCCTTGCCCTGGGGGAGCTCACTGCCGGATTCGTGAGTCCTTCCCTTTCCCCGGTGACAGCTGTGGGCGGGGCCGTGATCGATGCTGTCCCGCCGGGAGTCAAGGACTGGGCTGTTTCGCTCTTCGGGACGGCGGACAAGGTAGCCCTGCTCGGTGGCATGGCGCTGCTGATCGCCGGACTGGCAGCCCTGTCCGGAGTCGTCGAAGCGCGCCGGCGCTTCGCCGGGGTTGCCCTGATTGCCGTCTTCGGCGCAGTGGGGCTGGTGGCAGTACTTGGCCGGGCCGAACTGACGTTGAACGCGGTCCCGGTCCCGTTGCTCGCCGCCATCGTGGGGATGATTGCGCTGCGGTGGCTGGTCCGGCGGCTGGGCGAATGGCACAGCCGTGACCTACGGGCGCCCGCGGATTCCGCCCCGGGCACCACCGCCCCGGCGGCTGCTCCGGGCACCGCCGCCCCCGCCCCGGCGCCTGCTCCGGCCCGGCGTCGATTCTTCCAGGCGCTCGGCGGAACGGCCGCTGCCGCCCTCATCGCGGGGGTGCTGGCTTCAACAATCCGCGGGGCAGCCGCAGCCGTGAGTGAACTGCGCAGCAAGCTGGTGCTTCCCGGACCATCGGCACCGGCCCCGCCGGTCCCGGCCGGCGCCGAACTCGGGCTGGAGGGCGCGGTGCCGCTGGTGACGCCGAACAAGGACTTTTACCGGATTGACACCGCGTTGCGCGTCCCGGTGGTGAACCCGGAGCAGTGGACCCTCAAAGTCACCGGCCTGGTGGAGCAGGAGATCTCCCTGGACTTTGCCGCCCTGCTGGCTAAACCACTGACCGAACGGCATATCACCATCGCCTGTGTCTCCAATGAGGTGGGCGGGGACCTGATTGGCAACGCCCGCTGGCTCGGCTGGCCGGTCAGGGAACTACTGGCCCTGGCCCGCCCGAAGGACGGCGCGGACATGGTGCTGTCCCGCAGCGCGGACGGCTGGACGGCCGGCACCCCACTGGAGGCGCTGACGGATGACCGTGACGCACTCCTGGCGGTTGGTATGAACGGCGACCCGCTGCCGCTGGAGCACGGCTTCCCGGTCCGAATGATCGTCCCGGGCCTTTACGGCTACGTTTCGGCGACCAAGTGGGTCACAGAGCTTAAGGTGACGCGCTTCGCGGATGACGCCGGATACTGGACGCCCCGCGGCTGGAGCGAGCGAGGGCCGGTCAAAACCTCCTCCCGGATCGACGTGCCGCGGCAGGCCCGGTCGGTCCAGGCCGGGACGGTGGCCTTCGGCGGCGTCGCGTGGGCCCAGCACACCGGGATTGGCCGGGTCGAGCTCCGGGTCAACCGCGGCACCTGGCAGCCGGCGCAGCTGGCCTCCGGGATCTCCCGCGACACGTGGTACCAGTGGAAACTCGAACTGCAGCTGAGCCCCGGCCAGTACGAGGTCCAGGTCCGCGCCACGGACCTCAACGGCGTCGCGCAGGTGGAAGAGCGCGCGCCCGTGGCGCCCAGCGGTGCTACCGGCTTTCACACGGTTAGAGTTGATGTGAAGTCCTAACGGGCCGGGCCAAACACGCCAGGGCCACGGAGCCGGGCCGGCGACTCAGGTCAATGGCCCACGACGAGGGGTCACGAACGAATGCACAGCACCCAGGCACGGCACGTCACCGTGGCAGCGCACCGCGAATCGGTCCGCCGGCTGTTGGCCCCGCTCCGCACCCCGGACCGGATCGAGATGCTCCCGCTCCTGGCGGCACTGGGCCGCGGACTCGCTGCGGACGTCGTGGCTCCGCTGGACCTGCCGCCATTTGCGAATTCGCAGATGGACGGCTTTGCCATCCGGAGTGCTGACGTACCCGACGGCGGCACCGAACTGACCGTTGTGGCCCCCGTCGCGGCCGGCGCGGCGCCCCCTGAACTGGCTGCCGGGACTGCCGCGCCGATCATGACCGGAGCCATGCTGCCAGCCGGCGCCGACGCCGTCGTCCCGATCGAGCAGGCGGACCCCGCGGCTTTCCCGTTCCCGGGAGAGCCGGCCACGGTCCGCCTTCCCGCCGCCCCGGCACGAAACTTCGTCCGCGACGCCGGCAGCGACATCCGCACCGGTGAGCTGGCTCTCACCGCTGGAACGTGCCTCGGACCCGGTCAGCTGGGGCTGCTGGCCGCGCTGGGATACACCGAGGTAGCCGTCTACCAAGCCCTGCGGGTCCTCCTGGTCACCACCGGGGACGAGGTTGTGGAGCCGGGACGGCCGCTGGGCGCCGGCAAGATCTACGACTCCAACGCCACCTTGCTCGAGGCATCCATGCGCCAGGCCGGCCTCGACGTCACCCGGACCGGGGTTTCGACCGACCGTCCGGAGGAGCTCGCCGCCCTGCTGGGCCTGCACCTGGCGGACATTGACCTGATTGTTACTACCGGCGGCGTCAGCAAAGGCGCGTATGAAGTGGTCCGGCAGGCGATGGAGGGTCATCGCGTCGACTTCTTCGGCGTCGCGATGCAGCCCGGCGGCCCGCAGGGAATCGGAACCTTCGAAGGAGTGCCAGTGCTGGGCTTCCCGGGGAACCCGGTGAGCTGCCTCGTGTCCTTCGAAATGTTCCTGCGGCCGGCGCTCGGGGACCTCTTCGGTTCGCCCGCCCCGCGGCCGGCAGTCAAGGCCCGCCTGGCCGGGGCGCTCACGTCACCGGCAGGCAAACACCAGGTGCGGCGCGGCACGGTCCTTCCCGACGGCACCGTCAGGCTTGAAGGCGGGTCCGGTTCGCACCTGGTCAGTGCGCTGGCGCACTCCAACGCCCTGATCCAGGTCCCGGAAGGAACCGGTGCGCTCGCCGAGGGTGCCGAGGTGGAAGTATGGATGCTGTGAACGCAGAAGAGCCCGTAACTGAAAATCCAATCCTGACCCACCTCCGGCCGGACGGGACGGCACAGATGGTGGATGTTTCGCACAAGGCCGAGACCACCCGCGAGGCCACTGCCACCGCCACCGTCCGCAGCACGGCCGAGGTCCTGGCGCTTCTGGGCGCGGGCGAACTGCCCAAAGGCGATGCCCTCGCCGTCGCCCGGGTAGCCGGCATCTTGGCCGCCAAGAAAACCCCGGAGCTGATCCCGCTCTGCCACCCGCTGCCGATCGCCAAGGTCACCGTCGACTTTGAACTCGGCGCCGACTCGGTCACGGTGTTTGCCACGGTTAAGACCCGCGGGGTCACCGGCGTCGAGATGGAAGCGCTGACAGCGGCGGCGGTGGCCGGCCTCAGTGTGTACGACATGATCAAGGCAGTGGACAAACACGCGGTGTTGACGGAGATCAAGGTGCTGGCCAAAAGCGGCGGCAAGAGCGGGGACTGGAGACTGTGAGCATGCCTGAACCACACCGCCACGGTGAAGCGAGCGGGCGTAAGGCCGGCGTTGTTATTGCTTCGACCCGGGCCGCGGCCGGGGTCTATAAGGACCTGACCGGGCCCGTCATCATCGATTGGCTAACCGAACACGGCTTTGAACCCTACCCGGCCCTCGTGGTCCCGGACGGAGACGCGGTGGGCGGTGCCCTGCGCGCGCTGCTGAGCCAGGCTCCGGCCGTTATCATCACCAGCGGCGGCACCGGGCTGAGCCCCACCGATGCTACCCCGGAACAGACCCTGCCACTGTTGGACCGGGAGATCCCGGGCATCATGGAAGGCATCCGCAGCGCCGGATCCGCCAAGACCCCGACGGCGATGCTCAGCCGGGGCCACGCAGGCGCGGCCGGCCAGACCTTCATTATTAATCTCCCCGGTTCCCCCAAAGGCGTGATGGACGGCCTCAGCGTGCTCGATCCGATCCTGGGACACCTTTGCGACCAGCTGGAGGGCAGCCATGGGCACTGAGCCACGCTTCGAAGTCATCAACGCGGTGCTTAGCGCCGACGCCATCTCGGTGGACCAGGCCATCGCCGCCGTCGAGTCAGACACCGCAGGTGCTGTGGTCAGCTTCAGCGGCGTGGTTAGGAACCACGACGGCGGCAAACCCGTCCAGCGCCTGAGCTACAGCGCCCACCCGACAGCGCACCAGGTGATGGCCGACGTCGTCGCGCAACTTGTCGCCGAACAGTCAGCCGCCGGACATCCCGGCAGTTCCGCGGACGTGCCTGCCCATCCTGTCCGGATCTGGGCGGCACACCGGATCGGGATGTTGGAGATCGGCGACCCCGCGCTGGTCTGTGCCGTCGCTGCGGCGCACCGCGGCCAGGCTTTCGCCGTCTGCTCGGAACTTGTGGACCGGATCAAGGCCCAGGTCCCGATCTGGAAGGAACAGTTCTTTGCCGACGGCACGGTCGAGTGGGTCGGCGCAGGGGAGTAGGCCCGCTGCCCGGCGGTAGGGTTGATGGCATGACCGAACAACTCGCAGTCGCCGTGCTGGGCGCGAACGGGCGCATGGGCGCCGAGGCGGTGCGGGCCATCGAGGCCGCCGCGGACCTGAAGCTTGTGGCCGCGCTGGGCCGGAACGATCCCCTGGAGACCCTCAGCGGCGCCGGAGCCCGGATCGTGGTGGACCTGACGGTCCCCGCAAGCACGGAAGCGAACGTCACCTACGCCGTTGAACACGGCATCCACGCTGTGGTGGGGACAACAGGCTGGGACGCGGCGCGACTGGCCCGGCTCGAGCAGCTCCTCGCCGGCCGGTCCGGTGTCGGGGTCCTGATCGCACCGAACTTCGCGCTCGGCTCGGTCCTCGCCTCCGCGTTTGCGGCCAAGGCCTCGCGCTACTTCGAATCCGTCGAAATCGTCGAACTGCACCACCCGGACAAGGTGGATGCCCCGTCCGGAACCGCCGTGCGCACCGCGCAGCTGATCTCCGCCGAGCGTGCAGACGCAGGCCTGCCCGCCAGCCCCGACGCCACCACCACCGGCCTGTCCGGCGCGCGCGGCTGCGACGTCGACGGAGTCCGCGTCCACAGTGTCCGGCTCCGGGGCCTCGTGGCACATCAGGAAGTCCTGCTTGGCGGGCCGGGTGAGCAGCTGACCTTCCGGCACGATTCCTTCGACCGGTCCTCTTTTATGCCCGGTGTGCTGCTGGGTGTGCGCAGCGTGGCCGCGAATCCGGGCCTCACCGTGGGCCTCGACGGCTACCTGGACCTGGGGCTCTGAGCGCTATGGCCAATGTCCTCACGCTCGTCAAAGCCAACCGCACCAAGATCTGGGTGGGTGCCGTGACGCTCCTGCTGGTCTTCTACCTGGTGGTGTCCTTCCAGCGCTCGGTGTTGCTGATGACGGACGCCAACCCGATGGCCAAGGCGATTGGGGCCGCCTACCTGGTCCTGCCGGTTATCGGAGCCTGGGCCCTTGCCCGGGAGCTGCTCTTCGGCGCCCGGACCGAACGGTTGGCGAAAATCCTCGAGGCCGAGGGCGGCCTGCCGGAAGACAACCTGCCGCGCACCCCGGCGGGGCGGATCATCCGCGATGCGGCGGACCGTGAATTCGAAAAGTACCGCGCCGAAACGGAGGCTGCGCCGGCAGACTGGCGCTCCTGGTTCCGGCTCAGTTGCGCCTATGACGCCGCGGGAGACCGGAAACGGGCGCGCTCCTCGATGCGCGACGCACTCCGGCTGTATCGTGGCGGCAACGGCAACGGCAACGGCAACGGCAACGGCAACGGCAACGGCAGGGCCTGAAACCCGGTCAGCGGAGGCGGGCCGGCTGGAAGCGGCCGAGCTGGTTGGCGGCATGAGCCACCCACTCCAGCGGACCCCGCCAGGCCAGGGCCGCGACGATTCCGCCAACAACCAGGGCTGCCCCGGCCTGCGCCCAGTACACGCCCTCGACCGTCCACCCCGCCGGTAGGGTCTGGCCGTACAACGCGGCCATCACGCACAGGTGGGCCGTGTAGAGACTCAGTGTCATGGCACCGGCACCCCGCAACGCAAGCAGCAGATCCACCCCGGTGCGCACGACCAGCCGGCCAAGCAACAGGCAGACTCCAACGACTGCGGCCGCCACCCCCGAGGTGTGCAGCAGATCCAGGGTGCTGCCCGAATGGGGTGCGCTGGAGGCGAGCCACCAGGCGGAGCCGGTTTGGTCCACGCCGGCCAGGTTGACCTGCAGGAGGCTCTCCAGCGGATAGGACGGATTCAGCAGGGACGCCTGCAGCGCCGCCCGGCCGCCCCAGTCCTCCATTAGCACCACGCCGAGCCACTTGGCTGCGACCGCCACCAGGGTTCCGGCTGCCAGCAGCAGGACCGGGACCAACGCCGTGGTCAGCGCCAGGCGGCCGATCGCGAGTCCGATCAGCAGGTAGGTGATCCACTGCAGCACCGGGTAATAGCCGGTGAAAAAAAGGTCCCCCAACAGCACGGCGGGGGTGGACAGGTCCCCCCACTCCGGGTTGTGGCCCAGCTGCAGCCGAGGCATCGCGGTGAGCAGCCACGGCCGCAACAGGAAAGCGAGCGCCGGGGTCACGAGCACCCAGCCGGCGGCAAGAACCAGCAGGCGTCTGACGTCCAGGCCGAGGAACGGCAGCACGCACAGGAACAGCACGGCGTAGTGGACCAGGATGATGGCTATATTAACCTCCAGTCCGCCGATGGAGAGCCCGACTGCGGCGACCACCAGGGCGCGCAGGGCGATTCCCCGCCGAGCCGCCCACAGTTGCGGACCCTGGAAGGGATGCTGTTTACCGGTTGAGAGGGCAAGCCCGATCCCCGCAAGGACCGCGAACAGTGCCGAGGCGCGCCCGGAAAACACCAAGCCCACCCAGGTGGGTGTGAGTTGGGCATCGGCTTCGAAGATGGGAAGAATATGGGTGGCCATCATGCCCAGGAGAGCCAGTCCGCGGGCGGCATCAATGCCTGGGAGGCGGGTTCCGGACTTACCGCCGGTACCCCTGGAACTGTTCCTGCCCCTGCCCCGTGCCGTCCCGGGTGGGGAAGCCATTCCGCGCGGCGTCATGCTTTGATCGTCTCATACTGCCGGTGCGGGGCCGGTCGAAAAGCCGCGCGGCCGGGGAGCCTTGAATTCGAATATATGTTCGAATAGTATGGGGTCATGAACAACACTCCAGAGTCCGCAGCCCCGGGATCCACCCGAGCAGGTCAGTGCGGCCCGGATGCGGCGTCCGGGGTCCTCAAAGCGATGAGTCCCGGCGTCGTGGATTTCCTCTTCCGGCAATTGATTGCCGGCGAATCGGCAGAGGATGTCCAGTGGCACCGGGAAGGCACCGCCCTCGCAGCGCAGGCCCCGGGGCCGGAATTAGCGCGCCGACTGGCCGAGACCGACCTCGAATCCCTCACCCCGGCGGAGCTATTCCACTATGTCCGGGCGGCCCAGCGCCTCGCGGTGTGGGCCGAGTCCCTGCGGGAAAGTGCGGTCGGCCGCTACTGCGCCACCCCGCCGGGCGGTGCTGGCACGGCCGCCTGAGAGTCCTTTGCCGCCGCAGCCGCGGCGTGTCCGGCCGGTTCCCGCACGGGTTTTGGGGCCGGCTTTGATCTTCATCACGTCGCGGCCATTGTCATATCATGCCGGGGACAGGGTAACGTTTTTCGTATGGCTGACTCTCGCGCTCGTTCTCGTATGTTCGGATCCCTCGTAACCGCCATGGTCACGCCTTTCACTTCCGCCGGCGAGGTCGACTACGAGCTGAACGCGGAACTGGCCAACAAGCTCGTCGATGACGGCCACGATGCGCTGGTCATCTCCGGCACAACGGGGGAGACCTCGACACTGGAAGACGACGAGAAGGAAAAGCTCTTCCGGGTTATCGTCGAGGCCGTAGGGGACCGCGCCAAGGTCATTGCCGGAACCGGCACCAACCACACCTCGCATTCGATCGAGATGGCCAAGCGCGCCGCCAAGGCCGGAGCCCACGGCCAGCTGATCGTCACCCCGTACTACAACAAGCCAAGCCAGGCCGGCATCCAGGCCCACATCGAAGCCGTCGCCAACGCCGCCGATCTTCCGGTAATGGTCTATGACATCCCGGGCCGCGCGTGCGTCCCGATCCTGCCGGAAACCATGATCCGGCTCGCGGACCACCCCAACATCGTTGCGCTCAAGGACGCCAAGGCCGACTTTGCCGCCGTCACCCGGGTCCTCGCGAACACCGACCTTGACGTCTACTCCGGCGATGACGGGCTCACGCTGCCCTGGATGGCAGCCGGAGCCGCCGGACTCGTCAGCGTCACCGCGCACGTCGCAACGCGGCAGTTCCGCGCCATGATCGATGCCGCACTTGCGGGCGACTTCGCCGCCGCCCGCACCATACATTTCGAACTGGACCCTGTGGTCCGTGCAGTGATGACCCATATCCAGGGTGCTGTTGCTGCGAAGCAAGTTCTTAAGTGGCAGGGAGTCCTGCCCAACTCGGTTGTCCGTTTGCCCCTCGTGGAGCCGGACGAAGCTGAGATCGAATCCATCCGCGAGGACTTGGCGGAAGCCGGAATGCTCTTTTCCTGATCAGGTGTTTGTTTCTGATAAGTAAAGACCATTCCGGTAACCGCCTGGAAAGTAGTGCATTATGACCCAAACCGCCCTTCCCGGCCTTGTTACGCCGCCGAAACTGCTCAAGGACACCCTGCGGATCGTTCCGCTCGGCGGCCTCGGGGAGATTGGCCGCAACATGACAGTCTTCGAAATCGACGGAAAGCTGCTGATTGTCGACTGCGGCGTCCTCTTTCCTGAGGAAACCCAGCCCGGCGTGGACCTGATCCTGCCCGATTTCTCCTACATCCGGAACCGCGTCGATGACATCGTTGCCGTCGTCCTGACCCACGGCCACGAGGACCACATCGGCGCTGTTCCCTACCTGCTGCGGCTGCGGGCAGACATTCCCCTGGTGGGATCCCAGCTGACCCTGGCGCTCATCGAGGCGAAGCTGCAGGAGCACCGGATCAAGCCGGTCACCCAGACCGTCGTCGAGGGCCAGGTCCAGAAATTCGGGCCGTTCGAATGCGAATTCGTGGCCGTCAACCACTCGATCCCTGACGCCCTTGCCGTGTTCCTGCGCACGCCCGGCGGAACCGTGCTGCACACCGGCGACTTCAAGATGGACCAGCTGCCGCTGGACGGCCGCATCACCGATCTCCGCCACTTCGCCAAACTGGGCGAAGAAGGTGTGGACCTGTTTATGTCGGACTCCACCAATGCCGACGTGCCCGGCTTCACCACCGCCGAAAAGGAAATCGGCCCGACCCTGGACCGGCTCTTCGGCCAGGCGTCCAAGCGCCTGATTGTCGCGTCGTTCTCCTCGCATGTGCACCGCGTCCAGCAGGTCCTGGACGCCGCCGCCAACCACAACCGCAAGGTTGCCTTCGTCGGCCGCTCCATGGTCCGCAACATGGCCATCGCCGAGAAGCTCGGCTACCTCGACGTGCCGCCGGGCATCCTCGTCGACATCAAGAACATCGACAACCTGCCGGACAACCGTGTGGTCCTGATGTCCACCGGTTCCCAGGGCGAGCCGATGGCGGCCCTGTCCCGCATGGCCAACGGTGACCACCGTGTCGTCGTCGGCCAGGGCGATACTGTCATCCTCGCCTCCAGCCTCATCCCGGGCAACGAGAACGCCGTCTTCCGCATCATCAACGGCCTGCTGAAGCTCGGTGCCGACGTTATCCACAAGGGCAACGCCAAGGTGCACGTCTCCGGCCACGCCGCGGCCGGCGAGCTGCTGTACTGCTACAACATCCTCGAGCCGCTCAACGCGATGCCGGTGCACGGTGAGACCCGGCACCTGATCGCCAACGGCAAGATTGCCCTGGACTCCGGTGTCCCGGAAGAGAGCATCCTTCTCGCGGACAACGGAACGGTCATCGATCTCCGTGACCACCAGGCCGACATCGTCGGCCAGGTCGAAGTCGGCTTCGTCTACGTCGACGGCTCCAGCGTCGGGGAAGTCACGGAATCTGACCTCAAGGACCGTCAGACACTCGGCGACGAAGGATTTATTTCCATCATCACCGTGATCCACCGCGCCACCGGCAAGGTCGTCTCCGGACCCGAGATCCACGCCCGCGGCGTGGCCGAGGACGACTCGGTCTTTGACGAGATCATCCCCAAGATCAACGCCGCCTTGGAAGAGGCCGTGCTCAACCGCTCGGACCACACCACCCACCAGCTGCAGCAGGTCGTTCGCCGCGTGGTTGGTACCTGGGTCAACCGCAAGCTCCGCCGCAAGCCCCTGATCATCCCGGTGGTCCTGGAGGCCTAAGCGCCGGCATTACCTAACGACGGCCTTCCCGGCCTGCCGCTGGCTAGCGCTTGCGGCGGACCGGGAGGGCCGTTGTGCGTTTCCGGCCGGCAACATGGAGCTCTCGAAGGCCCGGAAATCCGCGGTTTTCGGCCCGAAGTCGGGTACCGTAACGGGTATGGCGACACGTACTTCCTCCGCGCCTAGAGGAAACCCCAGCGGTAAATCAGGCAGCTCTTCGACCCGGGGCTCCGGTTCGGCTGCGTCCAAAACCAGCAAGCCCTCCGGTTCAACTGGCGCCTCGCGCACCCGCCAGCTGGCCGTCGTCGAACCCAAACAGCCCTGGCCGGTCCGGGTTGCAGCCGGTGCCTGGCTGGGTGTTGCCCACGTTGTGGGAGCGGGTATCCGCCGGATCGGCTACGACGTCAGCGACCTCGACCCCGGGGACCGCCGCGACGGCGCAGCCCTGTTCAACCTCGCACTAGGGGTCTTCGTCGCCACCTTTGCCTGGTGGGGTTTTCAGGGCTGGTTCCCGGACATGGTGTACGGAATCGTCAACGGCACCTTCGGCTGGATGTCGCTGCTGCTGCCGCTGATGCTCGTGGTCTGTGCCTTTCGGCTGTTCCGCCAGCCCGTCGACGGCCGCGGCAACAACCGGATCGGGATCGGTTTCCTGATCATGGCCTTCGCCGGTTCCGGCCTGGCCCACGTCATTGGCGGGCAGCCTACCGTTGCTGAAGGCTTCGACGGACTGCGCCGAGCCGGCGGAATGCTCGGCTACCTTGCCGCGGCCCCGCTTGCCGCCATCCACCCCGCTGTTCCGCTGGCCGTCTACAGCGTGCTTGCTTTTACGTCCCTGCTGATTGTCACCGCCACGCCGTTCGGCGCCATTCCGGGCCGGTTGCACGCCGCGTACGAGCACCTTATGGGCATCGACCTGCAAGATCAGTACACCGACGACGGCAACACCGGCGGCGACAGCACCGGCGGCCGCCACGACCGCAGCTACCTGGACGAAAACAGCACCCCTGCGCCGCCGAAAAAGAAGCGCCGCCGTCTTTTCGGCAAGGACCACGAGGACGAGTCCGGGCTCGAAGGCTACGTCGGCGACGAAGCGTTCGAGCGGGCACTAGTGGCGGACGAGGAAGCCGAAGCCGCCCGCGCCGCGAAGGACGCCACATCCGTCGCCCCCGGGGTGCGACGCCCCACCCAGGCGGAGCTAGCCATCGAAAAGATCAAGGCAGCCCAGGGTTTGGGGAGCGCCGCGGCCACAGTTGCAGGAGCGGCCGGGGAAAACGCCACCGAGGCGATCCCGCTGGTCACGCCGGGGATGGTCGCCGCAGGATCGCTGAATCCCGCCGCGCCGGCCCCCGGCGCCGCGGCCTTAGGTGCCGCATCAAAGGTCCCCGCGAATCCGGTGGCCCTGGCACCGCTGCCCACCCCCATCCCGCAGCGTACGGAGCAGCTATCGCTTGCCGGCGACGTTACGTACACGCTGCCGCCGTCGGACGTCCTGACCCCCGGCTCCATCCCGAAGGAGCGCACGGAAGCCAACGACGCGATTGTCGCTTCGTTGACGGAAACCCTGAACCAGTTCAACGTGGACGCCCAGGTCACCGGCTTCAGCCGCGGCCCCACGGTGACCCGCTACGAGATTGAACTCTCCCCGGGCACCAAAGTGGAGCGCGTCACGGCGCTCTCCAAAAACATCTCCTACGCCGTTGCGAGCTCCGATGTGCGCATCTTGAGCCCCATCCCGGGCAAGTCGGCGATCGGAATTGAGATCCCCAACACGGACCGCGAGACGGTGTCCCTCGGTGACGTGCTCCGCAGCCAAAACGCGCGGCGCACGGAGCACCCGATGGTCATGGGAGTCGGCAAGGACGTCGAGGGCGGCTACGTTGTGGCCAACCTTGCCAAGATGCCGCACCTGCTGGTCGCCGGGGCCACCGGTGCCGGCAAGTCCTCGTTTGTGAACTCGATGATCACCTCCATCCTGATGCGTGCCACACCCGACGAGGTCCGGATGGTTATGGTGGACCCCAAACGGGTGGAGCTCACCGCCTATGAAGGTGTCCCGCACCTCATCACTCCAATCATCACCAACCCCAAAAAGGCCGCCGAGGCCCTGCAGTGGGTGGTCCGCGAAATGGACGCCCGCTACGACGACCTCGCCAACTACGGCTTTAAACACATCGACGATTTCAACAAGGCCGTCCGTGCGGGGAAAGTCCACCCGCCCGAGGGCTCCAAACGGGTCATCCGGCCCTACCCCTACCTGTTGATCATCGTGGACGAGCTCGCCGACCTGATGATGGTCGCCCCGCGCGACGTCGAGGATTCGATTGTCCGCATCACCCAGCTGGCCCGTGCTGCCGGCATCCACTTGGTGCTCGCCACCCAGCGTCCCTCCGTGGACGTCGTCACCGGCCTGATCAAGGCCAATGTGCCGTCCCGGATGGCATTTGCCACGTCCTCGGTCACCGATTCCAGGGTGGTGCTGGACCAGCCGGGCGCCGAGAAACTGATCGGCCAGGGCGACGCCCTGTTCCTGCCGATGGGTGCGTCCAAGGCCATGCGTGTCCAGGGTGCCTGGGTCACCGAGTCCGAAATCCACAAGGTGGTCGAGCACGTCAAGGGCCAGCTCAAGGCCGTATACCGCGATGACGTGGCCCCGGAAGCGCCGAAGAAACAGATCGACGACGACATCGGGGACGACCTCGAGGTGCTGCTGCAGGCCACCGAGCTGGTGGTCACCACCCAGTTCGGTTCCACCTCGATGCTGCAGCGCAAGCTGCGCGTCGGCTTCGCGAAGGCCGGCCGGCTGATGGACCTGCTCGAATCCCGCGGTGTGGTGGGCCCCTCCGAGGGTTCCAAAGCCCGCGACGTCCTGGTTAAGCCAGATGACCTCGCCACTGTGCTGGCTGCCATGAAGGGCATGGAGGTGCCGGCCACGGCCGATTCGCAGACCGCAGCGCTGAGCGAGAACGCCAACGCGAACATCGCCCAGGGCGGCTACGCGGAGGACCTCGTCGCCGCCGACTTGGACCGTCGTACGCCGGCCACGGAGTACTACGACGGCGCCGACGGTGGCTCCGGTGGTGGCCCCACCGAGGACGACGGCGGTTCCGAGGACGCCTGGTCGCTCACCGGACGGTAGCCTAGGAACGTGACTAGCGCCGAAGCAAACAGCACCGGATCCGCTTCCGGGATCTGGAATCTGCCCAACATCCTGACGATGCTGCGGATAGTGATGGTGCCGTTTTTCGTCTGGTTCCTGCTGCTCGATGCCCCCGGGCTCGTCGCCCAGAACGGCGTATGGCGCTGGATCGCCGGGGCGACTTTCGCCGTTGCGATCTACACTGACAAGCTCGACGGTGACATTGCCCGCAGCCGCGGCCTGATCACCGACTTTGGCAAGATCGCCGACCCGATCGCGGACAAACTGCTGATCGGCTCGGCTCTTGTGATGCTCTCGCTGCTGCAGGAGCTGCCCTGGTGGGTCACCATCCTGATCCTGGTCCGGGAATGGGGCATCACCGCCCTGCGCTTCGTTGTTATCCGCTACGGCGTGATTCCGGCCTCGCGCGGCGGGAAACTCAAGACCGTCACCCAGACGGCGGCGATCTTCCTCTACATCCTTCCGCTGGCCCCGATCGCCCCGTGGCTTGGCGTTGTGGCCTTTGTGGTTATGATGGCGGCCCTCGCGATAACCGTTTGGACCGGCGGAGAATATGTCATCGAGGCCCTCAAGCTGCGCGCCAGCGGCATCCGGGCGCAGCAACAAAAGAAGCTGGAGGGAAGGTCATGAGCAGTCTCCACCCCGCGATTAACCTGCATCGGCTGGCCGAAGAGGCCGTCGCCGGAGCGATCGGCCGCGGACTGACCGTCGCCACGGCCGAATCCCTCACCGCCGGCATGGTCGCCGCGATGCTGGCCGACACCCCCGGTGCCTCCGGCATGCTCCAGGGCGGTGTGGTGTCCTACCAGAACACCGTAAAAGCCGACGTCCTGGGGGTATCCCGGGAACTGCTCGAGACCGTCGGAGCCGTCGACGGCCGGGTTGCCGAAGCCATGGCGGCGGGGGCACGCAGAATCTGCGGAGCCGACGTCGGGATCTCCACTACCGGGGTTGCCGGCCCCGAGCCGCACGGCGGCAAGGACGTGGGTTCCGTTTTTATCGGCGTCGCCACGGCGGAGGGTGCGACGTCGTACGCCTACAGCTTCGAGGGCAACCGGCCGGAAATCCGCGGCCAGGCCTGTGCCGCCGCGCTGGAACGGCTCCTTGAGATACTGGCAGGCGAAGGCGACCGGGCGTAAAGTTGCCGGGAACAAATCTGCACTGCGAATAGTTGTTACATTATGTCGCTTCCGTAGATAGGAGGCGCCTAGGATGAAAGCATCATCAGTGTCCGCTGTGACCGGCGGGCTCGACATAAAGAGGGAGCAAGGCGATACAGATGGTAAAGCAGCCCGTATCCGTTAACGGCGTTGTCCGCTGGAAGGATGTGGGCCTCGCCGATCAGGCTAAGAGCGAACAGAAGGAGCGCAAAATGGTTGTACTTCGTCACGAAATCGGTGATGTTCTGCGCGACGTCCGCCAACGCCAAGGCCGTACCCTCCGCGAAGTCTCGCACAGTGCCCGAGTGTCCCTGGGCTACCTGAGTGAGGTGGAACGGGGCCAGAAGGAAGCCTCCTCGGAGCTGCTCTCCTCGATCTGCTCGGCCCTGGATGTTCCGCTCTCCGGTATGCTCCGCGAAGTCAGTGACCGTGTTGCCGTCGCCGAAGGCGTTGCGGTTCCGGACACCGTCCCGCAGGAGTTCGCCCAGCGCTACGGCCGTGACCTGGACCGTGCGCTAAACTCCGAGCTCAACGATGAGTTGGCCAAGGGCCTCCTCTCCGGGGCACGCTAGCCCCGACTGGAACCACTCGACAAAGGACCCCGGCGGTGTGCCGGGGTCCTTTGTGTGTCCGGTGGGGTGGAACGAGGCAGCTACTGCGGTTCGTCGCGGGGAAAACCGTCACGCTCGTAGGTCGCGTTGAGCTTTGCAATGTAGCGTGAAAGGGTCTGCAGTTCTTCCGGCGGCCACTCGCCAAGCCGTTCGCGGAACACTTCGCGCCGCGCGTCCTGCACCTCATGCATCCTTTCCTCACCCACCGGCGTCAGCCGGATCATCTGGGCGCGGCCGTCGAGCGGATCGGCTTCCTTGGAGACCAGGCCGAGGCGTTCGAGGAAGGCGACCTGCCGGCTCACAGAGGGCTTTCCGACACCGAGGCTGGAGGCAAGTTCGGTCAGCCGCATGGAACCCTGGCGGCGGATGACAATCAGCAGTCCGTAGGCCGCCGGCTCCATGTCGGGGTGGACCTGGCGCGAGAGGTGGTGCGAGATGGACCGCGCGCGGCGCCAGAGCAGGCTCAACTGGTGCTCGACGTCGGTCAGCGCCGCGTCGGTGGAGTTATCAGTGACGCCGGGGAACCCAGGGCCTGCGGCGGGAATGCTCATGGCCACCATTCTAGAGTCCCCGGGGCACCGTGAGAGACTCTAGGGGTGCGAATCAGTGACTTTTGGCGCCTCATGGACGACGAATTCGGGGCCGGGTACTCCCGTGTCCTTGGCAGCTCCCTCGTCTTGGCCGGTGTCGGCGGCCGGACCGCCGACCAGGCCCTGGGCGCCGGCGTTGCCCCCCGGCAGGTATGGCTGGCGCTGTGCGACGTCCAGGATGTGCCGCCCGAGCGGCGGCTGGGCCGGGACGTCAAACCCCGCTGACGCAGACCCCGTGCGGCCGAACGAAGGGTCCGGCCCTGCGGCCACGCCGTGGCGGCGAACGACTGACACGCCGCGCCGATTGTTCGAATATCTGTTCGGGTAGGGCTATGCTTTTTTTAGAGCTTTTTCCACATATGCGGGGCAGGCAGACAACTCTGTCGGTGGGTGCCGGTAGTTTCAGTATCGACCGCAAACTGATCGTGACCGCAGATCAGGAACAGTACACAGGGCCCGAAACGGCCACTCCACAGCGAGAAAGTATTAGAGGTGTGAACCATGGCCGCAGCCCCGGATCGCCAGAAGGCGCTCGACGCAGCGCTTGCCCAGATTGACAAGCAGTTCGGCAAGGGCTCGGTAATGCGCCTGGGCGACGAAGTCCGTGCGCCGATCGAGGTCATTCCCACCGGCTCCATCGCCTTGGACGTTGCGCTGGGAATTGGCGGCCTGCCGCGGGGCCGCGTTGTGGAAATCTACGGTCCGGAATCCTCCGGTAAGACCACCGTGGCACTGCACGCTGTCGCCAATGCCCAGCGCCTGGGCGGCATCGCCGCATTCATCGACGCCGAACACGCACTGGATCCCGAATATGCCGCCAAGCTAGGCGTCGACACCGATGCGCTGCTGGTCTCCCAGCCGGACACCGGCGAGCAGGCCCTGGAAATCATGGACATGCTGATCGGCTCCGGCTCCCTGGACGTTATCGTTATCGACTCCGTCGCGGCGCTTGTTCCCCGCGCGGAAATCGAAGGCGACATGGGCGACAGCCACGTGGGTCTGCAGGCCCGACTGATGAGCCAGGCCCTCCGAAAAATTACCGGCCGTCTAAGCCAGACCAAGACCACGGCAATTTTTATCAACCAGCTGCGCGAAAAGATCGGCGTCTTCTTCGGGTCCCCGGAAACCACCACCGGTGGCAAGGCGCTGAAGTTCTACGCGTCCATCCGCATCGACGTTCGCCGGATCCAGACCCTGAAGGAGGGCGCGGACTCCGTCGGTAACCGCACCAAGGCCAAAATCGTTAAGAACAAAATGGCACCGCCCTTCAAGATCGCCGAGTTCGACATCATTTACGGCCAGGGGATCTCCCGCGAGGGCGGCATCATCGACATGGGTGTTGAACACGGGCTGATCAAGAAGTCCGGGTCCTGGTTCACGTACGACGGTGACCAGCTGGGCCAGGGAATGGAAAACTCCCGGCGTTTCCTGCGCGATAACCCCGAGCTGGCCACCGAGCTGGAACGGCTTATCAAGGAGAAGCTGGGCGTCGGAGTGAAGGCCCCCGCCGAGACCGAAGCATCCCCAAAGCTGAAGGCCGTTGACGGCTTCTAACCGCCGGCCGCGCCAGGGGGCAGGGTTCCCCGCCCGGAGCCCTGCCCCCGCCAACGAGAGGGATGCCGGGGTTAGCGCGGACCCGGCGGCCCTTGCCCGTGCAATTGTGCTCCGGCAGCTGACCAGCGCGCCCAAGACCCGGCTGCAGCTTGCCCGCAAGCTCGCGGAACGGGACGTACCCGACGACGTTGCCAACGCCGTGCTCGACCGTTTCGAAGAAGTGAAGCTCATCGACGACGCGGATTTCGCAGACATGTGGGTGCGGTCCCGTTCGCAGAGCCGCAAACTCGCCAAAGGGGCACTCCGGCGCGAACTCACCGAGAAGGGCATCGACTCGGACACCGCCGCCGCTGCCCTCGAACAGCTCAGCGACGCGGCCGAGGAAGATGCGGGCCGCGAACTGGTACGACGGAAACTCCGCGGCCTGACCGGCTTCGCGGACCGCGCAGAGCGCGACAAAACCACCCGCAGGCTGGCGTCCATGCTCGCCCGCAAGGGCTACCAACCTTCCCTGGCGTTCCGGATCGTCGGCGAAGTGCTGGATGCGGCCGTTGCAGGGTCCGGGCCGGAATCCTGGGAAACCCCGGCACGGCGCCGACCCGGTACCCTTAACAGGTGAGTTTGACCATTCCCTCCCCAGCAGCCGGCAACACCCCTTCCACGGACGCCTCGTCGGCACCCGGCGACGGGCCGGTGCCTGTGCCGCCCCGCACCTACCAGGTGCGCACTTACGGCTGCCAGATGAATGTGCACGACTCCGAGCGGATGTCCGGAATGCTCGAAGCGGCAGGCTATGTTCCGGCCGCCGGCGACCTCGCCGATGTTGTGGTCTTCAACACCTGTGCCGTGCGGGAAAACGCCGACAACAAGCTTTACGGCAATCTCGGCATGCTGGCGCCGGTCAAAGCCGCCAACCCGGGAATGCAGATCGCCGTCGGGGGATGCCTGGCGCAGAAGGACCGGGACACCATCCTGAAAAAGGCTCCGTGGGTGGACGCCGTCTTCGGAACACACAATGTCGGCGCCCTGCCGGCGCTGCTGGAACGGGCCCGCCACAACAACGAAGCACAGCTGGAAATCCTCGAGTCGCTCGACGTTTTCCCTTCCACACTGCCCACCAAACGCGACTCGGTGTATTCCGGCTGGGTATCGATCTCCGTTGGGTGCAATAACACCTGCACCTTCTGCATCGTCCCGGCCCTGCGCGGCAAAGAAAAGGACCGCCGCCCGGGAGACATTCTGGCCGAGATTCAGGCGCTCGTGGCCGACGGGGCGATCGAAGTAACCCTATTGGGCCAAAACGTGAATTCCTACGGCGTGGAGTTCGGTGACCGGCAGGCGTTTTCCAAACTGCTGCGCGCCTGCGGTGATATCCCGGGCCTGGAACGGGTGCGCTTCACGAGCCCGCACCCCGCCGCTTTTTCAGACGACGTCATCGACGCCATGGCCGAGACCCCGAACGTGATGCCGCAACTGCACATGCCACTGCAGTCCGGCTCGGACAAGGTCCTCAAGGAGATGAAGCGGTCGTACCGGTCCACCAAGTTCCTCGGCATCCTGGACAAGGTCCGAGCAAAGATTCCGCACGCCGCCATCTCCACTGACATTATCGTCGGATTCCCCGGCGAAACCGAGGAGGACTTCCAGGCCACCCTGGACGTTGTGGAGAAGTCCCGCTTCGCCACAGCCTTTACCTTCCAGTACTCCAAGCGGCCGGGAACGCCCGCCGCGGAGCTGCCGGACCAGCTCCCCAAAGCCGTTGTGCAGGAGCGTTTCGAACGCCTTACCGCACTGCAGGACAGGATTGCGGCCGAGGAGAACGCCCGCCAGCTCGGCCGGCGCGTCGAGGTGATGGTCACCGCCCATGCCGGGCGTAAGTCCGAGGAAACCCATCGGCTCTCCGGCCGGGCACAGGACCAGCGGCTGGTCCACTTCTCCGTGCCTGACGGCGCCGAGACGCCGCGCCCCGGTGACCTCGTTACGGTGACCATCACCGGGGCAGCGGCGTTCCACCTCGTCGCCGACCCGGCGACCGTGGCGGACTTCAGTCTTCGCCGTTCCCGCGCCGGCGACGCCTGGGACAGGTCGCAGGCGGATTCCTGCGGCGCCCCCGCCCCGGCATCGTCAGCCGGAACGAAGGGTGTGTCCTTGGGCATGCCGGCACTGCCCGTGCGCAGCAGCTAGCCCGTGAAAGCCTCGCAGGACGCCCCGGCCGGCCTGGAACCTGTCGCGGGAACCGGCGCCACGCCGGGAATGCCGGTGATCGCCGTCGTCGGGCCGACCGGCTCCGGCAAGTCCGATCTTGCCGTCTCGCTGGCGCTGGAACTCGACGGCGAAGTCATCAATGCCGACTCGATGCAGTTCTATCGAGGCATGGACATTGGCACCGCGAAAATCACCGAGGCCGAACGCAGGGGAGTGCCGCACCACCTTCTGGACATCCTGGACGTGACCGAGGAAGCCAGCGTCTCCGACTTCCAGCAGCACGCCCGAGGGCTCATTGCCGCCATCCATGCCCGCGGCAAACGCGCCATCCTGGCAGGGGGATCCGGTCTCTACGTCCGCGCAGCCCTTGACGTGCTGGAATTCCCCGGCACCGATCCGGTCATCCGGAGCAGGCTGGAGACCGAACTGGAAAACGACGGACCGGCGCTTTTGCGTGCGCGGCTCGAAGGCGTGGACCCGGTTTCCGCGGGCCGGCTCGGCGACGCGCGCCGGATTGTCCGCGCCCTGGAGGTGTTCGAGCTGACCGGGCGGCCTTTCAGCTCCTTTATGCCCAGCCGCGAGTACTTCCAGCCGGCCGTCCAGATCGGGCTCGAGGTGGACCGTGAACGGCTCCGGGAACGGCTCGCCCGCCGGGTACACACCATGGCTGACCGCGGGCTGCTGAACGAGGTCAGCAGGCTGGATGCGGCCGGACTCCGGCGGGGCAGAACAGCACCCCGGGCCCTCGGCTATGCGCAATTCCTCAAGGTCCTCGACGGCGAATCCGACCCAGCCCAGGCAGTGGCGGAAACCATCGTCGCGACCCGGCAGTTTGCCCGGCGCCAACTCACCTGGTTCCGCGCCGACCCCCGAATAGGCTGGCTCGACTGGCAGGACCCGGAACTGTTGGCCAAGGCCGCCGCGCTTTGCGGCGGAGCCGAGTGACCGGATCGTGGTGCCACGGCCGTTTTCCAGCGGCACGCCCCGCGACGGTACCCTTGGTGCATGGATGAAGACTTGGCCGTGGCCGCTGACCGTAAACCCTCCGGGGACAGTGCAGCCCTGGGCGGGCTGAAGTTTTCCAAAGGCCACGGGACGGGCAACGACTTTGTTCTGCTCGCAGACCCCCACGGCACCCTGGCGGTCACCCCGGAGCAGGTTGTCGCACTGTGTGACCGTCATCTGGGAATCGGCGGGGACGGACTGATTCGCGCCGTCCCGTCCCGGCTGCTCGCCGAGGGCCGCGAACTGTTGACGCAAAACCCCCAGGCCGAGTGGTTTATGGACTACCGCAACGGCGACGGCTCACTGTCGGAGATGTGCGGCAACGGTGTCCGCGTCTTTGTCCACTTCCTGGTCAGTGAAGGCCTGATTGAGCTTCCGGCCGGCGAAGCAACGACCATCGGCACCCGGGGCGGCGCCAAGACAGTCGTTCGCACCGCGTCCGGCTACGCGGTGGACATGGGCCCCTGGGAATTCATTTTCCCGGGTGAGGCCACCGCCCGGTCCATGGATTCGCTGGTCAGCGCCGCAGGGTTGGAAGTGGCACGGCCGGCGCTCTCCGTCAGCATGGGCAACCCGCATACCGTTGTGGCGTTGGCAGAAGCCGCTGAACTGGATGGCACGCAGCTCTTTACCGCACCCCACGTTGACCCTGCACCGCCGCACGGCACCAACGTCGAATTCGTGGTTCCCGCCGAGCCGCTGGTCCACGAGGGCGTCGGTACCATCACGATGCGCGTATATGAGCGCGGAGTCGGGGAAACCCAGTCGTGCGGCACCGGCGCCTGCGCCGCGGCCGTCGCGATCCGCCACTGGGCCGGCCAGGGCGCCCCGGACGCCTGGAACGTCCACGTCCCCGGTGGTGTGGTCGGCGTGAAGTTCTTCCTCGGCGCGGAGGGGCACGAGCATGTCGAACTCAGCGGCCCCGCCGTGATCGTCGCTAGTGGGACGCTTTCCTGACCCGAAGGATTCGAAACGACTTCGACGTGCTCTCCCGGGTCACGGTGAAGCCGCTGTCCAGCTCCGCTGCGAGCCAGCGCTGAAGGGAATCGGCACCGAGGTTCTTTTGCACTACCAGCCAAGCTGAGCCGCCCGGAACCAACCGCGGCAGCCACCGGAGCAGGAGTGCGTGCAGCTCGTCCTTGCCGATCCGGATCGGCGGGTTGGACCAGATGGTGTCAAAGCGAAGCTCAGGGTCGACGGCGTCGGGCGTGCTGGCCGTGACATTCTTCAGTCCCAGCAGCGCCGCGTTTTCGTTGCTCAGGGTCACACAGCGTTCGTTGACGTCGACGGCGTAGACGTGTGAGTGGGGTGCCCGCAGGGCCATAGTCAGCGCGATCGCGCCCCAGCCGCAACCGATGTCCAGCAATGTCCCCTGCGGCGCCGGCGCCGGGGCCTCGGCCAGCAGCACGGCAGTGCCTTTGTCGACACCGTCCGGGCTGAAGATGCCCGAGGACGTCTGCAATTGCCGGGTTGCCCCGGCCAGTTCCACTGTGAGTGGCTTGCGGGTGAACGGCCCGGCCGGCTGGGCGGTGAAATAGTGTACAGACTCCATAACCTGCCAGATTAGTTGCCTGCCTGCGCGGATGGGAAACCGGCAGGAGCCAGGTGCGCCGCCGGGCGGAGGCCAGTGCGTCCGGTCCGGGGGAACTTCGCCGTCTGCTAGGCTTAAAAGCATGTTCTTGAACTTCAAGTAGCCGGCGCGGGTTAAAAGGCGCGGGTTAGAGGCCCGGGTTAAAGGCTCGGATTAAATGGCCCGGGTTAAATCCCGTCCCCGCAGCGACGCAGGTAGTCACCTTCCGCTCAGCGCGCCACCCACGATGCTCCCGACATGGACCCACCGCTGGCGCCCGTCCCACTTGGAGATTGGCAGTGCTTATTGCGGCGCGGCCTGCGAAGCTTCTCGTCCTTCTCAAGGCGCCAACCGTGCCTGTTCCCTTTCCCGCCGCTCCGATGAGGAGCCCTTTATGCCCGAAGCGCCGTTGCCTCAGGCAACCCAGGAGTCCCGTTTGACCAATAGTCGTCAGCCCAGCGCGAATACCGCCCCACGCAGCACCGATCGGCACTATTCTGAAACTGCCAAACCTCTAAAGGAGACCATGACCAGTCAGCCCAACACCGGACCCGATTCAGCAGCCCAGGACATGAGTCCTGCGGAAATCCAGGCTGTCATCGACCGGATCCTCGCCAAGGACAACCCTGCCCGGGAGCCAGCCCAGACTGCCGGTGCGCCCGCCTCGGTGCTCGGCAAGGCGCAGGCCATTTCCCGGCGGGGCGAAGAGCACAGCAGCTACGACGGCGACCAACAGGACCTCGAGGAACGGCACGCACTGCGCCGGACCGCCGGGCTTTCCACCGAGCTTGAAGACGTCACCGAAGTCGAATACCGCCAACTTCGACTTGAGCGCGTCGTCCTGGCCGGGCTCTGGACCGAAGGGACCCTCGCGGATGCCGAGAATTCGCTCCGCGAACTCGCCGCACTGGCCGAGACCGCGGGTTCGGAGGTCCTCGACGGGATCGTCCAGCGCCGCCCCAAACCCGATCCCGGTACCTTTCTCGGCTCCGGTAAGGCCCAGGAGCTCAAGGACATTGTGATGTCCACCGGCGCGGATACCGTCGTCGTCGACGCCGAACTGGCACCCTCGCAGCGCCGCAGCCTGGAGGACATCGTCAAGGTCAAGGTCATCGACCGGACGGCCCTGATCCTGGACATCTTTGCCCAGCATGCCAAGAGCCGCGAGGGTAAAGCCCAGGTGGAACTCGCGCAGCTCGAATACCTGCTTCCACGGCTGCGCGGCTGGGGCGACTCGATGTCACGCCAGGCCGGTGGCCAGGTAGGCGGCGCCGGCGCCGGCATGGGTTCGCGTGGTCCCGGTGAAACCAAGATTGAACTGGACCGCCGCCGGATCCGCACCCGGATGGCCAAGCTGCGCCGTGAAATCGCAGCAATGAAGCCGGCGCGGGAAACCAAACGGGCCAACCGCCGTCGCAATTCCGTGCCGTCGGTAGCGATCGCCGGGTACACCAATGCCGGCAAGTCCTCGTTGCTGAACCGCCTGACCGACGCCGGAGTCCTGGTGGAGAACGCCCTGTTCGCCACGCTGGATCCGACGGTGCGCAAAGCCGAAACCTCGGACGGCCTGGGCTACACGCTGGCAGATACCGTCGGCTTCGTCCGTTCGCTGCCCACCCAGCTCGTGGAGGCATTCCGCTCCACCCTGGAGGAAGTCGCGGACGCGGATCTGATCCTGCATATCGTGGATGTCTCGCACCCGGATCCGGAAGGCCAGATCGCGGCCGTCCGGGCCGTCTTCAGCGAAGTCGATGCCCGCAAGGTGCCGGAAATCATCGTCCTGAACAAGGCCGACGCCGCCGACCCCTTTGTGATCGAACGGCTTAAGCAGCGCGAACCTCGCCACATTGTGGCGTCGGCACGCACCGGGGAGGGTATCCCGGAACTTCTCAAAGCCATCAGCGAAGGCATCCCGCGGCCCAGCGTGAAGCTGGAACTCATGATTCCCTACAACCGCGGGGACCTGCTCAGCAAGCTGCACGAGACCGACGCCGAAATCCTTAGCCTGGACCACGAGGAAGCAGGCACCCGTGCCGTGGTGATGGTGCGTGAAGGCTTCGCCGCTGAACTGGATTCGTTCATCAGCAATGACTGAGGCAGCGGTGACCGGGGCGGAAGCCGACACGGACCACCCGGCGGGAACCGCCCGGGCAGCGGAGGACGCGGCCACGGCGGTCCCGGCGGCGGTGGACCCTGCCGGGACTGAACCGGACGCAAAGCCGCCGGCTCGAACAGGTGCCCGGGCCGGTGCGGAATTCGTCGTCGAACTGCTCGACCGCGCCGTGGCGGGAATGGGCGGCCAGAGCCGGGACGGCCAGCACGAGATGGCCCGGCAGGTGGCGCACGCGATTGACAGCGGCGACCACCTGCTGGTCCAGGCCGGCACGGGCACCGGCAAATCCCTCGCGTACCTGATCCCGCTGATCGCCCACTCGCTGGTCAGCGACAAGCCCACACTGGTCTCCACCGCCACCCTCGCCCTGCAGACCCAGATCGTTGGCAGGGACCTGCCCCGGCTGCTGAAGACCATCACCCCGGCGCTGGACCGGCCGGTCAAAATTGCCCTCGTCAAGGGACGGTCCAACTACGTGTGCCGGCATAAGCTCGACGGCGGCTTCCCTTCGGAAGAGCCGTCCGAAGGCCAGCTCTTCTCGCTCGGGGAGGATACCTCCGTGCCGCATTTTGCCGCCGCGATGGGCGGCCCGTCCTCCCAGCTCGGCAAGGAGGTCGTCCGGCTCCGCGACTGGGCCGAGGACACCTCGACGGGAGACCGGGATGAGCTTTTGCCAGGGGTCACCGACCGTGCGTGGCGGCAGGTCTCAGTTACCTCGATGGAGTGCCTTGGCGCGCAAAAATGCCCGCTGGCGGCAGAGTGCTTCAGCGAACTCGCCCGCCAGAACGCCGCGGACGCCGACGTTGTTGTCACCAACCACGCCATGCTGGCGGTCAGCGCCTTCGAGGGCCTCGCAGTGCTGCCGGAATACGATGTTGTGGTGGTCGATGAGGCCCATGAACTCCAGGACCGCGTGACCGGCGCGGTCTCCGGCCAGCTCTCCGTCGCGATGGTGCACGCCGCCGCGTCCGGGGCCCGGAAGCACACCGGCATTACGGTGGACGCGCTGAACAACGCCGCCGCCAACCTGGAACTTGCCATTGAGGGCGTCCCCGGCGGGCTGATGCCGAACGGGTTAAACAGTGAACAGCTGGACTGTGTCGACCAGTTGCGGGACGCGTGCCGCGCGGCCCTCTCGGATTCCAAGGGGGACAGCGCCAACACGGCCGACGGCGGCCGCCAGCTGGCGCGCTCGCGCCTGATGGTGATCCTGGAGCTATGCGAACGGCTGCTGGCGGCGCGGGAAAACCGTGAAGTGGTCTGGTTTTCCCGCAACAGCACCTTTGACCCGCAGCAGGGCTACTCCCAGCCCGACGAGTCCGCGCCCGCCCTGGTCAACATCGCTCCGCTCAGTGTCGCCGGCCGGCTCCGTGAGGGCCTCTTCGCGGACCACACTGTAATCCTGACCTCCGCGACCCTGGCGATCGGCTCCGCGTTCGAACCCGCCGCCGGCGGCTTGGGCCTGGTCGGCCCCGGGGCCCCCAGCTGGACCGGCGTCGACGTCGGTTCACCCTTCGAATACCCCAAACAAGGCATTCTCTACGTCGCCAAGCACCTGCCCAAGCCCGGCCGCGGCACGTCCCCGGAAGCCCTCGACGAACTCGAGAAGCTCATCCGCGCCTCCGGCGGCGGGGCGCTGTGCCTGTTTTCGTCCCGCCGCGCCGCCGAGGACGCAGCCGAGGCGATGCGGCCGCGGCTGGACGTCAGCATCCTATGCCAGGGCGACTCGACCATGACCGCGCTTGTAAAACAGTTCGCCGATGAACCGGACACCTGCCTCTTTGGCACCATGTCCCTGTGGCAGGGCGTTGACGTGCCCGGCGCCTCCTGCCGCCTCGTGGTGATCGACCGGATTCCGTTTCCGCGTCCCGATGACCCGCTGATGACTGCCCGGTCCCGCGCCGTGGCACAGGCCGGAGGCAACGGCTTTATGAGCGTTTCCGCGACCCACGCCGCCATCCGCCTGGCCCAGGGCGCAGGCCGGCTGATCCGGACCACCACGGACAGGGGAGTGGTGGCTGTGCTGGATTCACGGCTGTCCACCGAACGCTATGGCGGATTCCTCCGGGCGGCGTTGCCGCCATTTTGGCCCACCACCGATCCCGTGGTCGCCATGGCTGCCCTCGAACGGCTTGGGAAGGAATCCGGGCAGCCCAACTAGCGGCCGCTGACGGGACGGTTTGCAGTGTTTTGGTGCTCCCACCCGGTTCCTTGAACCGGGCCAGGGCTGCAGCACCGGGCCCTCGGCATTCCCGCCGCCGGCTCTCCATCAGGGGCCAGGGAAACTCAGGGGGCAGCGAACCTAAGGGGCAGGGAACATAAGGGGGCGGGGAACCGGGCCGAACGTGCCGGGGGTCATAAGGCCGCGGCCGGGCTACCGGCGCGCCGGGTCGTGGCCGGATCAAGCCGGCACCAACGCGGGCTACAGCGAGCGCAGTACCGAGACGACTTTGCCCATAATGACGGCGTGGTCGCCGAGTATGGGCTCGTACTGCGTGTTCTGCGGCAGCAGCCAGGTGTGGCCGTCGCGCTGCCGGAAGGTCTTAACGGTGGCCTCGTCGTCCAGCAGCGCGGCCACGATATCTCCGTTGACGGCGTCGCCCTGCTGGCGCACCACCACCCAGTCGCCGTCGCAGATGGCTGCATCGATCATGGAATCCCCGGCGACCTTGAGCATAAACAGCTCGCCGTGGCCCACCAGCTGGCGGGGCAACGGCATCACGTCCTCAACGACCTGATCGGCCAGGATCGGACCGCCGGCCGCGATCCGGCCCACCAGCGGCACCATGGCGGTGTCGGTGGCACTGCTCAACTCGGACACGGACAGCCCGCCCACGGTCCGCAGCCCGCCGGCCTTGGCGGCTGGGATCTTTGTGCTTCCCTCATCGAGGGTCAGCGGCATCAGCACTTCCATGGCACGCGGGCGCTTCGGGTCGCGCCGCAGGTAACCCAGCTTTTCCAGTTGTGCGAGCTGGTGGGTGACGCTGGAGAGGCTGGCCAGTCCTACCGTGTCGCCGATCTCGCGCATGGACGGCGGGTAGCCGTTGTCCGTCACGGAGCGCTGGATAGTTTCCAGAATCTTCTTTTGCCGAACGGTAAGGCTCTTCGGTGGCCGGGCAGCCTGCGGGCCCCGCTGGGTGGCCCTGCCGCCAGTGGCTTGTGCTGCCATGTTCGCCAACGCCTTTCCGTTCCGCCCGGCTGCCGTGGCTGCGGCCGCCGGGAACTTCCGGCCTGAAATGTCAGACCCTGCTGATCAACTGCAGAAGTGGTTGTTCTTTGAGTCAAACCTAGGCCAGCCACACCGCTTTTTCAAACATTTGTTCTAGCGAGTCTCGACAATGTTCGTTAATAAGTGCTAAAACAGAACTAACAAGATTCGAACATGTGTTCTATTACTTAGTTGCCCGTGCAGGGCATGGCGTTCGGTTGTTTGTTCGAAAGTTAGGCCGGTTGGCGGCACGTATGTGGAGTGCGCCGGGCGGCACAGTATGGTCCAGGAAGGGCTCAGTTCATGTCAGCATCAAGCGCGTTTCACGACACTTTCGGCCGCGACGCATTCGGCAACTACGGCCGGCACGACGCCGGCGCACCCGGCGGCGGGTCCGCCCCTGCCGTGCAGGACAGCCCCGGCAGCCGGCAGCTCAACGCCGTCCGCGGGCCGCGTGCCCGGCAGGCGCCGCTGAAGCTCACCCGCCGGGGGCGCCTTGTTTTTATCGGCGTGCCGCTGATGCTGCTGGCTGCACTGATTTTGACCCTGAGCGGCTTCCTCAACGCGCCCGCCAAAGCGGCAGAGTCCACCGCTGAGTTGTCACCCACACCAACTGTCACCGTGACGGTGCAGCCGGGGGAGTCGCTCTGGGCCATTGCCGCCGCCGTGGTGCCCAGCCGTGACCCCCGCGACGTCGTTGCCGACATCATCGAGCTGAACAACCTCGAGGCGGCACGCGTGGTGCCGGGCCAGGCCCTTTTCATTCCGTCCACGTAGGGCCATTGAGCGATGGGTCAGGTGTCACAGTTTCCGGGCCCGCGGCGATCTCACTTAAACTAGTGAGGTGACTGACCAGTTAGAGCGCCTGAACCGACTTCCCCTCCGGACCAATCTTCGCGGACTGACGCCCTACGGTGCGCCGCAGCTTGACGTTCCCATCCTGCTGAACGTCAATGAAAACACCCACGGTGTCCCGGCCGATGTGCTCGCCGCGATCTCGGAGGCGGTTACCCTTGCCGCCGCCGGCCTGAACCGCTATCCGGACCGCGAGTTTACGGAGCTGCGCGAAGCCCTTGCGGAATACCTGGGCCACGGGCTGGGCGCGGAGAACATCTGGGCGGCAAACGGTTCCAACGAGGTGCTGCAGCAGATCCTCCAGGCCTTCGGCGGTCCGGGGCGCACTGCCCTTGGTTTCCCTCCCACGTACTCTATGTATCCGCTGCTGGCCGCCGGAACGGACACCGGATACATCACGGGCATCCGTGCCGAGGACTACGGCCTGAGCGCCGGCTCGGCCGCCCGCCAGGTCCGGGAACTGCAGCCGAATATCGTCTTCCTGTGTTCCCCGAACAACCCCACCGGTACGGGTCTGGGCCTGGACGTGGTGAAGGCCGTGTACGAAGCCGGCGAAGCCAGCCAGACGATAGTGATCGTCGACGAGGCGTACCACGAGTTCGCCCACGACGGCACGCCGAGCGCCCTCACCCTCCTGCCCGGGCGGGAGCGCCTGATCGTCTCGCGCACCATGAGCAAGGCTTTTGCCCTTGCCGGTGCCCGCGTTGGCTACATGGCGGCAGCGCCCGAGGTCACCGATGCGCTGCGGCTGGTGCGGCTTCCGTACCACCTTTCGGCGATCACCCAGGCAACAGCCCTGGCCGCCCTGCGGCACCGGGTCGCCCTGATGGCGGATGTTGAGGACATCAAGCGACAACGGGACAGGATAGTTGCCGAGCTGCAGCGTATGGGCCTCAAGCCTGCTGCCTCTGATTCGAACTACGTCTTTTTTGGCGGTCTCGACAGTCCGCACGAGGTCTGGCAGGGGCTGCTGGACGCGGGTGTGCTCATTCGGGACGTTGGCATCCCCGGGCATCTGCGGGTCACTGCGGGCACTGAGACGGAAACCACAGCATTCCTCGGAGCCCTCGAGCGACTCCTGGCCGGCCGCGCAGCGCCGCCCGCCTAGACTTAACACCGGACATCCACACTGCCTGCACGCCGGGCACCGTCGTCATCCAAAGGACACCCACATGAGCATCCCCGGATCAACCGCTACCGAGGGCCGGACCGCACGCATGGAACGGACCACCAGCGAATCTTCCGTCCTTGTCGAGATCAACCTGGACGGAACCGGCGTCTCGGACATCAGCACCTCGGTCCCGTTTTATGACCACATGCTGACGGCGTTGAGCAAGCACTCCCTGATCGACATAACAGTCAAGGCCACCGGGGACACACACATCGACGTCCACCACACGGTCGAGGACGTCGCCATCACCTTCGGCGAGGTCCTGCGCACCGCCCTCGGCAACAAAGCCGGGATCCGGCGCTTCGGCGAAGCAACCGTCCCCCTCGACGAGGCGCTTGCGCACGCCGTGGTGGATGTTTCCGGCCGCCCGTACCTCGTCCACGGCGGCGAGCCTGCCGGCCAGGAGTACCACCTGATCGGTGGACACTTCACCGGTTCCCTGACCCGCCATGTGTTCGAAGCGATCACCCTGCACGCAGGGATCTGCCTGCACATGAACGTCACCGCAGGCCGGGATCCGCACCACATCGTTGAAGCCCAGTTCAAAGCCTTTGCCCGGGCCCTGCGTGCGGCCATTGAGCCTGATCCGCGCGTCGAAGGCATCCCGTCGACCAAGGGTGCCCTGTGACCGGCAAAGTGCTGAAGGACGGCGCCATCACCAACCCGGATGCCGGCAGGAAGCCAGCGTCGCCCGAGGGCAAGCCAACAGTCACGGTGCTCGACTACGGCTCGGGAAACATCCGTTCTGCCGTCCGCGCGCTCGAACGGGCCGGCGCCGAGGTTATCCTCAGTTCCAAGCCGGACGATGTGCTCAACGCCGATGGCCTCGTGGTCCCCGGCGTGGGCGCGTTTGAAACGGTGATGCGCGAACTCAAAGCCGTGGACGCCATCCGGATGATCGGCCGGCGCGTCGCCGGGGGCCGCCCGGTGCTTGCCATCTGCGTTGGCCTCCAGGTCCTCTTCGAAGCCGGCGTCGAGCACGGCACCGAAGTCGAAGGCATGGGGGAGTGGCCGGGGAAGGTCGAGCTCCTCCCCGCCGACGTGGTACCGCACATGGGCTGGAACACGGTTTCCGTTCCGGCTGGCTCCCGGCTCTTCGCAGGTGTCGAAAGCGAACGCTTTTACTTCGTGCACTCCTACGGTGTTCAGGAGTGGGACTTCGAGGTGGTCCAGCCTCGGATGAGCGCGCCGCTCGTTACGTGGTCGGAGCACGGGGCGCCGTTCATTGCGGCCGTGGAAAACGGCCCGCTGTGCGCCACCCAATTCCACCCCGAAAAGTCCGGCGACGCCGGTGCCCGCCTGCTCCGGAACTGGGTCGGGGGTTTGCGGGGACGAGCCGGGACGGCGGTAGCCACAAGCCCGAGGGCCGCCCCGGCCGACGCAGCCCCGGAAGCCGGGACCGCCTAGATGTGGTCCTTGGTCCTGATGGGGCTCGCCGGGCTGCTCGTCGGCGGTGCGCTGTCCTTCCGCCAGCAGAAGAGTCCGCGCTGGGTTCAGGCGGTCTTTTATGTCCTGGCCGGGATGGCGCTGCTCGCCGCGTACCTCCTGACGCTTCCCGCCGCCTGACCCCCCCGCTGAACCGACTCCCGCTGAACCGACTCCCGCTGAACCGACTCCACGCCGCACCCTGACCACCCGACGTCCCTGAAGAGCTGAGGATCCACGATGACCACCGAAACCCCGCTGCCCGTGCTGGAGTTGCTGCCCGCCGTCGACGTTGTCAACGGCCAGGCAGTCCGTCTCGTCCAGGGCGAAGCCGGCAGCGAAACGAGCTACGGCACCCCGTTGGATGCGGCGCTGAACTGGCAGCAGCAGGGCGCGGAATGGGTCCACCTCGTTGACCTCGACGCGGCCTTCGGCCGCGGTTCCAATGCCGAACTGCTCCGCGAAGTGGTTGGCCGGCTCGACATCAAAGTCGAACTCTCCGGCGGCCTGCGCGACGATGAATCGCTTGAGAAGGCTCTTGACCTCGGCGTAGCCCGCGTGAACCTGGGCACCGCCGCCCTGGAGAACCCGGAGTGGACCGCCCGGGTGATCGAGCGCTTTGGTGACAAGATCGCCGTCGGCCTGGACGTCCGCGGCACCACACTGGCCGGCCGCGGCTGGACCAAGGAAGGCGGGGACCTCTGGGACGTCCTCGGACGCCTCGAGGAAGCCGGTTGCTCCCGCTACGTCGTCACCGACGTCACCAAGGACGGCACCCTGCAGGGGCCCAACGTGGAACTGCTGCGCCAGATGGTGGAGAAGACCGGCAAACCCGTTGTAGCCTCGGGCGGGATTTCCAGCCTCGAGGACCTCAAGGTCCTGCGCTCCCTCGTGCCGCTCGGCGTCGAAGGCGCGATCGTCGGCAAGGCCCTCTACAACGGCAATTTCACCCTGCCTGAAGCCCTCGACGCCGCCGGCCGCCGCTAGCGCGCGCGCAGCATGGAGCACCTCTCCGGGGAAGAGCGCACGCCTGGTGACCGGGCCCCGGCACGGCCGCTGCCCGGTCATATCGCGGCGGCCCTGGCCGGCGCCGGCGGTCCGACAGACTCGGCAGGCCAGCCCTGGTCCGGCCGCACCTTGGCCGGCGAAGCTGCCAGCGTGCACAACTTCGAGAACGACGACGGCGCAGCCGACGCCGGTTACCTCGCGGCGCTGACCGCACTGGCCGCCGGCGCCGGCGACGAAGCGGCGGTGGTGGCCGCGCTGTCGACCGCGCGGGTGTTTGTGCCGATTCTCGCCACGCTCGCCGAAGAAGGCGTTGGCGTTGCGGACCTGCATTCAGACAAGCAGGCCGATATGGCCCTCGTGACCCTCAAGGCGCCCGACGGCCGGACGGCGATGCCGGTGTTCACGTCCGCCGCTTCGCTCGCCGCCTGGCACCCGCATGCTCGCCCGGTGGCGGTCCATGCCGCCCGCGCGGCACTCTCCGCGGTCGCTGAGGGCGCGGAACTGCTGGTGCTGGACCCGGGTTCTCCGATCACCTTTGTGGTTCGGCGGCCGGCAGTGTGGGCCCTCGCGCAGCAGCGGGGCTGGACACCGTCCTATGCTGATCCGGAGCTGGCCCGGAGCCTTGGGGCGGCCGCCGTTGGCTTTCCTGCCGTTCGGCGGGTGGAAATTCATTGTGGCGGCGGAGTCGCCTCGCTTGCGGCCGATGGAAGGCAGCTTCCCGGCGGCGGCTCCGGCCCGGAACTCCGGGTGCTGCTGTACCTTGAAGACGGACTCGACGCCGCCGGCGTCCAGGCCATCGTGTCCGGTCTTAATGACGCCTGGGCGCGGAATGAAGTTTTTGCCGAGCGGGTTGACTCGATCGAAGTCAAACTGCAGCGCGCGGCGGAATAGGCCCCGGCCGGCGGGGGAGACTCCGCCGGCCCGGGCACGACCAGTAAGGATGTGATCCGTGAACTTCGCGATATACCGGGAGTTGCTGGCCGTTCAGCCGATCAGGCGGCTCCTGCTGATCGGAATGGTGGCCCGCATCCCGCACTCCGCTGCCGGCGTCTTACTGACCCTGCACATTGTGCTGACCCTCGGCCAAGGCTATGCGGCTGCCGGGGCAGCGGCCGCGGTGATGACAATTGGCATTGCCGTCGGTGCACCCTGGCGAGGACGGCGGGTAGATACTGTCGGGCTGCGCCGCGCGCTTATTCCCTCCGTCGTCTCTGAGGCGGTCATCTGGTCAGTGGTGCCGCACGTGTCCTACGAAGTGCTTTTGCCGCTGGTCTTTGTTGGTGGCCTGCTGACGCTGCCGATCTTCAGTGTGGTGCGCCAGTCCCTCGGCGTGCTGGCCTCCGGCGAACAGCGCCGGACGGCCTTCGCCCTGGACGCCATCTCCACCGAGTTGGTCTTTATGATCGGACCCGCAGCGGGTGCCCTGGTCGCGACCGCCGGACAGTCGGTGTTGGGGCTGACAATTGTCGGCATTGCCACCTCGGTTTCCGGGCTCTTCCTGATGTGGTTCAACCCGCCGACCCGCAGTGCCGAGTCTGACGGTGAGTCCGATGCGGTCTTTGGCGCCAGCCAGCAGGACGCCGCCGAAGCCGCCGTCGTGGCAGCCGCCCCGGCGCACCTGCAGGAAGCCGCGGCCGAATTCGTCCCGCTTGCCGCCGCGGAGGACAGGCGGCTGGCGCCGGCCGGGCTCCGGCGCAGGGTCATCCACAATTTCAGCTGGTTCACCACCGCGGTCGCCGCGGTCTTCGCAGTTGCCGGCGGTGCCGGGATGGTCCTGAGCGGCACCGACGTCGGGATCGTGGCCGCCCTCGAAACCGGTGGCCACCAGGGTGAGATCGGACTGGTCTTCTTTTTCTGGTGCGCCGCGTCGGTGATCGGTGGTTTGCTGTATGGCGCCATGCACCGGCCGATCTCGCCGATCCTGCTGCTCCTTGGTATGTCCGCACTGACCATCCCGATGTCCTTGGCGCAGGACACCTGGACACTCAGCATCCTTTCGCTGCTGCCGGGACTGTTGTGCGCGCCGGTGCTGTCGGCCGCCTCGGAGAAGGTTGCCGAGCTCGTCGACGAGCGGCGCCGCGGCGAGGCGATGGGCTGGTACGGCTCGGCGCTGACCGGCGGCGTCGCGTTCGGCGCACCGCTTGCCGGGGTCTTTATCGACGGCGTCGGGCCCACCACCGGATTCCTGGCGGTCGGGGCGGGCGGGGTGCTCCTGTGCCTCGTGGGCCTGGTGCTGCAGCAACGCCGCCGCCGGCGCCTCGCTTCAGCCTGAGCCCCGGCCGGGACGGACCGCCGCTGGCCCGGCAGTTGCATGGACGACGGCTTTAACGGGGACGGCGGGCGGACCACAATGGTCTGCCCGCCGTCCCCGCGTACTCGCTGGTTTGCCGGTGGTGCCTAGTTGACTGCGCCGGTGTATTTTTCGCCCGGACCCTTGCCCGGGGCGTCCGGGATGACGGACTCTTCTCGGAAGGCCAGCTGCAGGGACCGCAGCCCGTCGCGCAACGGTCCGGCGTGCTGGGAACCGATTTCAGGCGCCGCCGCGGTGACGAGTCCGGCCAGCGCCGTGATCAGTTTGCGTGCCTCGTCAAGGTCCTTGAGTTCGTCGGCGTTCTCTTCGGCGGCCAGCCCAAGCTTCACTGCTGCGGCACTCATCAGGTGCACTGCGGCGGTGGTGATGACTTCGATTGCGGGCACCTCGGAGATGTCGCGGATCTGCTGTGAAACGTCGCCTTGGGCGTCGGCGGGCTCGTAAACGTGTGAATTACGCTCTGATGTGCTCATGCTGGTAAGCTTGTCACAGACCGACTGATTGTCGTTATTCCACTGTTTGCGCCGTTAGTTCACCGCTGCGGCCCAGCGTCGGGACAAGTCCGAACCCGCCATGCCCGTCATGGAGGTGCGTCGGACGGAATTTGTTCTGTAGAATCGATTTTCAGTTTGCAAGCGGAGTTCTCTCCCACCCGCGTCAGCCGCTCTCCTTCGGGAAGCTTCGCAAGAAGTAAGGTTGCCGGGTACCTGGTCGGGCATTCTTCCCGGGCGTCAGCCCGGCAGGATGTATGCCGCCTCATTCGAGGCCGGCAGCGCCGATCTTCGAGGCCTTCGATTGCTCCGGCAATTGGGGGCCTTCTCTTTTTGCCGGTGGAATACCCCCTTACGAACACAGGAGCCTTAACATTAGCGAGCCAAGAATCAATGAGCGTATCCGCGTCCCCGAGGTGCGGCTGGTCGGCCCTGCAGGCGAACAAGTAGGCGTTGTCCGTATTGAGGATGCCCTGCGTTTGGCTGCCGAGTCCGATCTTGATCTCGTTGAAGTTGCACCGCAGGCCAAGCCTCCGGTGTGCAAGCTGATGGACTTCGGCAAGTACAAGTACGAAGCCGCCGTCAAGGCACGTGAAGCCCGGAAGAACCAGACCAACACGGTCCTGAAGGAAATTCGCTTTCGCCTGAAGATTGACACCCACGACTACGAGACGAAGCGCGGCCACGCGCTCCGCTTCCTCGGCGCCGGAGACAAGGTCAAGGCCATGATCCAGTTCCGAGGCCGTGAGCAGCAGCGTCCCGAGATGGGCATCCGTTTGCTCCAGCGCTTCGCGGACGACGTCGCCGAGGTTGGCGTCGTGGAGTCCAGTCCCCGGATCGACGGCCGCAACATGGTCATGGTCGTTGGCCCGCTCAAGAACAAGGCAGAAGCCAAGGCAGAAGCCCGCCGGGCGTCGCAGCGGGCGGACGCCAAAGCCGAGAACGAAGCCAAAGCTTCAGGCCGCGTCGAAACCTCGGCACCTGATGCACCCTTGACCCAGTCGCTCGCGGATCTTCTTCCCGAGGGCTACCAGGTCCGGACCGAGGCGCCAGCAGCTGAGGAGGCCGTGCCAGCGGCTCCGGCCACGGAAGCCCTGGCAGCGGAAACCGTCCCCGACGTCGTCGAAGAGCCGGCGGAAACGGTCAAGGCTGACGCCGTCGCGGCCGACGCTGCCAAAACCGCCGAGGCTCCGGCCGCCGCGGCAGAGAAGGCCCCGGCTGCTAAGGCTGCCGTCCAGGAAAAGCCGAAGCAGGAGGCCGCCAAGGCCGCTCCGAAGCGTGAGGCGCCCAAGGCCGCCGCCAAGCCGGCAGTTAGCAAGGCCCCGGCAGCGCCCAAGGCCGCAGCCACGGCTCCGGAGGCTCCCGCGGCCGCTCCGGCGGCAGCACCGAAGCCGGTTGCTGCCCCGAAGCCGATCCCGCGGCCCTCGGCACCGAAGCCGGCCGCCCGGCCGGCCGCTCCAAGGGCCGCCGTCAAGCCGGCCGCCAAGAAGACCAACTAGTTCAGGGCTGCCGGACAGCAACGTCCGGCAGCAAGCAACCAGCACGCCGCCCGCAGGGGCGGCTGCACGAAAGACTGCAGACCCTGTCTGCGGATACGTAAGGAGATCGGTTCCCATGCCGAAGATGAAGACCCACAGTGGTGCTAAGAAGCGCTTCAAGCTGACCGGCAGCGGCAAGCTGCGCCGCCAGCAGGCTAACCGCCGCCACTACCTCGAGCACAAGTCCTCCAGGCTGACCCGCCGCCTCGCCGGCGACAAGATCGTCTTCAAGGGCGACGCCAAGGTCATCCGGAAGATGCTCGGCATCTAAGTTCCAAGTTCTCTGACTATTGCCACCTGGCAGTAGTCAACTACCAAAAAGGCTTCTCAGGCCAGCCGGTTTCTCCGGCAGTAGATGCTTGGGATCAGATTTTCTAAGGAGTACGCACGTGGCACGTGTGAAGAGGGCGGTCAACGCCCACAAGAAGCGCCGGGTTATTCTTGAGCGCGCCAAGGGCTACCGTGGACAGCGTTCACGCCTGTACCGCAAGGCCAAAGAGCAGCTGCTGCACTCGTTTGTGTACAGCTACGGTGACCGCAAAAAGAAGAAGGGCGACTTCCGCCGCCTCTGGATCCAGCGCATCAATGCTGCCTCCCGCGCCAATGGCCTGACCTACAACCGTCTGATCCAGGGCCTGAAGGCCGCTGAGGTCGAGGTTGACCGCCGGATGCTGGCCGAACTTGCCGTCTCCGACGCCAACGCCTTCGCCGCTCTTGTCAAGATCGCCAAGGACTCGCTGCCCGCCGACACGTCAGCTCCGGCCGTGCAGACCGAAGCTGCACCGGCCGCTTCGAAGCCGGCTGCGAAGAAGGCCCCCGCCAAGAAGGCCGCTGCCAAGCCGGCCGCCGACACGGCTGCCAAGTAGTACCTGAGCTCGTTCACGGACTACCGCGTTCAAGAACCGGCTCGAAAAGCTACTAAGGTTCTTATATGAACGAAACCGGGCGCCCGCAAGATGATGTACTTTCCAACCCTCGAGCTGATCGAGTGAGGAAGGTGGCACAACTTGCCGGGCGCCCGGCCCGTTTAAAGCGCCGCGAGTTCCTGGCCGAGGGGCCGCAGGCGGTCCGGGAGGCCTTGGTGCTGCACCGGAAGAGGCTGGCCGCGGGGGAGCCGGGCATTGTCTATGAGGTTTACGCGAGCGAGTCCTGCCTGGACCGGCACCCTGACCTGGAGACACTCGCCGAGGGCACCACAGCCTTTTTAGCCACCGACGAAGTCCTCGCCGCGATGGCGGATACGGTGACCCCGCAGGGTGTGCTCGCGGTCTGCGGCTTCCTCGATGTGAGCCTGGAGACGGTACTTGACGCCGGCCCGCGGCTGGTGGCGGTGTTGTGTGAGGTCCGCGACCCGGGTAACGCCGGCACCGTTCTGCGGGCAGCGGACGCGGCCGGCGCGGATGCTGTTGTCCTCACCGCTTCCAGTGTGGACATCTACAATCCCAAGGCGGTCCGATCGACGGCCGGGTCACTCTTTCATCTGCCAGTGGTGCTTGGTGCCGAGCCCGGGGAGCTGGCGGCCCGCTGCAAGGAACGTGGCATCGGAGTTCTCGCCGCAGACGGCGGAGGGGAACTTAATCTGGACCGGCTCCAGGACCAGAACGCTGCCCGCCGGCTGGGCGCACCGGCACCTGACGCCGGGTACGCGCTGGAAAGCCCGACGGCATGGCTCTTCGGCAACGAAGCCCAAGGGCTCTCCGATGAAGAGCTCGCCCTGGCCGACCACCGGGTGGCCGTGCCGGTCTACGGCGCGGCTGAAAGCCTCAATCTGGGGACCGCGGCAACCGTCTGCCTCTACGCCAGTGCCCGCTCGCAGCAAGACGTCGGAGCCCCGCAGCGCTAAGCCCCGCAGAGTCAGGCCCACAGAGTCAGGGACCGCGGGGCCGCTCCCGGTCCCGTGGCTACAACGAGCAGGGCACAAAAGTACGGCGGGGGTCCACCGCAAGGTGGGCTCCCGCCGTTGTGCCGGTGTAGTTATGTGGTCTTGTTGCGCCCCGTGATGGCGCCGTAGACGCCGGCAACCACCAGGCCGCCGACAATGGCCAGGACCCAGGAACCGAGGTTCCAGAATTCCATCTTGCCGCCGCCGAAGAGCAGGTCGCCGATCCATCCGCCGACAATAGCGCCGACAACGCCGAGTACAAGACTGGTAACCCAGCCGCCGCCGACACTGCCAGGCATAACTGCCTTGACGATTGCACCTACTATGAGTCCGAGAATGATCCAGCCAAGAAAGCCCATTACTCCTCCTACATATTCGTCGGCATCCAAAGGGTGAATCCCGATTATGGCTTCAAGCTAACATAGGCCGGTTTGCTTGTCAGTAGCCGCACACCCAATTGTTATTTGCCCCGCCGGACCGGTCGCCCCGGGTGCTGGCGGCGGGGCAAGAGCAGGTACGGTATTCCTTGTGGGCGCGCGCATCGGCCGGAGTCCACCACCTTCCCAAACCCCTTAGAAGAGGCTCTCTTGGCTGCAAATGGCGGTACCAAGGCGATTGTTGCGGCGCTTGCCGCCAACCTGACTATCGCCGTCCTGAAATTCGTCGCGTACTTCCTGACTTTTTCCTCATCAATGCTGGCCGAAGCGATCCACTCGCTCGCGGACTCCGGCAACCAGCTCCTGCTGCTGGTGGGCGGCAAGCGTGCCAAACGGGCGGCAAGTCCGGAGCATCCGTTCGGATACGGCCGGGAGCGCTACATCTACGCCTTTATCGTCTCAATCGTGCTGTTCAGCGTGGGCGGCCTCTTTGCTTTGTATGAAGCGTGGGGAAAGCTCCAGCACCCACACGCCATCGAAGGTGCGTTCTGGTGGGTCCCGCTCGCCGTCCTGATCGGTGCCGTCATCGCGGAGTCGTTTTCGTTCCGGACAGCCGTCATCGAATCCAATCCCCTCCGCGGCAAGCAGGGCTGGGTCAAGTTCATCCGCAGCGCCAAGCAGCCGGAGTTGCCCGTTATCCTGCTCGAGGACTTCGGCGCGCTTGTGGGCCTGTTCTTCGCGCTCTTGGGCGTCAGCCTGACCCTGCTCACCGGAAACGGCATCTGGGATGCCCTGGGTACTGCGATGATCGGCTTCCTGCTGGTTGCCATCGCCGCTGTGCTTGCCATCGAAACCAAGTCACTGCTGCTCGGTGAATCGGCCACGAAGGACGACGTCACCAGGATCCGGGTGGCCATCGAATCCGACGGCACCTCGATCATCCACCTCAAGACCCTGCACTTGGGTCCGGAGGAACTGCTCGTCGCGGCGAAGATCAGCATCGGCAGCTCCGACACCGGCCGGGAAATCGCTGCGGCTATCGACAGTGCCGAGACCCGGATCCGGCAAGCTGTTCCGATCGCGCGGGTTATCTACCTTGAACCGGACCTCCAGCGCGTCAACGCCACCTGACCGGTCATGATGCTGAGGGGCCGCTGATCCGGGAACCGCAGTGCGGCTACCGGACCAGCGGCCTCTTGCGTTCCACCCGTCCGCTGATGAGGGCGATTCCAAGGCCCAGCAGCGCCAGCACGGCTCCGACCAGCGCGGGAGCGACGTACCCCCAGCCCCAGGCGATGACAAGCCCACCCAGGAATGCGCCCAAGGCGTTGGCCACATTAAGGGCCGCATGGTTGAGCGAGGAAGCCAGCGACGGGGCGTCGGGAGAAGCGTCCAGCAGCCGCGTCTGCAGGGCCGGGACAAGCATGGCGCCGGCCGCGCCGACCACGAAGACCATCAGGTACGCGGACCACGGCCAATGCACGGCCACCGCGTAGGCCACAAGTGCCGCGGCAATGCCCGGCAGCACCCAGTAGATCGTTCCCATCACTGACTTGTCCGCGATCCGGCCGCCAACGATGTTCCCGACCACCATGCCCACCCCGTACAGCGCGACAACGGCCGGGAGCCAGGCCGAGGGAATGCCCGCCACGGAGGTCATGGTGTGCGCAATGTAGGTATAGGTGGCGAAGAAACCGCCAAAGCCGACGACGCCAATCAGGATCGCCAGCCAGACCTGGAGCCGTTTAAGGGCGCCCAGCTCACGGCGGAAGCTCGCATCGGCGTGCGGCTTCTGGAACGGCACAAACTTTGAAAGCATCACCAGGGTCAGCACGCCGATCCCGCCGACCAGCAGGAACAGCAGCCGCCAGCCATACGTCTGGCCCAGCCAGGTGCCGAACGGTACGCCGATGACATTGGCGACGGTCAGGCCGGCCATCACCATCGAAATAGCCCAGCCGCGCCGGGTCGGGGCGACCAGTGACGCCGCAATCACCGCAGCAACACCAAAGAAGGCGCCGTGCGGCAACCCCGCCGCGAAGCGGGAAAGCAGCATAGTGCCGTAATCGGGGGCGATGAAGGAGCTGAGGTTGGCGACGCTGAAAAAGAGCATAAGCCCCAGGGCCAGATACTTCCGCGGGAGCTTGGCGCCGACGGCGGCCAGCACAGGGGCGCCAACCACCACACCGAGGGCATACGCGGAGATCAAATGGCCGGCCTCCGGCGTGCTGATGTTCAGGCCCTGCTCGATTTCCTTCAGCAGGCCCATCATCGTGAATTCCGTGGTGCCGATGCCGAATCCGCCCATGGCGAGGGAAACGATGGCTAGGGAAACAGTGCGGGTGCCGGTCTTGGGCGTCGCCGGTGTTCGTGCGGTGATTGTCATTCGTCTGCTTTTCGGGGACGTTCCCGGGTGGAACCAGGAGGGTGCGGCAAGTTAAATATGATCTGCGGTCTGATGAGTTGAACGGGGCGGGCGGGCCGGGTATTCCAGGTCCGCAGCCACCGGCCGGTTCCATTCTCTCCCACGTGTGCCCTGCCCCTAGACTTGGTCGCGTGACTGGACTCATCAACGTTGTCGGCGGCGCAGTACTGGACTCCCTCGCCGAACCTGGCCGGCTGCTTGTGGCCCGGCGGACGGCGCCCCCGCAGTTCGCCGGCATGTGGGAGTTTCCCGGCGGCAAGGTCGAGTCCGGCGAGACGCCCGAACAGGCCCTGCACCGGGAATTGCGGGAGGAACTTGGAGTCCGGGTCAGGCTGGGAGCAGAACTCGCTGCGGGCGCGGCGGAGGGCTGGCCGCTTAACGAACGTGCCGTGATGCGGGTCTGGTTCGCAGAGCTTCTCGGCGGCGATCCGCGTCCGCTCCAAGACCACGACGAGCTGCGCTGGGTCGATCTGCAGGACCGCGGCGCCGTGCTGGCCCTGGACTGGATCCCGGCCGATTTGCCCATTGTGGAGGCGCTGCTGACAGCCGTGGAGGGCCGGAAAGACGCAGCGGCGCCGGGGCCCTGAGACCGCCGGTGTTGTGCTTCGCTTCGGGCGCCCCGGACGTGACATGGAGGCCCTGAAAACCGTCCAGGTGAGCTGCGGGTGACGCGCCGCCGATCCCCGCCTGCGGAGCCCGCCCCTCGCCAAAGGGTGAAGCGTGTGCCTACTCTGAAGCCATTCGAGAGGAGTTGCCAGTGCTGGTGGGTGTCAGGCGGGAACAACGCACGGGGGAGCGACGGGTTGCCGCGACGCCGGAGACCGTGCGCCAGCTAATGGATCTTGGCCTCGATCTGGTGGTGGAGAGCCAGGCCGGTACCGCGGCCGGGTACGGCAATGCCGCCTACGCCGCGGCGGGAGCGTCAATTGTTCCGGAGCTGACGGCAGCATCACTGGATGTCTTGCTGCACGTCCGGCCGCTTGAACCGGAGACAGCCCGGGAACTCCGCCCGGGCACGGTGACTATTGGCTTCGCCTCTCCGGGGTCGGAACTGCCCGGAGTGGACGCCCTCGCGGGCGCCGGGGTGACCTCGTTTGCGCTGGAACTGGTGCCGCGCATCTCCCGGGCCCAGTCGATGGACGCGCTCAGTTCCCAGGCGCTGGTCTCCGGCTACCGGGCGGTGCTCGAGGCCGCGGTGCGCTATCCCCGCTTCTTTCCGTTGTACATGACCGCGGCGGGGACGATCCCGCCCGCCAGGGTCCTGGTTCTGGGGGCCGGAGTCGCCGGGCTGCAGGCCATTGGTACGGCTAAACGCCTTGGGGCCAGGGTTTCGGCCAACGACATCCGGGCCGCCTCAGCGGAAGAAGTCGCCTCGATGGGTGGCACCTTCATCCAGCTCGATCTTGACGCCGCGGACGGCGGTGGCGGCTACGCCCGTGAGCTGGGCGAGGACCGGGCCATACGCCAGCGCGCCCTGCTGGCCCCGCACGTCGGGGCGGCGGATATCCTCATCACTACCGCCGCCATCCCCGGCCGCGCAGCTCCTTTGCTGGTAACTACAGAAATGGTGGGAGCCATGCGGGCCGGTTCGGTCGTTGTTGACCTTGCGGCGGAATCCGGCGGGAACGTCGAAGGAGTCATCGCCGGGCAGGACCTCCAGATCCCGGTGGACGGCGGTTCCGTTACGCTGGTGGGCCTGCAGGACGCGGCTTCCTCGATGCCCTCCGATGCTTCCCGGCTTTTCGCCCAAAACGTCGCGAACCTGCTGGCCCTGATGACCACAGAGGGAAAAGTTGTTCCGGATTTCGACGACGAAGTTGTCGCCGGCGCCTGCCTCACCCACGGCGGGGCCGTCCGGCACGCCGCCACCGCCGGCGCGCTGGAGGCACTCAGATGATGGATCCGGTCACCCTGCTGACGGTAGTGGTGCTCGCCGTCTTTGTTGGGTTCGAAGTTGTGTCGAAGGTCACCAGCAAGCTGCATACTCCGCTGATGTCCGGCGCCAACGCCATCCATGGCATCATCCTGGTTGGCGCCATCATCGTGGCCGGCCAGGCGGACGACCCCTGGCTGCTTATGGTTGCACTCCTCGCTGTGGTGCTGGCAACGTCCAATTTGGTCGGCGGATTTGTGGTAACGGACCGGATGCTCGAAATGTTCGGCAGCCGGAAACCTGTCCGGCGCAGCGACCGTCCGCGGCGGGACGGCCCATGAGCGTCCTCAGCCCGATGTGGACCTCCCTGTTTTACCTGGCGGCCGCGGTGTGTTTCATTCTTGCGCTGAAGGGCCTCAGCTCACCGCGGACCGCGCGTCGAGGCAACACGATTGGAGCGGCCGGCGCCTTCGTGGCCGTCGCCACGGTCTTTCTTTCCGCGAAACTGGCAAACATCCCGCTGATCCTCGCCGCCATCGCCGTCGGGTCTGCCATCGCCGTTCCGGTGGCCCGGCGGGTGCAGATGACCCACATGCCGCAACTGGTGGCCTTGTTCAACGGCGTCGGCGGCGGAGCTGCTGCGCTGGTGGCAGTGCTGGAACTGGGCCACAGCGGCGATTACTGGGTGCGGGTGGCCGTGGTCTTCACCATGTTGATCGGCGCTGTGTCTTTTGCCGGCTCAGCCGTGACTGTGGGCAAGCTCCAGGAGCTGATCAGCACCCGTCCGCTGCTGTTCCCGGGTATGCCGGCGGTGATGGGCGCCGTGGTGCTGGGCGCCGTCACCGCCGGCACCCTTGTGGTCGGTTCGGGTTCAACCGGCTGGGCGGCCGCGCTGCTGGCAGTGGGCCTGGCCGGGGGACTCCTGCTGGTGCTGCCCGTCGGCGGGGCCGACGTGCCAATAGTCATTTCGTTGCTGAACGCCTTTACCGGCCTCGCGGTTGCAGCATCCGGCATTGTGCTTGGCAACGTCCTGCTGGTGGTGGCCGGCACCCTGGTGGGGGCCAGCGGCACCCTGCTGACCAAGGCGATGGCCGCCGCGATGGGCCGGGGCGTCGCCGGCATTATATTCGGGGCCTTCCGGGGCGGGTCGACGGCGGGATCCACAGTGCAGAGCGACCGCCCGGTGCGCTCGTCCTCGCCCGAAGACGTCGCGGTCCAGCTTGGCTACGCCCAGCGGGTCGTGATCGTGCCCGGCTACGGACTCGCCGTCGCCCAGGGCCAACACACGATCGCCGAGCTTGCCACGGCCCTGGCGGCCCGCGGCGTTGAAGTGGTTTTTGCCATCCACCCGGTGGCCGGGCGGATGCCGGGCCACATGAATGTGTTGCTCGCGGAAGCAAACGTTCCATACGAGGCGTTAAAAGAGCTGGCAGAAGCCAACCCGGAGTTCCCGAACACCGACGTCGCCCTGGTTGTGGGCGCTAACGACGTTGTTAACCCTGCCGCCAAATCCACGCCCGGGGCGCCGATCTACGGGATGCCCATCCTGGAGGTTTCGCTGGCCGGGCAGGTGGTGTTCCTCAAACGCTCGATGCGGCCGGGTTTCGCCGGGATTGAGAACGAGCTGCTCTTTGATGCCAAAACGACGCTGCTCTTTGGAGACGCCAAGGACTCACTCACCCGGATCCTGGGCGCCGTGAAGGAACTCTAGAACAAGGTAGCCTGTGCAGCCGGCGTTGCTGACCGCTGGCCGGCGGCGACGGCTGCCGGTTCGGGGAGGCTCCCCTCGGGATACTGCGCTTCCTCGTCCCTGGGGTCACGGCTGCCGGGATCGTCGTTGAGGTCCCGGTGGCTGAAGCCCTGCGAGCCGGAGAACCCATGCCTGGCCTTGAAATACCGAATGCGGCCGGAGAGCCAGTCGCGGTACTCCTTGGCGGCGTAGGAACCGGTGCCGTAGAGCCGGCGGTACCTGCCGGCAAGCTGGGGGTGTTCCTTGGCGACCCACTGCATAAACCATTCCCGGGTGCCGGGCTTGAGGTATAGCGCCCCGGCCGTGACTCCGGTGGCGCCCGCCGAGGCCAGCGAAGCGAACAGGGAATCGAGGGCCTCGTCGCTGTCCGAGAGCCACGGCAGGATGGGCATAGCCATTACGCCGCAGGGCAGTCCGGCCTCCCGGAGCCGGGTAATCAGCTTCAGGCGGGCCCGGGGCCCGGGCGTACCGGGCTCGACTGCTTCGGCGAGGCGCTCGTCCGTCATCGCCAGTGAGATGCCCACGCCGACCGGGACCTGCGCAGCCGCATGCTTCAGCAGCGGGATGTCCCGGGCCAGCAAGGTGCCCTTCGTCAGGATTGACAGCGGAGTCCCGGAATCGGCGAGGGCACCTATGATCCCGGGCATCAGCCGGTACCGGCCTTCGGCCCGTTGGTAGGGATCGGTGTTGGTACCGAGAGCCACGTGCTGCCGGGCCCAGGAGGGCTTGGCCAATTCCCGGCGCAGGACCTCCGCGGCGTTGATTTTCACTACCACCTGGCTGTCAAAGTCCAGTCCGGCGTCGAAATCGAGGTAGGTGTGGCTTTTCCGGGCGAAACAGTAGACACACGCGTGGCTGCAGCCACGGTACGGGTTGATGGTCCATTCGAACGGCATTCGGGAACCGGCGGCCACTTTGTTGAGCACCGATTTAGCGGTGACCTCATGGAACGTGACGCCGGCGAATTCGGGGGTGGTCACGGAACGCACCAGCCCGAGCAGGGGCAGCAGGGCATCGGCGGCGGCCGGGGACCCGCCGGCGGCAACTGTGCCCTGCCCGGCGGCCGCCCAGTCTTCCGACGCCGGATTAAGTGCTTGCGCGTCCCATCTCATGGTTTCCATTCGAAGGTATGTTCGAGTTTAAGTCAAGGAGCCCCGCTGTATCCGGACGCCAGCGCGCCGTTGCAGTCCACCGCCGCCGGCCCGCACCGCTGCGCCCGTGGCAGGCTTAGCCGTGCAGCTCCCACACAACGCCGACCGTTGCGGTGACGGACGATTCTCCGGCCTCGACAGTAAGCGATTCCACCGCGGCGGCCCGCTGCATCGCCGCCCCGGGGAGTGGGGCTGCATGTCCGGACTGCTGGGTGAGCGAGATGACCTGTCCCAGCGACGTCCCGGCGAGCGAGGCGAAGTGCCCGGCCGTTGTGCGGGCGTCCAGCCAGGCGGCCTCACGGGCGCGGGCGTAGACGCCGGCGGGATCGGCGAAGCCGAGCTCCAGGCCGTTGAGCCGGACATCGTTGCCGCCGGCCGATACGGCCGCGGCGATGACCGCCGACGACGTTCCCAGCTCCCTGAGCCGGACACTCAGGACGCTGGACGCCAGGTAGCCGGCCACGACCTGGCCCCGGCCCTCCTGCCAGTTCACCTCGGCACGGACATTGAGCCCCGACGTGGTGATGTCCGGGTCCGCCACGCCGTACGAGCGCAGTGCCTCCGTGATCGCTGCCAGGACCCGGCCGGCGTCGCCGTACGCGGCGCCGACGCCCTCCCGGTGGCACTCGACCCCTATCGAAAGGGTAAGCATGTCGGGTTCGGCTTCCGCGCTGCCGGATCCGGTGACGGAGATGGTCCTGGGACTGTCGGTCATGTTATGCCTCGTTCTGTTCGGGGGCCGCCTGGGTTGGCTCCGGGTAGCCGCCGGCCAGCAGCCCGGCGTGCCGTTCGAAGACATTACCCGAGCCAGGGTTGCCGGTCCGGAGCTGGGACCAGGCTGCTGCCAGGAAATACAACGGCAGGAAAGGCAGGCCCAGGCAGCACGCGTACTGGGTGCTGTGGCGCTCCTCGTGCCCGAGCAGTTCCGGATTGGCGAGGGCGTTGCCGGGTCCGGCGCGGAAGAGCACCACATTGCCGACCGTAAAGGCCCCGGCCATTGGCCGCCGCCAGTGGTAGCCGGTGGCAAGCAGCAGCCCGCGGGGTCCACGGCGGACCGGGGCGCGGGCGCAGCCGGCGAGCAACAAGCCCAACGGGGTTGTTGCATTCAATACATTGGCCAGCTGCCGCAGCCGTTGTCCGGGCGTCATAAGGCCATGCTAGCCGGGACCCAGGTTCGGGCACCTGAGTGCGTTCAACTAGACTGTTGGGAAGTGTCCGCCGGAGTGATTTTGGCGGGCCCTGCCCTTTGTCAACGCGCCGGTACCTGCTCCTGTTGAAGGTCCTGCGCCCGTTGGCATGAACCGACTCGTAGCTAAGAACAGTAGATGACTGAAACTTTGCCGGGCGCCGGCGTCCCGAATCCCCTGGATGAAGCCGCCATCACCGCCGCCGTAGACCAGGCCGTTGCCGCTATTGCCGCCGCCTCCACGCTCGATGAACTCAAAGCCGTGCGGCTTGCCCACACCGGCGAGAAGTCCGCGCTGAGCCTCGCCAACCGTGAAATCGGCGGCCTGCCGAAGGACCAGAAGGCCGCCGCCGGCAAGCTGATGGGTGCCTCCCGCGGACGTGTCAACAAGGCGCTCGCGGACCGCACGGCCGAGCTCGAAGCCGAGAACGACGCACGCATCCTGGTCGAGGAGACGGTTGACGTCACGGCCGCTCCGCGCCGCCGTCGTGCCGGTGCACGCCACCCGCTGTCCACCCTGCAGGAACGCGTCGCTGACATCTTCGTTGGCATGGGCTGGGAAATCGCCGAAGGCCCCGAGGTCGAGTCCGAATGGTTCAACTTCGATGCGCTGAACTTCAAACCGGACCACCCCGCCCGCGAAATGCAGGACACCTTTTTTGTGGAGCCGCCCGAAGCCCACCTGCTGATGCGCACCCACACCTCCCCGGTGCAGGTCCGCTCCATGCTCGAACGCGAACTGCCGATTTACGTCCTGTGCCCCGGCAAGGTGTTCCGCACCGATGAGCTCGACGCCACGCACACGCCGGTCTTCCACCAGTTCGAGGGCCTCGCCATCGACAGGAAACTCAGCATGGCGGACCTCCGCGGCACCCTGGAGCACTTCGCGCGCCAGATGTTCGGCGACGAGGCCCAGATCCGGCTGCGCCCGAATTACTTTCCGTTCACCGAGCCCTCCGCCGAGCTGGACATCTGGCACCCGGAGGCCAAAGGCGGCCCCAGCTGGATCGAATGGGGCGGCTGCGGCATGGTCAACCCCAACGTGCTCCGCGCGGCCGGCATCGATCCGGACATCTATTCAGGTTTTGCCTTCGGCATGGGCATCGAGCGGACCCTGATGTTCCGCAACGAGGTCGGCGACATGCGCGACATGATCGAAGGCGACGTACGTTTCAGCGAGCACTTCGGGATGGAGATCTAACCGTGCGTATCCCACTTTCCTGGCTGCGTGAATTCGCGCAGGTACCGGCCGGAGCGACGGCCGAAGACGTGATGGCCGACCTGGTCAAGGTCGGTTTTGAAGAAGAAGCAGTGCACCGCCCGACGGATGCCCTGCAGGGTCCCGTTGTGGTGGGCCAGGTGCTGAGCATCGTCAAGGAACCCCAGACCAACGGCAAGACCATCAACTGGTGCCAGGTCCGGGTGGTCCCCGAAGGCCAGCAGCAGACCCTGACAGGCGAGGGCATCGACCCCGCCGGCGTCCAGGGCATCATCTGCGGCGCGCACAACTTCGTGGCAGGCGACAAGGTCGTTGTCACCCTTCCGGGCGCCGTGCTGCCCGGCGACTTCCGCATCTCCGCCCGGAAGACCTACGGGCACCTTTCCGCGGGAATGATCGCTTCGGTGCGCGAACTTGGCATCGGCGAGGACCACGACGGCATCCTGGTGCTCTCGCGGATCGGGCTGGACCCGGAAATTGGCACCGACGCCATGGAACTGCTGGGCCTTTACGACCAGGCCGCCGAAATCAACGTCACCCCGGACCGCGGTTACGCGTTCTCCCTCCGCGGGGTGGCCCGCGAGTACGCGCACGCGACCGGCACGACCTTCACCGACCCGGCAGCCAGGGTCCAGGCACCTGCGGAACTGGCCGGCGGTTACGGCGTGCAGCTCAACGACGGCGCCCCGATCTACGGTAAGCCCGGCTGTGACCGTTTTGTGGCCCGCACCGTCCGGGGCGTCGACGCGACGAAGCCCACGCCCCCGTGGATGACCTCCCGGCTCCGGCTCGCCGGCATCCGCTCGATCTCGCTGCCGGTGGACGTCTCGAACTACGTCATGCTGGAACTCGGCCAGCCCACCCACTGCTACGACCTGGACACCCTGTCCGGTGACATTGTGGTCCGTCGGGCGGCGGCCGGGGAAAAGATCACCACCCTGGACGGCAAGGAACGCACGCTCGACGTCGAGGACCTCCTGATCACCGACGGTTCCGGGGCGATCGGCATTGCCGGCGTGATGGGCGGTGCCGCCACCGAGGTGTCCGATGCCACCACAAACGTCCTCGTGGAGGCTGCGCACTTCGACGAAGTGTCCATCGCACGCTCCCGCCGCCGCCACAAGCTCCCGTCCGAAGCCTCCAAGCGCTTCGAACGCGGCGTTGACTGGCAGGTGGCCGGCATCGCCGCACAGCGGGTTGTTGACCTCTTGGTCGAGCTCGCCGGCGGCACCGCCGTCGCCGAGGGGACCGACGTCGGCACCGCACCGGCCGCCGTCGCCGTCGAGTTGCCAGCGGCTTTCGCCGCGGAACGTATTGGGATCGACTTCACCGAGGAACAGATCCTCAGCTCGCTCGAGGACCTGGGTGCAGTTGTTGTCAAAAACGAGGGCGGGTACACGGTGACGGCGCCAAGCTGGCGCAACGACCTGGAAACCAAGGAAGACCTGACCGAGGAAATTGCGCGCCTGGTCGGCTATGACAAAATCCCCGCGTCACTGCCCGTGGCACCCCCTGGCCGCGGGTTGACCCGCGTCCAGCAGCAACGCAGGCGCCTCGTCCAGGCGCTGGCAGCCGCCGGCCTCACCGAGGTCCTCGCGTACCCGTTCGTCTCCCAGGCCGCCAACGACACGTTTGGCGTTGCCACTGAAGGAGCGCCGCGCACGGCACTCAAGCTCGCCAACCCGATCAGCGAGGAGCAAGGCTACCTGCGCACCTCGATCCTGCCGGGCCTGATCGAGGTGGCTAAACGCAACCATTCGCGCGGCTTCCGCGACCTGGCCCTGTTCGAGGCCGGGCTGGTTTTCCTGCCGGGTGACACACTCGGCACCGCCACGATCCCGCCCCTTGGCGTCCGGCCGGGCGATGAAGTGCTCGACGGTTTGTATAACGGTGTGCCGGACCAGCCGCTGTACCTCGCCGCGGTGCTTACCGGCCACGACTCACCGGTTGCCGCCGGCCACAGTCCCCGGGTATGGGACTGGGCCGATGCCGTGGACATCGCCCGGATCGCCGGCGACGTGCTCGGCGTCGAAATCGTTGTTAGCCAGGGCCGGCACCAGGCCTTCCACCCGGGACGGGCCGCGCAACTGGCGCTCCGCACCGGGGAGGTCCTGGGCTACGCCGGCGAACTGCACCCGAAACTGCTGGCCGCCCACGACATGCCGGCACGGTCGGTGGCGCTCGAATTCAACGCCGATGCCCTCTTTGAGGCTGCCGCCGACGTGATCGTCGCCCGGCACCTGTCGACGTTCCCGGTGGCGAGCCAGGACGTCGCCCTGGTGGTGCCGCTGGAGGTCCCCGCTGACGAAGTGGAGTCGGCTCTGCGCGCGGGAGCCGGCGAGCTGCTTGAAGACGTTGCACTCTTCGACGTGTACGCGGGCAAGGGCATCGAGGACGGCAAAAAGTCGCTGGCTTTCAGCCTGCGCTTCCGTGCCGCTGACCGCACGCTGACAGCCGAGGAGGCGTCCGCGGCGCGCGAGGGTGCCGTGGCAGCTGCGCACGAGCGTTTCGGGGCAGTCCAACGCTAGAGCACGGAAGAACACTCGCCGTCGCCGGGGCCACCGTCCGGTCCGTTCGTCTTGCCGACGTCGGACCGGACGGTGTGGCCTTCCTCGATCAAGCAGAACGCGCCCGTGCAGCGGGCCTCAAAGACGACCCCACCCGGCGGGACTTTGTGGCCGGCCGGATCGCGTTGCGCGCTTTTGCTGCCGGGATCCTGGCGGTGCACCCCGGAGAACTAACGGCCGCCTATGTGTGCCCTGATTGCGGCACCGGCCCGGAGAATGACCATGGCCGGCCAGGCTACCGGATTGCCGGTCTTCCCGCCGGCCTGAACCTAAGCCTGTCGCGCAGCCGCGGCTGGGCCCTGCTGGCAGCAGTGCACACCCGGGAACCGGGGGTCCGTCCCGGCATCGACCTGGAGCACAGCTCCGGTGTGACGTTCCCGGGGTTCGACGTCGTTGCCCTCACCCCTGCCGAACGGGAGCGGCTCAATACGCTTCCCCCCGACCAGGCAACGGGCTGGCGGGCAGCTGCCTGGGCGCGCAAGGAAGCGCTGCTCAAGTCACGCGGTACCGGGTTGCGGGTCGATCCGGCTACGGTGGAGGCTTTCGCGGAGCCCGGGGACGGCATTGTCCTTATTGAACTGGACACGTTTGCGTTGGGCCTGCCTGCGGGATTCGCCGCCGCGCTGGCTGTTCCGGGAACCGCTTAGCAACAAAGGGCCAGGAGATCACTTTGGGCCGCCGGCCGGAAGTGCCGGCAGCGCTTCCTGGTACAGCCACGGGTGCAGCAGCGCTTCCGTGTCGAGGCCTGTCGCGTGGTCCGCGGTGAGAATGAACTGCGCCGTCGAGACCGAGCCGTGGCGGTACTGCCCCGCCCACTCATGCAGCAGCGAAAAAAACGCCAGGTCGCCGCAGCGCAGGCGGAGGGCGTGCAGCGCCAAGGCCCCGCGTTTGTACACCCGGTCATCGAACATCAGCTCCGGACCGGGGTCGCCCACGAGCAGGTCCTGCGCGCCGGTGCTGAGCTTCCGCCAGGCGGCGGCGGCCCGGCGCGCCACAGTCATAACGCCGGCTTCCTCGGACCAGATCCATTCGGCATAGCAGGCGAAGCCCTCATGCAGCCAAATGTCCTTCCAGGACGCTGCCGTCAGCGAATTGCCGAACCACTGGTGGGACAACTCGTGGGCGATGAGCCGCTGCGACTCCCAGTCCTGTTCCAGCTGGTTGGGGCCGAAAATCGACAGGCTCTGCGCCTCGAGCGGGATCTCCAGCTCATCCCCGGCCACCACTACCGTGTACTCGGCGAACGGGTAGGGGCCGAAGCAATCGATGAAGGTACGCATCATTTCCGGCTGCCTCCTCAGCCCTTCGCGTGCCTTGTCCGCAAGCTCAGCAGGAACCGCGACGTGCTGGGGCACCTGCGACGCCGGGCGGACCGGGTTGAGGGCCAAGAGCTCGTAGCGGCCGATCTGAACCGTGGCGAGGTACGTGGCCATGGGCTCGGCCTGTTCGTAGACCCAGGTCTCGCGGCTGGACCGGCCGGTGCGGGCGACCAGGATCCCGTTGCACACCGCCCGGTAGTGTGCGTCAGTGGTCACCGAGATCCGATAGCTGGCCTTGTCCAAGGGGTGGTCGTTGCAGGGGAACCAGGACGGTGCGCCGTTCGGCTGGCCAGCCACCAGCACACCATCGGTCAGTTCTTCCCATCCCACGTCGCCCCATAAGCCCCGGCGGGGGGAGGGGTTTCCCTCGTAACGGACGTCCACAGTGAATTCTTCGCCCGGCATCAGGGCGGCGTCGGGGACAATGACCAGCTGGTCGGCGCGCTGGCTGAACTTGCGGACCTTCCGACCGGAGAGCTGGATTTTGCTGGCCCGGAGCCCGGTCAGGTCCAGCACAATGGCCGAGGTGGCGCGTTGTGTCACCGCGTGCACAGTGGCCCGCCCGTTCAGGCGGTTGCTGCTGAGCTTGTAGTCCAGTTCGAGTTCATACCGGGTGACGCGGTAGGCATTGGTGCCATGGCCCGGCAGGTACGGATCAGGAGAGCCCGCCGGATCATCCGCGGGCAGGCCGCCTCCGGTGCCGGTTGCGGCGGTGGACCTCTGGGGGCTGGAACTCATTAGACGGCCTTCGGGTTGGCAGGTGCGGGTCGGGCGGGAGCGTGCTACTTCGGCTTGGGGGCAGCCACTGCCGGCCCGCCCCACGGGCTCACCGGGTTGCCCATCCAGTACGTCGCGGCAGGGACAGTTTCACCCCGCATCACAAGGGATGCCGGGCCTACGGTGCCACCTTTGCCGATCCGGGCCTGCGGGAGGATGACTCCGTGCGGGCCCATCGTTGCCCCGTCATCGAGCGTAACAGTGTCAATGCTCATCACACGGTCATGGAACAGATGGGTCTGGACCACACAACCCCGGTTAACCGTGGTGTTCCGGCCCAGGGTCACCAGGTCCGCCTCGGGCAGCCAGTAGCTTTCGCACCAGGTGCCCGCGCCGATCCTGGCGCCGAGGGCCCGGAGCCACCAGACCAGGGCCGGGGTCCCGGTGGCCGCCCGGGCGAACCAAGGGGCGCTGACCATCTCAATGAACGTGTCCACCACCTCGTTGCGCCAGATGAAGGAACTCCACAACGGGTGCTCACCGGGTTTGATGCGCCCTACCAGCAACCATTTCGCCACCACAGCACTGCCCGCCGCCACCGCTCCGGCGATGAGAATCACCACGCCGCCCAGGAGCGCCGCGATGCCGTAATTCGTGGCGGAGGCAAGCCAGTCGAAGGCGAGGAAAACGCCGGCCGCGATTGCGACGGTCACCACGACTGGAACAAAACGGCACAGTTCCCAGAGCGACCGGGCGACCTTGAGCCTTAGCGGCGGCTGGTACGTCCGGGTGTCATCGGAGGCGATGGCGGTGCGCCGGAGCCGCACCGGCGGACTGCCCAGCCACGAGGTGCCGGCCTTGGCTTTGGCGGGGGTCGCTGACAGCACGGCAACCAGGGAGTTCTTGGGCACATTGCGGCCGGCCGCCGTCATCCCGGAATTGCCCAGGAAGGAGCGTTTGCCGATCTTCGCGGGCGCGATCCGCAACCAGCCGCCGTCGAGTTCGTACGAGGCCACCATCGTGTCGTCGGCCAGGAAGGCTCCCTCGCCCACAGTGGTCATCTTCGGGATCAACAGCACCGTCGAAGCCTCCACGTTCTTGCCGATCTTCGCGCCAAGCAGGCGCAGCCAGACCGGAGTGAAGAGGCTCGCATAGATCGGGAAGAGCACGTCCCGGGCCAGGTCCAGGACCCGCTCGGTAGCCCAGACCTGCCAGCCGATTCTGCTGCGCACCCGGTAATATCCTTCGGCCAGGCCCAGGCTGAGGAGCCGGGTGGTCAGCAGGATCAGCAGCAGGTTGGACAGGAACCAGACGAGGGCCGCCGGCGCAATGGCCAGCAGCAGCTGCGGAACCGCTGCCGTCAGCGAAGCGCTGCCCCGAATGAAGGCATAAACCACTAAGGCCGCGGCAGCAGCGGAGATCACGGGGATCAGGGCCAGAACGGCGGACGCTGTGGCGAAGCCGACAAACCAGAGCCTGCCGATTATGGGGTGCTCGGCGGGAGCCTCCGGCCAGGAGGGTTTGGCTTTGCCCCGCCGCTCCGCGGGTGAGCCGGCGACCAACTGCCCGGACTTCACCTTGCCCAGCACGGCCGATCCGGGCTCCACCCGGGCTCCGGCACCGATCGAGGCACCGGGCATAAGGGTACTGCGTGCACCGACAGTTGCGCCGGGCCCGATATGGATGGCGCCGATATGGACTACGTCGCCGTCGATCCACCAGCCGGACAGATCGACCTCAGGTTCGACGTTGCAACCGGTGCCCAGCGAGAGCATTCCCGTGACGGGAGGCAGCGAGTGCAACTGGACATTGTTGCCGATTTTCGCCCCGAGGGCGCGTGCGTAATAGGGCACCCACGGGGCACTGGCGAGGCTGACCGCGCCGGCGAGGTCCTGGATCTGCTCGGCCAGCCACAGGCGCAGGTGCACCCGGCCGGAGCGGGGGTAGACTCCCGGCACTACCTTGCGCAGCAGCAGGCGGGCTGCCGCGACGGAGATCAGCATCCGGCCGGCAGGACTGACAAAAACAAGCCAGGAGGCTCCCACCCACCACCAGGAAACCGTGGGCGCCGCCGCGAAGCCGGCGAGCCAGAAGAGTAGATTATTCGCCGCCATCACATACGTCAGCCAGCGCATGCCGACCAGCAGGTGCAGCGGAACCCCCATCAGAGTCTGGAAAACCTGCGACTTGCGGGCCGTGCGCCGGACCGTGCGTTCCGGGGCCGGTCCTGCCCCGCCCTCGGGCAGCGACAGGCGTGCGGTATCGATGAGAGCCCCGATCCGGGGCGTGGCATAGATGTCGGCCACCGTGATCGTTGGATAGCGCACGCGCAGGGCCGAGACAAGCTGCGCGGCAGCGAGGGACCCGCCGCCGTAGGCGAAGAAGTCGGCGTCCAGGCCGGACACGGCGCTGCCCAGGACGGAGCTCCACTGCTCCACGATCCAGCCGGCATCATCGGGCAGGTTCAGCGGGGCCGCCGCGGCGTCGGCGGCGCCGGCCCCCGCCAGCGGCCACGGCAGCGCGTGCCGGTCCACCTTGCCGCTGGTCTTGGTGGGCAGCGAATCGACAACTGTCAGCAGCGGAATCAAGGGGGCCGGCAGGCTCTTGCCGAGGAGCTCACGTGCGGCGGTGAGATCGAGGTCCCGCCCGCCGGCCGGGGCCAGGTACCCCACGAGGATTTGGTTTCCAGCCGCCGTCGTCTGCACCGTCGCGGCCGCACCGGCGACGTCCGGCAACGCCTGCAGGGCCGAGTCGATCTCACCCAGTTCGATCCGGCGCCCGCCTAGCTTGACCTGTTCGTCGGCGCGGCCCTGAAAGATCAGCCCCTCCGCTTCGTACCTGACCAGGTCGCCCGAGCGGTAGGCCCGCGTCCAGCCCAGCGACGGCATCGGGGCAAATTTCTCAGCGTCCTTGGCCGGGTCAAGGTACTGGGCCAGGCCGACGCCGCCAATGATTAATTCGCCAACCTCGCCTTCACCCACCGGCCGGGCTTCAGCGTCGACGACGGCGAGGTCCCACCCGTCCAGCGGCAATCCGATCCGGATCGGGCCGGGCCCGCCCAATCGAGCGGCGCAGGCGACAACGGTGGCCTCGGTGGGGCCGTAGGTGTTCCAGACTTCGCGGCCTTCGACGGCGAGCCGCTCGGTCAGTTCGGGCGGGCACGCTTCGCCGCCGAAGATCAGCAGGCGGACGCTCTCCATGGACTCCACCGGCCAGAGCGCGGCCAGTGTAGGTACTGTGGAAACGACAGTGATGCCGTGGCTGATCAGCCACGGGCCGAGGTCCATCCCGGTCCGGACCAACGCCCGGGGCGCCGGGACGAGGCAGGCGCCGTGCCGCCAGGCTAGCCACATTTCCTCGCAGGAGGCGTCGAAAGCCACGGACAGGCCGGCCAGGACGCGGTCCTGGGGGCCAACCGGATCGTCCTGCAAAAAGATCCGCGCCTCGGCGTCGACGAATGCCGCGGCGGAACGATGCTGCACGCCGACGCCTTTCGGCGTTCCGGTGGACCCTGAGGTGAAGATGACCCAGGCGTCGTCGTCCGGCGTGGGAGGCCGGGGAGCCGGAAACGGCCGGGGCAGCTGGCGTGCCGTCACTATCTCGCCGGCACCGCGAAGCGTCCCGGCGATCCGTGCTTCGCCGAACACCAGCCTGGCCCGCTCTTCCGGGTCGTCCGCGTCCACCGGAACATACGCCGCCCCGACCATCATGATGGCCAGGATTGAGACATACAGCAGGTTGGTACCGGAGGGAATCCGGACACCGATCTTGTCCCCGGCACCCAGCCCTGCGGCGTGCAGCTCCCTTGCCCGGGCCCGGACTGCCGCCATAAGCTGCGCATAACTGAGCGACTCGTGACCGTCGTCGAGCGCGGAGGCGTCCGGAAAGCGTTTGGCCGTGTCCTGCAGGATGTCAACGAGCGTCCGCTCCGGCGGAGTGGCGGGGGACCCTGCAAGCTGGGCCGGGAAGACCGTGTTTAGGGTGGCGGCATCCTGCGGGAGCACGGTGCTTGTGGGTTGCTGCTGTTGCTCAGTCACGGGGGCATCGTCTCTGACCTAGGTAAATGGAAGGTGTCCGGCGTCGCTTTGTGTTAATGATCCGCCTCAAGCCGGATGTGCGCACGCTGGTCCCGGATAACGGCGGACCCTGGCGGTCCGGGTTTAGGGGACCAGGATGACCTTGCCCGTGGTGCGGCGCTGCTCCAGGTCTTCGTGTGCCCGGGCGGCTTCCGCGAGGTCGTAGCGGGCGCCAATCCGGACCTTGAGGCTTCCGTCAGCCACCGCGGCGAAAAGCTCGTCCGAGCGCCAGCGGCGTTCCCGGGCATCGCGCAGGAAATGTGAAATCGTCGGGCGGGTCAGGTACAAGGATCCGCCGGAGTTGAGCCGCTGTGGATCGAAAGGCGGCACGGGCCCGGACGCGGCGCCAAAGAGCACCAGGGTGCCGCGGATACGCAGGGCGGACAGGGAACCGTCGAAGGTGTCCTTCCCGACGCCGTCGTAGACCACGTCCGCGCCGGTCCCGTCGGTCAGTTCGCGGACCTTTGCCGCGAAGCCGTCGTAGCGCAGCACGTGGTCGGCTCCGGCGCCGCGGGCCAGTTGTTCCTTCTCATCCGTGGAGACGGTGGTGATAACGCGTGCGCCCTTGGCCTTGAGCAGTTGGATCAGCAGCAGCCCGACGCCGCCCGCTCCGGCGTGCAGCAGGACGGTGTGGCCCGGCTCCACCGTGAAGGAGGAATTGATCAGGTAGTGCGCGGTGATGCCCTGCAGGGGAAGGGCGGCTGCGGTGAAATCGTCCACGCCGCGGGGGACCGGCAGGGCTTTGTCCTCATCGACGAGTGCGTAGCTGGCGTAGCAGTTGATGCCTTCCGCCGTCGCCACCCGGTCGCCGGGGGAGAACCCGGTGACGCCGTCGCCGAGTTCCGCCACGGTGCCGGCGGCCTCGGAGCCGGGGGTGAAGGGGTAGTCCACCTGATAGCTGCCGCTGCGCTTGTAGGTGTCGATGAAGTTGACGCCGGCGGCGGCGACCTTGATCAGCAGCTGGCCGGGGCCCGGCGTCGGGCGCTCCACCCCGGTCAGCGTGAGGACACCGGGACCCCCGGCCTCGCGGGCGACGATTGCGTGCATTACCTGTCTCCTTGCTTGAGCTGAAGTTCCTGGGCTGCAAACCGGCCCGCATCGGCCGGCTGGGTTTCCGCGGCCCGATGTCCGGCTCCGCTTCTGCACCATCCTAGGGACAGCAACAGCAACGACGAAGTGGCGGCCGGTATTCGGCCGCCACTTCGGGTCACACTGACAGGCCGGGGCTGCCGGCTTGCCCTTCGCGCAGCAAAGCCCGGCCGCCGCTTAGAAGCGTCGGGTCACGGTCGCCATCGGGCACTCGAAGTGGCGTCCGGCGGAGAGACCGACCTCGTTGAGGTAGCGCACGATGATGCCGTAGGACTGCAACAGGGTGGTTTCCGTGTAGGGAACCTGGTGCTTCGCGCAGAATTCGCGGACGATCACGGCGGCCTTGTCGAGCTGCGGCCGGGCCATATCCGGGAAGAGGTGGTGTTCGGCCTGGCGGTTGAGGCCGCCCAGCAGGATGTCCATCCAGGGGCCACCGGATATATTCCGTGACGTCAGGACCTGCCGGCTGAAGAAGTCAACGCGGCTGTCCGCCGGCAGGACCGGCATGCCCTTGTGGTTAGGGGCGAACGAGGCGCCCATGTAGAACCCGAAGACGGCCAGCTGGACCCCGATGAACGCAAGGGCAACGCCCCACGGCAGGAACGTGAAGGCCAATACCGGGAGCAGGCTGAGCCGGACCAGGAGAATCGGGATTTCCACCCAGCGGTGGGTGACCTTGGCGCGCTGGAAGATGAACTTGACCGAATCGATCTGGAGGCCCAGGCCGACGAGGAACAACAGCGGGAAGAAGAGCCAGCCCTGTTTGCGGGTGAGGAAGGAGAACCGTCCCTGCCGGGTAGCGGCAGCTTCCGGGAAGAAGGCGATGGCGCCGGTGGCGATGTCCGGGTCTTTGGAAATGACGTTCGGGTGGTTGTGGTGCGCGCCGTGCTTCTGCTCCCACCAGGAGTAGCTGATGCCGGCGACCGAGGTGGCAAGCAGCCGGGCGGCCCAGTCGTTGGCGCGGCGGGAGGCGAAGATCTGGCGGTGTCCGGCCTCGTGGGCCAGGAAACTCAGCTGGGTGCAGAGGATGCCCAGCGCCGCGGCGATAAGGAGTTGGAACCAGCTGTCACCGATCAGCGCAAAGCCGAACCAGGTGGCGGTCATCAGAAGGACCAGAACGGAGAAGACCGTGATGTAGAAACCGACGCGGCGTTCGAGGAGGCCGGCGGACTTGACGGTCTTTAGGAGTTCCGAGTAGCTCAGGACAACGGCGTTGGGCTGGCGGACGCGAGATTTCGGTCGCTCCGGCGTAGCAGTGGTGGGGGTCATGGAGCTCGCGCCTCGTAACTGTTACGGGCAACGCTGCATCCGACATTCGGATTGCACGGTCTGGATCACCCACAACCAAGCATACGCCCCGGGCCATCCGGGCCCATCCCGGGGTGTAGCCCGCGTGCCCTCCGCGGCCGGGCGAACATGGCCGGGCGCGGCTCAGCTGATGCATAATTATCGACATCTATGCATACTCTTGCTGTATAGTTCCCTGTATGACTATTTCTGTTGCCGTATCCGGCGCAAGCGGTTATGCCGGCGGCGAGGTGCTGCGGATCCTTGCCGGTCATCCCAACGTGACGATCGGTGCCATCACGGCCCACAGCAACGCCGGTTCCAGACTAGGGGAATTGCAGCCCCATCTCCACGGTTTGGCCAGCCGTATCCTCGAAGACACCACAGTGGCCAACCTGTCCGGACACGACGTTGTGTTCCTGGCCTTGCCGCACGGAGCCTCCGGGGAGATCGCCGCGCAACTGCCCGCAGGCACCCTCGTGATCGACGCCGGCGCCGACCACCGGCTCAAGGATGCGGCCGCTTGGGAAAAGTTCTACGGCTCCCCGCACGCCGGCACCTGGCCCTACGGGCTGCCGGAACTTCCCGGCCAGCGCGAGGCGCTCCGGGGCGCCACCCGGATCGCCGTGCCGGGCTGCTACCCGACCTCGGTCCTGCTGGCCCTTACCCCTGGTTTTAGTAACCACCTGCTGCAGCCCGACGACGTTGTTATCGTTTCCGCGTCCGGAACCTCCGGCGCCGGTAAGGCGGCCAAAGCCAATCTGATCGGCGCCGAGGTGATGGGCTCGATGAGCCCCTACGGTGTGGGGGGCGGGCACCGGCACACGCCCGAGATTGAGCAGGGGCTCTCGGCGGCCCTCAACGCTCCGGTAACGGTGTCCTTTACGCCCACGCTGGCCCCCATGAGCCGGGGCATCCTCACCACCGCCACGGCGAAGGTGCGCCCCGGTGTTACTGCCGGGGAGCTCCGCCAGGCCTGGAGCGAGGCCTACGACGACGAGCCGTTTGTGCACTTGCTGCCCGAAGGCCGCTGGCCCTCGACGAAGTCGGTCCAGGGGTCCAACCACGCCGTGATGCAGCTGGCACTCGACGGGCACACCGGCAGGGTAATCGTTACGTGCGCCATCGACAACCTGACCAAAGGGACCGCCGGCGGAGCCGTGCAGTCCATGAACATTGCCCTCGGCCTGGCGGAAACCGCCGGCCTCGATCTGCAGGGAGTAGCACCGTGAGCATCACCACCCCCCAGGGATTCCGTGCCGCCGGAGTCACCGCCGGCCTCAAGGCCTCCGGCAACCCGGACCTCGCCCTTGTGGTCAACGACGGCCCCGCCAAGGCCGCCGCGGCCGTGTTCACCTCCAACCGGGTGGCCGCAGCCCCCGTGCACTGGTCCCGAGAGGTGGTCAAGGACGGCCGCGTGGATGCCGTTGTGTTGAACTCCGGCGGGGCCAACGCCTGCACCGGCCCGCAAGGCTTCCAGAACACCCACACCACCGCCGAAAAGACCGCCGAAGCCCTCGGCATCTCCGCCACCGACGTCTTCGTCTGTTCCACCGGCCTGATCGGCGAGCAACTGCCGATGGATAAGGTCCTCGACGGGATCGGGGCGGCAAGCGCAGCGCTGAGCACAGGCGGCGGCTCCGATGCTGCCACCGCCATCATGACCACGGACTCGGTGTCCAAACAGGCCGTCTTCACCGGTGCCGACGCCGACGGCAAGGAATTCACCATCGGCGGTATGGCCAAGGGTGCCGGCATGCTCGCCCCTGGGCTCGCCACCATGCTCGTGGTGCTCACCACTGACGCTGACGTCCAGCCGGACATGCTCGACGTTGTACTCCGCGACGCCACCCGGGTCACCTTCGACCGGGCGGACTCGGACGGTTGCATGTCCACCAACGACACGGTGGTGCTGCTCGCCTCCGCAGCGTCCGGCGCCGTGCCGTCGGCCGCCGACTTCGGCGCCGGCCTGACCCGGGTCTGCGCAGAACTGGCCCGCAAACTGATCGGCGACGCAGAAGGAGCCAGCCACGACATCGCCATCCGCACCTTCAACGCCGCCAGCGAAAAGGACGCCGAAGTCGTCAGCCGCGCAGTGGCCCGCTCCAACCTCTTTAAGGCCGCGATCTTCGGCAAGGACCCCAACTGGGGCCGGGTGCTCTCCGCCGTCGGCACCACCGACGCCGCCTTCGAACCCGACCGGCTCAATGTGTCCATGAACGGCGTGCAGATCTGCCGCAATGGCAGCATCGGCGACGACCGGAGCCTCGTGGACCTGGCACCCCGCGAGGTCCTGGTCGAGATCGACCTCCAGGCCGGTAACGCCGAGGCCACCATCCTGACCAACGACCTCACCCACGACTACGTCCACGAAAACAGCGCCTACTCCAGCTAGGGGATGCCGATGAACGCCCAGACCCGCGAGACCACGTCCATGTCCGATGCCCAGGGCAAGGCCGGCACCCTGATCGAGGCCTTGCCCTGGATCCAGCGCTTTGCCGGCACCACGATGGTGATCAAATACGGCGGCAACGCCATGGTTAACGACGAGCTGCGCCGCGCTTTTGCCGAGGACGTCGTTTTTCTGCACCACGTCGGGATCCACCCGGTCGTGGTGCACGGCGGCGGCCCGCAGATCAACGCCATGCTCAGCCGGCTCGGGATCGAATCCGAGTTTAAGGGCGGGCTGCGGGTCACCACGCCGGAGGCCATGGACGTGGTCCGTATGGTCCTCACCGGCCAGGTGGGCCGCGAACTCGTGGGCCTGATCAACTCACACGGCCCCTACGCCGTTGGTATGTCCGGTGAGGACGGCGGGCTGCTCCGGGCCGTCCGGACCGGCACCGTGGTGGACGGCGAGGAGGTGGATCTGGGCCTCGTCGGCGAAGTTGTCGGCGTAAACCCCGAGGGAATCCTGGATATCGTTGCGGCCGGCCGGATCCCGGTGATTTCGACAGTAGCGCCGGAAATATTCGCGGACGGCACCGGTGACCGGGGAACCCACCAAGTGCAGACCACCGGCCAGGTGCTGAACGTCAACGCGGACACCGCCGCCGCGGCCTTGGCCGAGGCGCTCGGCGCCTCGAAGCTGGTTATCCTCACCGATGTTGAGGGTCTCTTCGCCAACTGGCCGGACCGCTCCTCGCTGATTTCCTCGCTTACCGCGTCGGAACTCCGCGAGCTGCTGCCGCGTCTGGAGTCAGGCATGATCCCGAAAATGGAGGCCTGCCTCAAAGCCGTTGAAGGCGGCGTCGAACGCGCACACATCGTGGACGGCAGGCTGGCGCATTCGATGCTGCTGGAAACCTTCACAACAGCGGGCATCGGCACACAGGTCGTCCCGGACGAGGAAAACAAATGAACCAGCTGGAAAAATCCCCCGAACTCAGCGAAATGGTCGGAACCGGCGGCTCCGGTACCGGAGCCGACTGGCTGGCCCGCTACTCCACCTCGCTGCTGGGTGTCTTCGGGACCCCGCAGCGGGTCCTGGTCCGCGGCGCCGGCTGCCTCGTCTGGGATGCGGACGGCAAGGAATACCTGGACCTGCTCGGCGGGATCGCGGTCAATGCCCTCGGCCACGCGCATCCTTTTGTCACATCGGTCATCTCCAGCCAGCTCGCCACCCTGGGTCACGTCTCCAACTTCTTTACGAGTCCCACCCAGATCGCGCTGGCCGAAAAGCTGCTGGAGATCACCAGCGCGCCGGCCGGTTCCAAGGTGTTTTTCGCCAACTCCGGCACGGAGGCGGTCGAGGCCGCGTTTAAGCTGGCACGGCGCAATGTTGGTTCGGCAGCGACGCCGCGGACCAAAATCATCGCCCTTGAGGGCGCCTTCCACGGCCGGACCATGGGCGCGCTGGCGCTCACCGCAAAGGAGGCCTACCGGGCGCCGTTTGCGCCGCTGCCTGGCGGCGTTGTGCACATCCCCTTCGGTGACATCGACGCGCTCCTGGCCGCAGTGGACGACACCACCGCAGCAGTCTTCCTCGAACCGATCCAGGGCGAGGCCGGCGTCCGGCCGCTGCCCGCCGGCTACCTGCAGGCCGCGCGGGCGGCCACCCGTGCCGTCGGTGCCCTGCTGATCCTGGACGAGGTCCAGACCGGCATCGGCCGTACCGGCAAGTGGCTCGCCAGCGAGGACGCCGGGATTATGCCCGACGCGGTCACGCTCGCCAAGGGCCTCGGTGGCGGCTTCCCGATTGGCGCCCTCGTGACCTTTGGCCCGGAAACTTCCGCGCTGCTCTCCGCCGGCCAGCACGGGACGACGTTCGGCGGCAACCCGGTGGCCACCGCTGCAGCACTGGCCACCCTGCACGTGCTGGCGGACCAGCATGTCCTGGACCACGTCCGGAACGTAGGGGAGCGGCTGCGTGCCGGCCTCGCGGGGATCGACGGCGTTGCCGCGGTCCGCGGCGAAGGGCTCCTGATCGGCTTTGATCTGGACGCCGACGTCGCCCCGGCCGTCGTGGCCGCCGGGCTCGACGCAGGCTTTATCGTCAACAGCCCGGGCCCGCACACGATCCGGCTCGCCCCGCCGCTGATCCTCACGACCGAACAGGCCGACCGCTTCCTCGCGGCACTGCCTGCCCTTCTCCAGACAGCAAAGGACGCCCAGTGAACACGACTGAAATGTCGACAGTGACGTCGAACAGCCGGACCCGGCACTTCCTCAAGGACACCGATCTCACCCCGGCCGAGCAGGCTGAGGTCCTGGACCTTGCCCTGCGGATGAAGGCCGCCCCCTACAGTGTGCAGCCATTCGCGGCGGAGGCCAGCGGACGCAAGACCGTGGCCGTGATCTTCGACAAGACCTCGACCCGGACGCGGGTTTCGTTCGCCGCGGGCGTGGCCGACATGGGCGGCAATGCGCTGATCATCAACCCGGGCGAAGCGCAGATCGGCCACAAGGAGTCCATCGAGGACACCGCCAAGGTCCTGGAGCGGATGGTGTCCACCATTGTCTGGCGGACCGGTGCCCACGCCGGCCTGGTGGCCATGGCAGCAAACTCCCGGGTGCCGGTCATTAACGCCCTGTGCGATGACTACCACCCCTGCCAGCTCCTCGCCGACCTGCTTACGATCAAGGAACACAAGGGCGAGCTGGCGGGCCTCACCCTAAGCTACCTTGGCGACGCTGCCAACAACATGGCCAACTCCTACCTGCTGGCCGGCGTCACCGCCGGCATGCACGTCCGTGTGGCCGGCCCCGAAGGTTACCTGCCTTCCCCGGCGATCATCGCCGCGGCCGAAGACCGCGCGGCGGAGACCGGCGGGTCGGTACTTGTCACCATTGATGCTGCCGAGGCGCTGCTGGGGGCCGACGTCGTCGCGACCGACACGTGGGTCTCCATGGGCCAGGAAGACGAGAAGGAGGCCCGGCTGCAGCTGTTCCGCAGCTACGCTGTCGACGAAGCGGCGATGCAGCTCGCGGCGCCGGATGCCGTGGTGCTCCACTGCCTGCCCGCCTACCGGGGCTACGAGATCGCCGCGGCCGTGATCGACGGCCCGCAGTCAATCGTCTGGGACGAGGCCGAGAACCGGCTGCACGCCCAGAAGGCGCTGATGGCTTGGCTGATGCACCGCTCCGGCCTCGCCGTCGTTGACGGGTTGGCGCCGAACGGGGAGCCGGCACCGAAGGGACGCCGATAGTGTCCGTCCAGCCCGCTTCCCCGGGGGCCAGCCCGGCCACCAAGACGGCCCGGCAGGCACGGATCACCGCGATCCTCACGGGTGAGTCGGTCCGTTCGCAGGCGGAGCTGGCGGCACTGCTCGCGGACGACGGCGTCCAGGTAACCCAGGCCACCCTCTCCCGGGACCTCGTGGAGCTCGGCGCGGTCCGGGTCCGCGGGAAGGAAGGTGTCCTCGTCTACGCGGTGCCGGGGGAGGGCGGGGAACGCGCGGCCAAAAGCGGTGTCAGCCAGGAAATCCTCGACGCGCGGCTGGCCCGGCTCTGCGGGGAACTGCTGGTCACCGCCGAAGCGTCCGCGAACATCGCGGTGCTCCGGACGCCTCCCGGCGCGGCCAACTTCCTGGCGCTGGCGATCGACCACTCCGTGATGCCCTCCATCCTCGGCACCATCGCCGGGGACGACACCGTGCTGTTGGTCACCCGCGACCCGGTCGGCGGCGCAGCCGTCGCGGCCCGCTTCCTGCGGCTCGCTGATGAAGCCGGCCAATAAACTTCCACCAGAGAACCAAGAACCAAACAACCAAGAACCAAACAACTAAGGAGCAATTGAAGTGACTGAGCGTATTGTGCTGGCCTACTCCGGTGGCCTGGATACTTCCGTAGCTATCGGCTGGATCGGTGAAGCTACCGGTGCCGAGGTGATCGCCGTGGCGGTCGACGTCGGACAGGGCGGCGAGTCGCTGGAGACGATCCGCCAGCGCGCCCTGGGCTGCGGCGCCGTCGAAGCCTATGTGGCTGACGCCTCCGACGAGTTCGCCAACGAGTACTGCATGCCCGCGCTGAAGGCCAACGCCCTCTACCAAGGCCACTACCCGCTGGTTTCCGCGATCTCCCGCCCCGTGATCGTGAAGCACCTGGTCAAGGCTGCCCGCGAATTCGGCGCTACCACGGTGGCCCACGGCTGCACCGGCAAGGGCAACGACCAGGTCCGCTTCGAGGTCGGTATCCAGACCCTCGGCCCGGACCTGAAGTGCATTGCACCGGTCCGTGACCTTGCCCTGACCCGCGACAAGGCCATCGCCTTCGCCGAGGAAAAGGGACTCCCGATCGAGACCACCAAAAAGAACCCGTACTCCATCGACCAGAACGTCTGGGGCCGCGCCGTCGAAACCGGCTACCTCGAGGACATCTGGAACGGTCCCACCAAGGACATCTACGACTACACCGCGACCCCGGAGTTCCCGCCGGCTCCCGACGAGGTCACCATCTCCTTCCACGCCGGCGTCCCGGTCGCGATCGACGGTGTTAAGGTCACCCCGCTGCAGGCCATCAAGGAACTCAACCGCCGTGCCGGCGCCCAGGGCGTGGGCCGGATCGACGTCGTCGAGGACCGCCTCGTTGGCATCAAGTCCCGCGAAATCTACGAAGCGCCCGGTGCCATGGCGCTGATCACCGCGCACAAGCACCTCGAAGACATCACCATCGAACGCGAGCAGGCCCGGTTCAAGGCCACTGTCGGCCAGCGCTGGTCCGAACTGGTGTACGACGGCCAGTGGTTCTCGCCGCTCAAGCGCTCCCTTGATGCCTTTATCGAAGACACCCAGCGCTACGTCACCGGCGACATCCGGATGGTGCTGCACGGCGGCCAGGCGATCGTCAACGGACGCCGTTCCGGGACCTCGCTCTACGACTTCGACCTCGCCACCTACGACACCGGCGATACCTTCGACCAGTCCATGGCCAAGGGTTTCATCGAGCTGTGGGGCATGTCCGCCAAGGTCGCCTCGGGCCGCGACATCCGCGTCGCAGGTCAGTAGTGGCTTCCGGCACAAATGAAGGCGCGCTGTGGGGCGGCCGGTTCGCCGGCGGACCCGCTGACGCCCTCGCGGCGCTGAGCAAGTCCACGCACTTCGACTGGCGGCTGGCGCGCTACGACATCGCCGGCTCCAAGGCCCACGCCCGCGTCCTGCACAAGGCCGGCCTGCTCGACGACACCGAGCTTGAGGGCATGCTGGACGCCCTGGAGCGGCTGGATGCAGACGTGGCCTCCGGTGCCTACCTGCCCGCGGACTCCGATGAGGACGTGCACGGCTCGCTGGAACGGGGTCTGATTGAGCGCGCCGGCACCCAGCTTGGCGGCAAGCTCCGCGCCGGCCGGTCCCGCAACGACCAGGTGGCCACGCTGGGGCGGATGTTCCTGCGTGACCATGCCCGGATCATTGCCCGCGGTGTCCTCGCAACGATCGCTGCTTTGGTGGACCAGGCGAAGGCCCATCAGGGCGTGGCCATGCCCGGCCGCACCCACCTGCAGCACGCCCAGCCCGTGTTGCTGAGCCATCACCTGCTGGCCCACGCCTGGGCGCTGCTGCGCGATGTGCAGCGTTTGGCGGACTGGGACAAGCGCGCCGGGGTGTCGCCCTATGGCTCGGGTGCCCTCGCCGGCTCGTCGCTGGGCCTGGACCCGGAGGCTGTGGCCGCGGAACTGGGCTTCTTCTCCGCGACGCACAACTCGATCGACGGCACCGCCTCCCGCGATGTCTTCGCCGAGTTTGCGTGGATCACGGCCATGATCGGCGTGGACCTTTCCCGTGTGTCGGAGGAAGTTATCCTGTGGGCCACGAAGGAGTTCTCCTTTGTTACGCTCCACGATTCCTACTCCACCGGCTCCTCGATCATGCCGCAGAAGAAGAACCCGGATGTTGCGGAACTGGCCCGTGGCAAGGCCGGCCGGCTGATCGGCAACCTGACCGGGCTGCTGGCCACCCTGAAGGGCCTGCCGCTCGCGTACAACCGCGACCTGCAGGAGGACAAGGAACCGGTCTTTGACGCAGCCGACACCTTGGAGGTCCTGCTCCCGGCAGTATCGGGCATGATCGCGACGCTGACGTTCAACACCGAACGGATGGAGTCCCTGGCGCCGCAGGGCTTCGCGCTGGCTACGGACATTGCCGAATGGCTGGTCCGGCAGGGCGTTCCGTTCCGTGAGGCGCACGAGCTCTCCGGGGCTGCGGTCAAGCAGGCGGAAAGCCGCGGCGTCGAGCTTTGGGACCTGACGGATGAGGAATACGCCGCGATCTCCGAGCACCTGACACCCGAGGTCCGTACGGTCCTGTCCACCGAGGGCTCGCTGAACAGCCGCAACTCCCAGGGCGGTACGGCTCCGGCCGCCGTCGAGCGCCAACTGGTGGCCCTCGAGAGCGAATTGGCCGGGGTCCGCGGGTACGCGGGCTAGCGACACACGCTCCCTCACTTCCTGCAGCATTTCCGCCGACGCTCCTGCACTGCCTGCAGGAGAGTCGGCGGATTTCCTGCCAAAAGTGAGGGAGCGCTGTGCGTTTGCCGCCAAAACTCCCCGCTAGCATTACGGCATGAGCGAAACTTTCCGCCAGTTGCTGCGTGGCCTGCCCGATTTCCCCGATGTACTTCCGGAGTTCGACCCGGCAGAAGCGCCCGCTGACCCCGCCGAGCTGTTCCGGCAGTGGTTCGATGAGGCGCTCTCAGCCGGTGTGCCGCAGCCCAACGCCTGCAGCCTGGCCACGGCGGACCGCCTAGGGCGTCCCTCCGCCCGGATGCTCATCCTGAAGGACATCGACGGTGGCGGCTGGCACTTCGCCACGTCCCGTGCGTCGCGGAAAGGCCGGGAGCTTGCGGCCAACCCGGAGGCCGCGCTCAACTTCTTTTGGCAGCAGCAGGGCCGTCAGGTCCGGGTGGCCGGCGGTGTTGTTGAGTTGTCGGCGGAGGCCTCCGCCGCAGACTGGCACGCCCGGCCGGGGGCCGACGGCGGCGATAACCCGGACTGGCAGCTCTATGCCCTCCGGCCCCGCGAAATCGAGTTCTGGCAGGCTCGGCACGACCGCCGGCACATCCGCCACCGCTATGGCCCGGGGTCCTTCAGTTAATCCGGATTTATCCAGGGCGCTCGGTTAGGATGTTCGCCATGACCACAATCACGCCGGAAAAACTCCTGGCAGAACTCCGCCGCGCCGCCGACGTCGTGGCGGGGATAGCTGCCACCTTTTCCGAGGAGGACGTCAAGGCGCCCTCGGAACTGCCGGACTGGACCCGGGGACATGTGCTGGCCCACCTCTGCGGCATCGCCAACGCGATGGCCCGCCAGCTGGAATTCGCCGCGCAGGGCAAGACCATCGAACTCTATGACGGCGGCTTCGAAGGCCGGACCCGGGCGATCGAAATGTCGGCCGGACACCCCGTGGCGGAACACCGCTCCGATCTGGATCACGCCTTGGTCCGGGCGTTGACTGCTTTTGAATCCCTTGACGGCGCCGACTGGCACAGGCCGATCAGTTTCCGCGGGGGAGTTGTGTTCGACGGCGGACTGGCACTCTGGCGCGAATTCGTCATTCACGCCGCAGATCTTGGCACCGGCCGCGGTCCCGAGACCTGGAGCCGGCCGTTCTGCGAGCACCTTTTCGAATTCCTGGCCGCGCGGGTGCCCGACGGGCAGCGCTTTGTCCTCCAGCCGCTCGGACTGCCAGCCGTGGCCATCGGTACGCCCGGCAGCCGATCGACGGCCGTCAACGGGATGCTGACCGACATTGCTGCCTGGCTCGCGGGCCGCACGCCCACTCTCGGCAGCCTGCGCGCCACGGCCGCGGCCGACGGCGTCGACCTCCCGGCGCTGCTTCCGTGGCCGGCCGGGGTGCCTGCCACCCGCTGAGCCCAACTCGGGCGCCTAACCACTCGGGAGCCGGCCCGCGCCCGCTACTGCTTGACGGCAGAGACCAGCAGGTGTTCCCGGGCCAGAAGGCTTTTTTTGATTACCAGCCCCCACCGGAACCCGCCCAGGCTCCCGTCGGTGCGGATCACCCGATGGCACGGTACAAAAAGCGCCGCCGCGTTGAAGGCGCAGGCGCTGGCAGCAGCGCGGACGGCCTTCGCATTTCCCGACATTTCCGCGTACTCGGTGTAGCTCACGGGGTGTCCCGGCGCGACGGTGCGGAGGATCTCCCAGGCATGCCCGCGGAACGGACCGGACTTCTGCAGCACCGGTACCGCCATAGCCGGTTGCGGATAGCCGGCGTAGAACTCGTCCACGGCATCGGAGATGACGCCGAGGCCCGGGACGGACTCGAAGGCCCCCGGCAGCAGGTCCGGGTGGATCTGCCCGGTCAAGTCCCCGGGAACAGCCGTCCACCCGGAGGCAAGCACCGCACCGTCCCGGGCAATGATGGTGAACGGGCCGTCGGGGGTGGACATGGTCAGCAACTGGGCTTTCATAATGCCGCTTTCTTGGGAGCCAGGGGGGAAATGGATGATGTTTTGGGAGCCGCGGCCCGGGCGAGCGCCGCTATGCGCCACAGGTGCATGGTGGCGTAGGACCGCCAGGGGCTGAGCTCGCGGAAATCGGGGCTCAGGGGCTGGCCCGGCGACACGGCGCCGTCAGGATCCGGGGCCAGCGAGCGGATGCCATTGCGCACCGCCGCGTCGTTGGCAAGGAAGACATCCGGTGCGCCGATCACGCGCATCGCCACATAGCCCACCGTCCACGGCCCCACCCCGGGCAGGGGCAGCAGTTTGGACTCCAGCCCCGGCAGGTCATCGCCATAGCCAAAGTCGAGACTGCCCGAAGCCATCGCAGCGGCTGCATTCCGGATCGAATCGACGCGGCGTTGCGGGCCCCGGAGCAGTCCGAGGCCGTCCGCGGCAATTTGCTCCGCGGTGGGGAATAGCCGGTGCAGGCCGACGGCGGGAACCAGGCTGTCGCTGCCGGCGGCGGACAACCGGATAAGTGCCGTCCGCGCGGCGGCGACGGTGATCTGCTGGCCGATCATTGCCCGGATCAGCAGCTCCTGCGGATCGACGGCGCCGGGCATCCGGATTCCCGGCGTGGCGGTGACTCCCGCCGCCAGCCGGGGATCGGATCCCAGCACCTCGTCGATGGCGACCGGGTCGGCGTCAAGGTCCAGCAGCCGGCGGACCCGGCTGAGCAGGGAGGGCAGGTCCCGGAGGTCGACGGCGCCGATGCTCAGCAGCAGCGGGCGGCCGCTGGCTTCGGCGTTATAGTCCACCCGGAAGCGCGCATCGCCGTGGGCCATACGCAGCGTCCGCGCATAGGAGCTGGAGGTGCCCTCCTCGACGCCGGGGATGGCCCGGACCGCGAGGAAAGAAAAAACGCCGGGGTCGAAGGGTTCGCGGTACGGCAGGTTCAGCGTCAGGGCCGTCGACGACACAGCAGCCAGGGGCGGCGTCCGGTGGTGGCGTGCCGTGGCCCGCAACGCCGACGGGGTCATGGCGAAAACTTCGCCGATGGTCTCGTTGAACTGGCGGACGCTGCTGAATCCGGCAGCGAACGCGATGTCGGCGACCTTGATCGTGGTGGAGACCAGCAGGGTCCGCGCCGTCTGGGCCCGGCTGGCACGGGCCAGCGAGAGGGGGCCGGCGCCGAGCTCGTGGCTGAGGATCCTGTTGAGCTGGCGCGAGGAGTAGCCCAGGCGGGTGGCGAGGCCTTCGACGCCGTCGCGATTGATCACCCCGTCGTTGATCAGCCGCATGGCGCGTCCGGCGATGTCCGAGCGGACATTCCAGGCAGGCGTGCCGGGCACCGCCTCGGGCAGGCAGCGTTTGCAGGCCCGGTAGCCGGCGTCGTGCGCGGCGGCGGAGGTCTCGTAGAACGTGACATTGCCGGCCTTGGGGGTCCGGGCCGGGCAGGACGGCCGGCAGTAGATGCCGGTCGTGCGGACAGCCGTGTAGAACTGCCCGTCGAACCGGATGTCCCGGGCGTCGATTGCCCGGTAGCGCTGCCAGAAATCCATGAGTTCATCCTGCCAGCATCCGGGTGCCGCTGCTAGCGGAAATCGGACATGGCCGTGCAGGGTGATCCGGCGGGTTTGTTAAAGTCGGAGCATGAGTGAGACTCCTCCTGACAGTGCGCCGGGCCGTGGATTCCCGGCCACTGGGCTGCGGGGGCTCCTGTCCGCCGACGCCCGGCAGGTGGCGCCGCTGCTGCTTGGCGCGGTTTTGACGCACGAGGGTCCCGATGGCCTGGTGTCCGTGCGGATCAGCGAGGTGGAGGCCTATCTGGGACCGCACGACTCGCAGCACCCGGATCCCGGTTCGCACACCTTTCGCGGCGCCACCGCGCGCAACGCCCCGATGTTCGGCCCGGCCGGGCACCTCTACGTCTACCTCAGCTACGGCATGCACCACTGCGCCAATATCGTCTGCGGACCGCTCGGAGAAGCCTCTGCCGTGCTGCTGCGGGCCGGAATGGTTGTGGCCGGGGAAGACCTGGCACTCACCCGCCGGCCGACATCGAAATCCGCCAGGGAGCTTGCAAGCGGCCCGGCCCGGCTCGCCACGGCACTGGGCATCACGACGGCGGACACCGGCCGGGATGCGCTCTTGGCCCCGTTCCGGCTTGACCTGCCGGACCTGCCGGCCGTGGATGTCAGTTCCGGACCACGCGTCGGCGTCTCGGGCGCCGGGGGCAGCCGCGACTACCCGTGGCGCTTCTGGGTCACCGGCGACCCGACCGTCTCCCGCTACAAGGCAGCGAAGGTGCGCCCGGGGTAGCAGGCCGGCCCTGCCGGGCGACCGGCACACGTGCCCGAAGGAACCGTAAAAGCCCAGCGAGTAAGCTTGACGGGTGAATCAAAGCGAGCTTCCCCGGACCACGATGACCAAGAGTGAAACCGCTGCGCCGGTGGACAAACTTATCAGCAGCCTGTGCGCCACCATCCCGGATTACCCCAAGCCGGGAATTGTCTTCAAGGACCTGACCCTCGTTTTCGCCGACGGCGCGGCACTCAAGGCTGTTGTGGACGCCCTGGTGGAGCCGTTCAAGGGCCAGTTCGACGCCGTGGCCGGCGTGGAGGCCCGCGGTTTCCTGCTGGCTGCCGCCGCGGCCTACGCCACCGGCACGGGCGTCATCACCGTCCGCAAGGCCGGCAAGCTACCCCGTGAAGTGGTCTCCGAGGACTACGCGCTCGAGTACGGCAGCGCCACCCTGGAACTGCACACCACTGACCTTGCGCCCGGCAGCCGCGTCCTGATTCTCGATGACGTCCTTGCCACGGGCGGCACGCTGGCTGCCGCCGTCCGGCTGTTCGAACGCTGCGGCGTCGAAGTGGCCGGTGTGGGTGTGGTCCTGGAACTGGATGAGCTTAACGGCCGTTCTGCCCTCGACGGGCATCGGGTCAGTTCCCTGCTGCGGCTGTAAACCGCCCTCCGGGCCCGGCGGGCGGCAAGGTGCACCGGGCCGCGGGACGATCCCGCGGGCCCCGCTGCACCGGGGTGCAAAAAGCGGTCGTGTAGCGGTGCCGCACTGAAATGGTTGTAGAATGGTTGGTCTGTCTTTTTCGATAGGGGAACGTTCGATGCACGACGCTGATTTGGCCCATGAACGCGACTATGTCGCCGGACTTTACGCCCGGCTCGACGAGCTGCGGGCGGAAAAGCGCACCCAGCTGGCGCAGGTCCGTCGGGCCGGTGCGGTGGGCACTATGCAGAACGTCTCCGAGCGGGATGCTTTCGCTGCACTCTACGAGGACCGCCTTGCGCAGCTCGACGCCGTCGATGACCGGCTGGTGTTCGGCCGCCTCGACCTCGACTCCGGGGAGGCGCAGTACATCGGCCGCATCGGGCTGACCACTGACGAGCTGCAGCGGCTTATGCTCGACTGGCGTGCGCCGGAAGCCGGACACTTTTACCAGGCCACCGCGTTTGACCGGCAGGGAGTGCGGCGCCGGCGCCACCTCATCCTGCAGGGCCGCGAGGTCAAGGCCATCGAGGACGATGTCCTGGACGCCGGGCTGCTCGCGGACAACGAGTCCCTGCAGGGCGAGGGCGCGCTGCTGGCAGCCCTGAACTCCAAGCGGACCGGACGGATGTCAGACATCGTCGGCACCATCCAGTCCGAGCAGGACCGGATCATCAGGTCCTCGATCTCCGGAGCCCTTGTCGTCCAGGGCGGGCCCGGCACCGGCAAAACGGCGGTTGCCCTGCACCGCGCGGCCTACCTGCTCTACACACACCGGGACCGGCTCAAGACCGCCGGCGTCCTGCTGGTGGGACCGTCGTCGTCCTTTATGAAGTACATCGAACGCGTCTTGCCGTCACTCGGCGAGACCGGCGTTGTGATGGCCAGTGTCGGCCGGCTGATGCCCGGAATCCATGCCGTGGCCGAGCCGGAGTCCGAGGTCGCTGCCATCAAGGGCCGGCTGGACATGGTCGAGGTCGTGGCGAACGCGGTGGCCAACCGGCAGCGTATTCCTGCGCAGAACCGCGTCCTTGAAGTGGACGGACGCAAACTCCTCCTGACTCCCCGGCAGGTCCGCCGTGCCCGGGACCGCGCACGCTCCATCGGCAAGCCGCACAACGAAGCGCGCGTTTCGTTTGTCAGGATGCTGCTGCGCGAACTTACGGAACAGATGACCGAACTCGTCGAGGCCGGCAGCATCGGCAACAACGCAGACCGCTCCTACCTGGCCGAGGATGTCCGCTCCGCCCGGGACGTCCGGATCGCATTGAATCTGTGCTGGATGCCGATGACGCCGGAGAAGCTGATTGGTGAACTCTTCAGCAAGCCGGCGATCCTGGAAGCCTGTACCCCCCAGCTCAGCCCGGCCGAGCGGCAACTGCTGCTCCGCCCGGCCGATGCGCCGTGGACCGAAGCTGACGTGCCGCTGTTGGACGAGGCAGCCGAACTCCTCGGCGAGCTGGACGCCGCTGCGGGCAGGGGGCTGGCACAGCAGGAACACGATCGTGCACGCGACCTGGCCAACGCCAAACAGACGCTTGTTAACATGGAAACCGCCGGCGTAGACGTCTTGATCTCCGCGGAAGAGCTCGTTGACCAGAACCAGGAACGCGAGGCCCGGCTCACTGCAGCAGAGCGTGCCACGACCGACCGCAGCTGGGCCTTTGGGCACATTGTGGTGGATGAGGCCCAGGAGCTCTCGCCGATGCAGTGGCGCCTGCTGGTCCGCCGCTGCCCGCTGAAGTCCTTCACCATCGTGGGCGACATTGCCCAGACCAGTTCCGTGGTGGGCGCCAATTCCTGGCAGAGCGCCCTGGCCCCGATGTTCGGTGACCGCTGGCAGCTCGAGGAGCTCACAGTCAACTACCGCACCCCCTCGCAGATTGCCGAAGCGGCGGCCCGGATGGCCAACGCGGCGGGGCTTGTCGTCTCCGCACCCAAGGCTGTCCGCGAGGGTCGCTGGGCGCCGGTGGTCGACCGCGTCGAGCCGGGCCAGGTGATCAGCAAGCTCGTGGCGGTCCTGCCGGAGGAACTCGCTTCCCTGGAGGGCGGCCTGCTGGCGGTCATTGCCGACGGCGGGCTTCTTTCCGAAGCCACCGCGGCACTGCGCGCCGTTTACGGGCGCCGCGTCGGCACCGACGCCGGAAGTTATGCCCAGGACATCGTTGTTATCAGTCCCCGCGAGGCCAAAGGCCTGGAGTTCGACGGCGTTGTGGTGCTGGAGCCTTCGGCCATGCTGAACCGTGAGCACGGCCGTGTCGGTGACCTGTATGTGGCCATGACCCGGCCCACCCAGCGGCTGCGTCTGATCGCCTCCGCCGGCGTGCCGGCGGGCATCGAAGACTGAGCCCGGCACGGCGGTGCCGGTCTCGATCGAAAGTCACAGACGCTGAGGGTGCGCTGATCCTGCTACCTTAGATTCCGTGTCCCAGCTAAATGATCCCCGTTCCCAGCAGAATGACCCCAGCTTCGCCGACGTCTGGCAGGAGCTGAAATGGCGGGGCCTGGTCCACGTCTCCACGGATGAGGCGGAGCTCCAGCAGCTGCTCGCCGGAGAACCAGTGAGCTATTACTGCGGCTTCGATCCCACTGCTCCGAGTCTGCACCTGGGCAACCTGGTGCAGTTGCTGCTAATGCGCCGGATCCAACTAGCCGGCCACAAGCCCCTCGGCCTCGTCGGCGGCTCCACCGGCCTCATCGGTGACCCGCGCCAGAGTGCAGAGCGTGTGCTTAACACCCCCGAGACGGTAGCAGAATGGGTCGGAAAACTGCAGGCGCAGGTCCAGCGGTTCCTCAGTTTTGAGGGCGACAACGCGGCCCGAATGGTCAACAACCTTGACTGGACAGCGCCCTTGAGCGCCATCGATTTTCTGCGCGGAATCGGCAAACATTTCCGGGTCGGCACCATGATCAAAAAAGACATCGTCGCCAACCGGTTGAACTCCGACGAGGGAATCAGCTACACGGAATTCAGTTACCAGATCCTTCAGGGTATGGACTATCTCCAGCTCTTCCGTGACCACGGCTGTGTCTTGCAGACCGGGGGATCGGACCAGTGGGGCAACCTGACCAGCGGCACTGACCTGATCCGCAAGGTTGAGGGCAAACACGTCCACGCGCTTGGGACACCACTCATCACCAATGCCGACGGGACGAAGTTCGGCAAGAGCGAGGGTAACGCCATCTGGCTTGATCCGGAGATGTGCAGCCCGTATGCGTTCTATCAGTTTTGGCTCAACACCGCAGACAGCGACGTTGCTGCGCGCCTTAAGGTCTTTACGTTCCTCAGCCGGGCGGAGATCGAGACCCTGGAGGCTGCGCTGGCCGAGCGGCCGTTCGCCCGCGAAGGGCAGCGCAAGCTTGCCTACGAAGTGACTTCGCTCGTGCACGGAGTAGAAGCGACAGAGAAGGTCATTGCCGCCTCTGCTGCGTTGTTTGGCAACGGTGATCTGAGCGCCCTGGACGAGGCAACGCTCAAGGCAGCCACGTCCGAGCTGCCGTCCGCGACAGTCGGCGCCGGCACCTTGGGCATCATCGAACTCCTGGTCGCAACGGGCCTGTCGGAGAGCAAGTCCGCCGCCCGCCGCACGGTGGGGGAGGGCGGGGCGTACGTCAACAATGCCAAGGTTGCAGATCCCGACGCCGTCATTGAGCCCGGCCAACTGCTCCACGGCCGATACCTGCTGTTGCGCCGCGGCAAAAAGAACCTGGCCACCGTGGAAGTCAGCGTGCCCTAGCCGAACACCGCGCGTCGACGTACCCCGTTTGCCGCCCCGCTTGCAAGGTCGGGGCGGAGCGTGTATTGTTCTTTTAGTCGCCACCGCAGAGTGGCGGCCAACCCCAACCAAACTAGAGAAGCAATTCTTTTAGCGCTATTGTCCTCCCCGGAGTACATCGTGCAAATCGAAAAAATGCTTCATATTTTGGTGGGGACATTTGCTCCAGCAAGTGAACTTCGGATGAAAATCCGGATTTGCAAAGCGGAAATGAATGAAATAAGATTTAAATATCGCAGCAAAGAAAGACTGAAAGATAAAGAATTCATTTAGTTGAATTGTTTCAGCTACTACTTTGAATGTGTCTGTTGTTTGAGAACTCAATAGTGTGCCAAGTTTGTTGATACCAATTTAT
>NZ_JASBRC010000030.1:0-12264 GCF_029960715.1 Arthrobacter sp. AL05
CCCAGCATCTAAACGGCCAGGTCGCCGGACCCACCTCAAATGACCGACGAATACTGATTTCCCCGTCGGCAAGGTCTCCGGCGCGTCCCTTCACAGCCCGTGATGAAGTCATGCGCTGTGGCTCGCGAACATTCGAGCCTGAAGAACGTTACCGCATGCCATGGAACCAGCCACTGCTCACAGCCTGACGGATACTGCCACGCCGATACGCCCTTGACGCATTGGTTGGATAGCGCGACGGTTGCGGATCATGCCGCCGGAAAACGGAGTTCGGCTCCGATGGAGAACTGCATGGTTTTTGGAAATATGGCCATCCGCACTGCGCTTCCGATGGTCCTTGTCCTCAGTCCATCCGAGGCAGCCCGCCAAAACGTTGGCCGCCCCGGAGCGCCGGAACCCTAGTCTTTGGCGCCATCATTTTGCGGAATTTCACCGGTACGGCCTTCATCCACAACAAGCACTCAGAGACCGGCAGGACTACGTTCGCGGCACATCTTCCTGGCTCCAAGCCCCGTGCACTCCGCTGTCCGTGAGGATCAAGGCGGTTCCAATTTTCAAAAATAAACAGACTGGTCTATTAACTGTGTTGTGCCTTCGCATTTATCGAAGGGCAGCGCTACCCGGCAGCGACTGACCCAATCGATGCTCCAGCTCATCCAGACCGCGGGCTACCACGGCGCCGGGCTCACCGCCGTGCTGGAGCACTCGGCTGCACCAAAGGGATCCCTGTACTTCCACTTTCCCGGGGGTAAGGCTGAACTGGGGAGCGCGGCAGTCTCACTGGCCGCCGAGCAGTTTGGGTCATCGATCAGGGATGCTGTGGCGGTCTGCAGGTCCTTCGAGGAACTGGTTGACACCGTGATCAGCGAGCTTGCGAGCCTCCTTGTGAGCAGTGACTACCGGGCAGGCTGCCCGGTCGCGGCCGTCACCCTCGACGCGGGAGCCGAAGACGAGCAGCTTCGTGTGGCGTGCAGTGATGCCTACACATCATGGATTGCAACCTTTCACGCCTATCTGGCTTCATTATCCGCCAGCGACACGGATGACACCCACAACCTGGCCACCTCGTCCGTTTGTCTCATCGAAGGTGCGCTGGTTGTTTGCCGCGCACAAAAGACCACGGAGCCGCTCGTGTCGGCTTCCCATACCCTCAAGGGCCTGCTTGGTCCGATTCTCAAACAGGGAGGAGCGCAATGACCGCGTCACGGACTGCGCTGGTCTTCGGAGCGAGCGGCTTCATTGGCCGCTGGCTCGTGCGCGAACTCCTGCTGCAGGGCGTCGCCGTCGTTTCCGCCGTGCGCAGCGCGGGATCCTACGCCCACCTCGCCGCGTGGCTCTCCGACTACGGCGCGGGGCAGCCCTTCTCCCATGTCGTCGTCGATTTCGACGACGACAGCCTTGGCCTCGATTCTGCCGGCCCCTCGCTCGCCGGTGTTACCGAGGTCTACAACGTTGCAGGTTCGTACCATTTCGGAATGTCCACGGAGCAAGCACGAGCGGCCAATGTTGGATCCTCCGAGAGAATTGTGGCTCTCGCCTCACGACTTCCCTCACTGGCCCGGCTGGTGCACCTATCCGGCTACCGTGTGGGCGGCCAGGACCCAGCTGAGATCCCTTGGCCAGCCGAACGGGTGCGATCCGAGTACTCGCGGCTGGGTGCCTACGAGGCATCCAAGGTCGAATCGGACGCGGTGGTCCAAGCGACTGCATCCAGGCTCGGGGTTCCGTGGACCATCGTTAATCCGGCGACCGTGATCGGCCACTCGGTCACCGGCGAATCTGAGCAGATACTCGGCCTCGCCGGCACCATCCGCGACCTCTGGAACGGCGATCTCGCAGCCTTACCGGGAGGAGAAGACACCTTCGTTCCCATCGTGACCGTGGACTATCTCGCCGCATTCATGGCGTTGGTCCCGACCGTCGGCGACACACTGCGGCGCTCCTATTGGCCGCTTGATAATTCAACACCGGCGCTGCCGGTCATGCTGTCGATGCTCGCTGACCATCTGGGAGTCCGGGCACCACGACTGCGCATCCCCATCCGACTCCTGCGTGCCCTTCCCTCGTGGATCACTGGGGCTCACCCCGAAACGCTGAGTTTTTTGTCAACGGAGCGGTACCCAACCTCCTCGGCCGACCACCTCGCGGAACGCCACGGACTTCACCACCCGGATGTCACCGCCTCCATCACACGCTGGGCCGACTACCTCGTCGCCCACCGCTTTGGCGAGATCCCCGGCTCGGGACCTGCACGGGGCTTTACGCGCGAGTCCGGAATCCGGACACTGTCCGTCGGGGATACCTTTTCCCGCACCATCATCCTGCCCGGGCTGCCGGTCAATGCTGACACCTGGTCCGAATTCGCCGCCCTGGTCGACGGCCGGGCAGTCGACTTGCCGGGACTGGGCACCAGTTCAGGAACGCCGGATGATTGGCGCCGCTGGCTTGTCGCTTTGATCCGCCGGTGGCCGAACGGGCATTCACCTCGTGGGCCACTCCGTTGGTGCCGCAATGGCGCTGGAATTCGCGTCTGAGCACCCCGACGCCGTCACGCGCCTCTCGCTGGTCTCGCCCCACTTTCTCCAGGCACGGGCGGCCCTCCCGCAACGATTGGTCCCGCTCACCCGGCCCTATCTCAGGAGGGTCTCAGCAGCGCGGCTCGCAGGAATGCTCACCGGGGACGCGGACCGGCGGGAACAGCTCGAGTCGAGCGCCGCAGATCTCCGCCGCTCGAGTGCCCCGGCCGTCGCGCGCATTCTCCGCCGGGAGTCCAACCCTGCCCGCCGTTTGGACCTGGCTCGCATGCTCGCCGACTACCCAGGCGAGGTGCACCTGATCGTCGGGTCAAACGATCCCCTGCTCGAGGACAGGGAGAACGTCGCCGTGACAGGGCGCAAAGGGCATCCGGTGCACGTCCATGTGATCTACGGCGCCGGCCACCACCCTCAGATTACGCATGCCGATGCCGTAGCGCGGCTCATCGGCGTCAGCCGGGGCGTCAACAGACGCGGACCTCAAGTCGCCCCCGAAAAACTCTGAAATATCGATAGTGCCCGGTCGGGCAGGACCTCAGTCCGGCAACGTCAACGTGAGATTCCGGAAGCGTAGGTTGCCGGTCCGCGCGGCCCGTGCTGGAGGTCAGTGGAGCGCAAGGACCAGATAGACGGCCGATAGGGCCAGCGAGGCGGGGGTCATGATGAGGCGTTCGGGCTTGCTGCGGGAGACCCCGTTCATGAAGACTCCGAGCACGAAGTATGCCGTCAGCACCCACATAGTGACCGCAGTAAAGTATTCGCTGACCAACGGCGGAACCAAACCAGACTTGGCCAGAGCTGCATAAGCAAAGAGGGGATAAACGGCTATGGATATGGCGCTCCCGATTCTCAGCTTGGGAGGGAGGACGCGGTGTTGTCCGCCCCACGAGTCTTTTCCCAGCGGAGCTCCGGCGATAAGAGCGCCCTGGAAGATGCTCAGGGCAACCAAAAGTGCGGAGGCGAGTATTGCGAAAAGCTGATTCAACGGCATCAAAATCCATCCTCTTGTCCGGTGTCAAGCACTATATGGGGCACGTTTCTTCCCGTGTCTGTGGGGATCTCCGTGATGCGACGCTCGGGCCTCAGGCCCGACGAAGTCCTACTAATTCGGTCCGCATCACGTTGGGCGGCGCTCCGGCGCCGTCCGCGCCCAGCTCCCGCCGAGCCCGCGTCGAGCTGAGGGTCGCGAAAACGCTGCTTGGGTCGGGCATATTGCAGGCGAACGACGGGCAGTCCGTGAAGCCACACCCCTCATACAGCCCCGCGCCAGCGCGGGGAATTCCGGGCTCCCCGTCGCCAGGTACACCCGCCGGTAGCCGTCCTGCCACGCCTCCGCCGGGACGTGGCGGAGCAGCGTCGAGGCAACCCCGCGCGCACGGACCGTATTCGTGGCGCGCATCGACCTAGTCACAGTGTCGCCGGATGCCAGGTGCTTTAGTGCCGCGCAGCGCAACAGCCGTGAGCCCGCCCGCTCCAGAGGCTGATACCAGGTCCTGCCGCCGCGCCATCAAGCGCATTGATGCTTACCGCCGGGGACGTCGCGTACATATCAGCGAGGTGTTCGTTCAGCAGCTGCTGGAAGTCCTCATGCTCCGGGGTGTGGCCCCCAATCAGACCGAGCGTTTGGCGGCGGTTCCGAGCGATTTGAGTCTTCCCGATTTCAGGGCTCTGGCCGTTCCGCTATCTATGTTCATCTCCCCTCCATGCGCTTATCCACAATTATACTGTACGATCGTACGTATAGTTAATGATCACCTATTGCCCGCTCCAGACTCGCCCATCCATGGACCTGCGAAGGCCGGCACGTTCAAATTCAAGATTCTAAGGAAGACCCATGCAGACAACCCTGACGCATATCGGCACCGCAACGATGCTCGTTCAATTTGGTGGCCTCACGTTCCTCACCGATCCGGTGTTCGACCCCGCCCCCACTGAGTACGTGTCCGGGCCGGTGGTCCTGCGGAGCACCACTGAGCCCGCCATAGCCGCAAGCGACCTTCCACCATTTGACGCCGTGCTGCTCAGTCACGACGAACACCCGGACAATCTCGATGAGGCAGGCCGGAGATTGCTGGAGGGAAAACCAGTGATGACCACCGAAAGCGGTGCGGGTCGACTGGGTGGCCAATCAGTTGGGATCGCCCCCTGGAGCAGCCACACGCTCACCGTCGGAGAGAAGTCCGTGAACATCACAGCGATGCCCGCCCATCATGGTCCGGCCGGCGACGTGGTCGGATTCATCCTCCAGGCCCCCGGGGAAGAGAAGGTCCTCTACATCTCCGGTGACACCACCTACGAAACCGACCTTGACCAAATCGGCGAAAAATTCACCATCGGAGTAGCGGTCCTGCACCTCGGCGCGGCAAAATTTGCCATACTCGGGGACCAGATGATCAGCATGGACAGCGCGAACGCCGCGAAGTTCACGGCCTCCCTCGGCGCCCACACGGTGGTGCCGATCCACTTCTCCTCATGGGAACACTTCACCGAAACGGAAGACGAGATCGCGGCTTCATTTGCCGAAGCCGGTCTGACCGACCGCCTGCAATGGCTCACCCCGGGGATGCCACGCGTCGTTGAGATCTAACCACCAGGGCCTCGAAAACCCCAACCTCATGACCACAGCGCGCAACGGTGACACCCGGAAGTTCTGCTAAAACCCACACGCCTGCCGGTCCTGTCCGGGACCGGCAGGCATCCGCCAACCGAACCCGCCACACCTACGCATGAAACAGAGGAACCATGGATTCATCGAAGAATCTTCCCGTTGCAGCGATCGGCGCCGGCACCATCGGTCTGGCCGCCGCGGCCGTCGCCATCGAGCAGAGGCGCCGCGTCAGGCTGTCGTCCCGTCGAGATCGGGTGATCCCATGAACGATACCCATAGGGTGGTTCTTCAGGTCACAGCCACAGCCCGCGTCAGCATGGACTCCGCCCTGGACCGGGCCGAGCAAACACTAAGAGATCGTGCACTCAAGTTGCGTAGGGGCGGCATCCTCATCACCAGAGAAACCGTATCGTCGTTTTCACTCGAGATCAGCGATGAGGTCCCGTTCGGTCTGACGGTGGAGCGCCAACATTGATCGAGGAAGCCATCCGAGAGGATCCCTTCGTGCTAGCCGGAGTCGGCCGCTACGATATCGTCGAGTTCGTCCCGATACGAGGACCACACGCGGCCTCCCTCCTGGCTCCGGCCGACACAACAACAACGCCCGGCTAGGAGCATTCGGCATAAGCCATTAGCGGCAGACTCGAACACCTCCGTGGATCCGCCCTCGGCTTTCGAAACCTCACCAACTAAATCGCCTGTTCGATCCTCGAATCCGGCGGATTCAGACCGAAACTACGCTCTCAATTCTGACAAGCCAGAAATCACCCACAAAGATGCGAAAGGAGTCATCCCTGTGGGGGAGTATGTCCAACGTACGTTTACCCACAAAAGGAGCATCAGTGCCGCTAGAAGCCCTAAAGGACAGCCCGACCGACTTCGACTTCATCATCGGAACCTGGACTGTGCGACACGAGCGCCTCAACCAGCTCTTCGCGGCATGCACCGAATGGACCGAGTTCACTGGCCTGTCGTCGACTTCCAAGACGCTCGGCGGTTTCGGAAACCTTGAAGACAACCTCCTGAGATTCCCCGGTGGCGATGCGCGGGCCACCGCCATCAGGTCGTACTCGCCAGACCTCGGGACGTGGTCCATCTGGTGGTTGGACGGCCGCAACCCCGGGACCCTTGACACTCCCGTCGTCGGCAAATTCGATTCCGGCATTGGCACCTTCTTTGCGGAGGATAATCTGAACGGCACCCCTATTCGCGTGCGGTTCACCTGGAATTCAACGACCGAGAACCCGCGATGGGAACAAGCGTTCTCCAACGATGGCGGGAAATTCTGGGAGCCGAATTGGCGAATGGAATTCATCCCGGCCTGACGGAAACTCTGGTTCAGTATCGCAACTGGTCCCGGAGGCGCTTCAGGGTGGCCGTTTCGGCGGAGTTGTTCGTGTGCAGTTTCGCCGGTTTCGGCCGTGAAGCCCGCTCATACGCCAGCGCGTGGGCCGAGGTCGCCCGGTAGGGCAATCCGCCCACCGAATTGCGCCGAAGCTCCCTGGACACTGTCCAGGCAGATCTGCCGATCACGGCCCCGATCCGGCGCAGCGAGTATCCCTGGGCGCGCATCACCGCAATCTCCTCACGCTGGGCGAAAGTCAGGCATCTGCCCTTCAGATCCCGGCCGCGGCGTGGCCTGACACCCCCGGCCTCGGCCAGGACCCTACGCCCGGTACGCCGGCTCGTATTGATCGGAACCACGGCGTCAGTGATGAAATCACCATCCTGCATCCCGGCCCAAAAAAGCTGCAGAAGATCCGGTCTTACATAAATTGAATACCTCGCCATGACAACACCCATCCGTTAAATGTTGCAATCACCGCAAGAACCCAAGGTTCCTCAAACGGACGGGCTTGTAGCTCTCTCCTTCCTTGTGGAGTTGATCGGTAAGTGGCGGCGTTCTGTGATCGCTCGCTGGCGTTAATTGCCGATGACGAGGATGCTGGCTGCAGCTTCGATGACGTCGTCGGTGATGGTTTCGAGTTCATTGATTTTGAGTACGCGGGCGATCTGGGGGAAGAGTCGTTCTAGGAGGCGGAAGTTGCCGCGGGTGATTCGTTCGATCGCGGCGATGGCTTGGGCGTCGGTGAAGTCGTCGGGATCGAGGGTTCGTCCGAGGCGTTTCCAGTGGCGGTCGAGGACGAAGAGAAGTTCGTCTCGTCCGAGGGGGCGGTAGTGGTGGGAGAACCCGAGTCGGCTATAGAGCTGGGGGTAGTGCCGGAATCGTTGGTCGATTCCGGGCATGCCGATGAGGATCATCGAGAGGTGTTCGCGGTCGTGCCGGTCGCGGAGCAACTCGAGTGCCGTGGGTGTCAGGCGTTCCGCTTCGTCGATGATGAGTAGCTCAACGAGATGCGCCACGGGGCGGGCCAAGTGAGGCGGGTCAGGCTCGAGTGAGCGGAGGTGTTCCTCGGCGCAGAGACCGACTTTGATTTGCCAGTGGTCGATGTCGTGCATGAGGTCTTTCGGGCGGCAGAGAACTTCGGGTGTGTAGAAGATGGTGCGGGGTCGGTTAGCGAGCGCGTAGTGCTTGGCGTCGTGGTCGCCGCGAGGCCCCCATTCGTTGATATGTGTCTCGAGAGTGTCCCAGTTCGCGTAGCGGCGCGCGGAATTGGCCTTACCGACTCCTGCGTCTCCGTGGCAGTTGCCGATGGTTCGTTCTTTGCGGACGGCGTTGGCGAATTCAGTGAACCGTCGGTGTTCCTTTGTGACAATGAATGTTTGGTTCATCACTCATCCTCTTCGTAGGTGCGGAGCCGACGTCGGTGTGGAGCGGGTGCGACTTCGCGCGGCTTTCGCGGGTGGTTGCGGTGGGGATGCGGTCGTTGATGGCGTGCCGGAGTTGTTTGCGGCGGGCTCGTCGGGCGGTTTCGATGTCACGGAGACTCAGCCGGAGATTGGGGTGGGCCTCATCGAAGGCAACGCAGACGAAGGTGTTGCGGTCGTAGACGCGGATCTCGGAGATGTCGCGCGGTCGTAACGAATAGTGACCGTGTGCCCGACGAACGGCGCGAGCGTCGGGGCCAGGTACCGCTGACCTTGAAAATGGATGCCGTCACGCTGCACCACGCGGCTCTTGGGAACGGTGAGCAGTAGCCCGTCGAGTTCTTCGAGACTGGTGGGCATTCGCGGGAGCCACCGCTCGGCGACCCAAGCATCTCGAGGTGAGAGGCCAAGTTCGCGGTGGGTCCGCTCGTTATACGTCGAGATGAAAACACGGACGGCCTGGTCGAGTGCCGGTAGATCTAGGGCAGGCTGAGGATTTCTGCTGCCCGGGCCAATGTGTCCCGGGAGGGTGGCGAGAAGTTCGGTGTTGATTGTCCGGAAGAAGCGTTCGATCTTGCCTCGGCCCTGGGGTCGTCCGACTGTTGAGTGGATGATGCGGATCCGCAATTCGACGGCGGTGTGTTCGAGGTGGTGGTGGTTGGGTCCCCGCGTATGATAGGGGTCCCGCTTGTGCCGCCGGTCTTATGTGAAAAGGAGCGGATTGTTGATGTCGTTCCAGAGTACTTCGTAGGCATCCGGGCTCATATAGCCGGTGTAACTGTGGCGGCGTTTGCCGTTGTAGAAATCGAGCCAACCATTCATGGCGGTGACCAGTTCGATGACCGTCTGCCAGGTCCGTTTCCGGTCCAGCAGCTCCGTCTGCATGCGCCCCCAGAACGTCTCCATGGCCGCGTTGTCGAAGCAGTCACCCACGCTTCCCAGCGAGGCGGTGAGCTCCCACTGGCGCAGGTTTTCGCTGAACCCCCAGGATGTGAAATTGGTGCCGTGATCCGAATGCATGACCGTCTCTCCGTCCCGTTCGCGGGTGTGGTGGGCTTGGCTGACAGCCCTGCTCACCAACGCCGTGTCGTTGATCGTGGAGAAAGAACGGCCCACAGCTGTCCGGGCAAAGCAATCGAGCACCACGCAGCTATAGACCTTTCCCTCCCGGGTCGGATGCTCGGTGCCGTCGGTTAACCACAACCTGTTGGGGCCATCGGTGGTGAAGACCCTGCTGACCAGATCTGCGTCCACGCGTTTGTCTGCCAGCGGATTGCGGAAGACCTTGATGCGCGGAACGCCGGCAATTCGTTGCTCCCGCATGACAGCCTTGAACAGCTTGCGGTTGACGATCATTTCGTACTCATCCAGCAGCTCGGCACGGATCCGGCGCCAACCGTAGGTCCCGCCGGACTGGCTGTGAATCATGACGACATAGTCGGCCACGATGCTTCGTCTGATGGCACGGATCGAGAGCTCACAGCGACGGTGTTTGATGTAGGTCGAGCGGTTCAGTGCGATGGTGCGGCAGGCACGTCTGGCTGAGAAGCCCTGGGCGCCGAGCCCGTCGACGATCGCGAACTTCCTTTTGGCGGCACCACCACTTGCTCGTCGTAGAGGGCGCTGGCGGCCTTGACGATGGCCAGCTCGTCCTCAAGCTGCCGGATCCTTTTCGCAGCCGACTGCAGGTCCGGGGCCTGCGTGCTCGGCGTTCCCTCGGCAAGGCCCGCATCCACCAGAGCCTGGTGCTTCCAGCGGTAAAGAGTGCCCAGACAGACCCCGGATTCCGCATGAACGGCAAGGACAGCTTCACCCTGGCGCATACGGTCGCTGAGCCCTCGCCGGACGGATGCAGGATATTCAAAAGGCATTTCATGACCTCCTTGAAGTCACTATGCACCTCTCACATAAAGCCGGTCCACCAACAGGGGCCCGGAGCAACTGGACTGCTAACGGGGGCCCAACCAAGTGCGTCGAGCTGCAGCTGCGCGTCCTGGCTCGACGTGCTCACCCGTGTGTACCCAAGAAGTCTGATTCGGCCATTCTGACTCAGACACCCCCCACCCGTCACGACACTGAGACACTTTGCAGTAAGACGTTTTTCTAAGACAGAACCCGCCGCGAAATGACGCACTGCCTGGTCCATGAATCTCGCCCCGGAGGTGTGTCTCGAAAAGCTTTAGGTTATTGGGACCGGTCAGGCCAGAGCGATTCGAGCTCATGAAGACGTTCAGCGCCCAGGCCTGTGAGACGGATGGCCCTGCTGTCGGGTCTCCGCGTTATCCAGCTCTGGGACTCCGCGGCATCGAATATCTGTTTCCCAATCTGTCCAGCAGCATGCGCGCGCCGACCGGTCCAGTCCAAACACCCTCGCGCCCAGGGACGGCGGCCGTGTGGAGGCCGAATGCCAAAAGCGACCGCGAGCGGGCCATCCGGGAAAGGCTGCGGTGGAGGTGAAGACTCCCCGACCCTGAGCTCCGTGATTACTCCGGCTCGCAGTAGCAGGTCCGCGACTCGCAGCCCGAGGTCTCCGGCAAGGTGGTCATAACAAGTCCTTGCTGAACGAAGTTCCTCCGAGACGTGATGTTGACGAAGGGACCGGATTTCAGTGCGTGGCGCGATCGCCTGGAGTGCCTCGACTGCGTTCGACACGTCGCTATTCGCGAGCCGGAAGAAGCGGTTGCGGCCACGATGGTCAACCGCGACGATGCCTGCGGCGAGCAGAACGCGAAGATGTTCGCTCGCCGTAGACGCGGACACATTCGCAATTCGAGCGAGATCACCGGCCGGGATCGCTCGGCCGCCAAGCAACGCAGTAACAATCCGGCCACGCGCGGGGTCACCTAATGCGCGGGCTGGAACCGCAATGTCCGGCTCGCCCATCATGCGAGGGTGGCCGTTCGCAGTGCGATCTCGGCGGCCTCGATGTCTTCGACGATAAGCACCTTGCGATTGTCGTGGTCGCTGTATTGACCAAGCAGGGTGATGCCGGCTTTGGCGAGTTTGTTCATCATCAGCCCGAGGGCCCCCGGTACGTCAGCCTCAAGTTGCGCGATCATCACCTTTCGACCGACCACGGGTCCAAGGCCTGCCGCTGTGAGCGCTCGTGTCGCTTTGTCTGCATTGGCAACAAGATAGTGCGCCACACCTGACCACATGCCCCCACCCTCGAGACCAACACCGGCCTCTCCGAGGCATTTCCCAATTCTGGCGAGGGAGTCTGCGCCCTGTGGCGCTGGAATCTCGATGTCGAACATCATCGCACCTCGATGTCTGCTTCGAGCGTCACCTTGGTGATCAAGCTATTTGCGATGTAGCACTGTTTATGTGCCTTGTGCAGCAACCGCTCCACCCGCTCAACTGTTGCACCCTGGACCACAATTCTGGGTCGAAGCACGATGCTCGTCAGACGTAGCGGACGCTCATCGTCAGGCATGAACCCCTTCGCAGCGTCATGGTATTCGATCACCTCGACACCGGCGAGAGCAGCAACCGCGAGGAAGGACAAGAGCTGGCAGGAGCTCGCAGCTGCGACGACCAACTGCTCGGGATTTGGCAGCGTACTGTCCCCCCGAAACGACGAGTCAGCACTCGCCACAACCTTGGTCCCACTCATAGTTATGTCGTGCTGACGGCTGTAGCTGTCGTAATCATGTGTCCGGCCGGCCCAACGAAGTGTGCTCGCGTAAGTGTGTGTCGTCATGAGTCAACGATATGGCCGTATAGCTTCGTCACCCACCGAAACGTCGGCGTCCATAATGGGGATCGCTGGGTCAGGGCGGTGAAACATCCCCGCGCATGTGACGTTCTGCGATCACAGAACACCGCCACTTAGCGATCACCTCCACACTCCTTCCTTATTGAGAAGAGAGCTACGACAATTGCTGCCCCTGCGATCGGCAGGGCCGTTATGAACCCTCCGATGCCCAGATATGTAAGGGCGCCACCTAGAGGGTAGGTGGCACCAAGCCATCCGGCCGCCACCAACGCAGCCCTTCCGACGGTTGAACTGGGGTGACCCAGCAACGCAATAAGACTCACCGAGAGGCACTAGGCCCCGGCTAGAAAGAACATGAACGCACCGGCGAATGCAAGACGGTCGGCGGTAAAAGCACCAACAATATTTACGAAGCCGACTAGACCCAGGACGAGTCCGAGGAGCAGGAGCCCCAGTTCCGACACTAATGCGGCCGGGCGTTCGATATGCGTCTTGAGCATGGAACGACCCTAATTGGAGCGGCTACGACTGGCCATACCGACTCCGCTTCGGAGAAAACGCTGAAGCTGTCCCGTGGTATGGATCCCTCACCGTGACAGGATGTTTGCAGGCATCCCGCTGATCTAGCGCATTGC
>NZ_JASBRC010000031.1:0-9431 GCF_029960715.1 Arthrobacter sp. AL05
GGTTCTTCCGCTGGCCGGCCTTCCTGCAGGGCTGCATGACCGCCCGCCCGGTGCGTAGACACGCGGTCAGATCGCGCTTCAGCGCCCCGCGGGACTGGAGGTAAAGGGACTGGTAGATCGTCTCGGGTGACACCCTCATCTCCGGCTCATCGGGGAACTCAACCCGGAGTCGTCCTGCGATCTGCTCAGCCGAATACTTCTTTTTCAGGTCCTCCTCCACCTTCGCACGCAACACCGTGTTCGTGTGCAGTTTCGCCGGTTTCGGCCGCGAAGCCCGCTCATACGCCAGAGCATGGGCCGACGTCGCCCGGTAAGGCAACCCGGCCACCGAATTGCGCCGCAACTCCCTGGAAACCGTGGAGGCCGCTCTGCCGACCACGGCTCCGATCTGCCGCAGAGATTGTCCCTGGGCGCGCAGTATTGCGATCTCCTCGCGCTGGGCGAAAGTCAGGCACCTGCCCTTCAGATCACGGCCCCGCCGGGGCCTGACACCACCGGCCTCGGCCAAGACCCTACGCCCGGTACGCCGGCTCGTATTGATCGGAACCACGGCATCGGTGATGAAATCACCCGCCTGCATCCCGGCCCAAAAAACCTGCAAGAGATCAGGCCTCAAATGAATTGAATACCCCGCCATAACAACACCCATCCGCTAAGTGTTGCAATCACCGCGAGAACCCAAGGATCCCTCAGCGGGCGCCCTTTTGCCATACGTCTGCTCTCTGACGTGAGTCTTTACTGCGCGCGGATGCCTCCACCCGGGTCGTGATTCTGGGCGGCATTCCTCAGCCCTGTCGTCGTTATGTACGACGCCCAATAGCTTCTGAAAGCTCGGCCGGAGTTTTTGATGAGACCAGGACGGCGGTACCGCCGCTGGTGTTGATTCGCACGGAGGGACCCCCTACCAAGTAGCCAGTCGTCTTGTTCGGCAGTATGCGCAATCCCATACCCTCGCGAACTCCCGTAACCCGGTCGGGGGCAGCCCCGGTGATCTGGTCATAGTGGATGGTCGTCCTAAACACACCCGCGACCCGAATATGCACCCCATTCGTTCCGAGGCGCACGACCGCTTGCATCAAAAAAGCGGCGGCGAATAAGGCTACAAGCAAGATCGCGAGGACCAGGCTCATCACACTCGGGATCTCAGCGCTCAGCGGGATCACCACCGCAGACGTGGTAAGTACGCCGAGAATGAGCACACCTACCCGGTATGAACCTGGCATGAGCGTGAGGAATGTTAGATCCGAAACGTCGTGTCCTTCGTTCACCCCGCCATCGTTGCCGGAAGCGGTTCGGCCGTCAAATCAACTCACGGCAAGTCACGTCGCGGGGACCGTCCACCTCGTCGGCACGAGTAGGCGTCCGTGAGGCTTTTTAGCGATAAATGGCCGTTTTTCGCATCGCTATATATTCCACTGAGCCGTCCGCAGACGGATCCCTCACCGGCCACTGACCGGCAGCAGCGCTCCTTACCGTTCAGGGAATCACCACGTGCTCGTCTGCGTACTCAGACTGAGGTCCCGTGGCCGGGCAGTCTATCGATTCCATGGTCGCCATCTGTTGGTCGAAGCCGTATCTGACGCAGGCGTTGACAGTCCGCTGCTCCCCCCAAAACCCACCGCTCGTGGTCACGTGATCCCTCAAGTAAATGTCCGCGGTGGGCCGGCCTCCAGGCGGCGTTGCGACTGCGTAGACACCTGGCATGGCCTCTTCCAGTTTCTGGCGTACTCGCTCGGAAGAACCAGGAGCGGTGTCCTCCAGTATCCGTGTGTAGGTTGCTAGTGCCTTGGTGGCCTTTTCGCGAATACTGTTACGGCCGATCTCTTCAATAGGTGCGCGACCGCATGAAGGGAGGATAACGACCATTGTCGTCATCACCACGACGATAGTTACTGCACGGCGGTTCACGTGAGCGCCCGGGTCGGTAATTCAGCGAACAAGCCAGTTCCTTTTGGTTCAGATGGAATGATTGAGAGGAAGGACCTAGGGGCTGTAAAACAGTCTGCTTTGGTCCTCGCATGGCATGTTCCAGCGCTGCGGCGGCATGGCTACCGCCGGAGCTCAATGAATGTGTGTTCGTATCTATCCGGTTTCATGTAGTCACCTACGAACTCCAAGTCCAGCCCCTCATCGTTCCATACCGCCCGGTATGTCCCGGCGCGGAATGGGTCGTGCGCGTTATTGGTAGTCAGCGACGCTACTTTCACATAAGTGGGCCAGTTTCGGGGCTCGTAGATCGTGAATCCGCCCGCTATGAGGACTGTCCTGTTGACGATCAGCACGCTTCTTCCGTCAGTCGGTGCGTGCAGCGTGTACGCGGTCACCGGGGTGAGCAAAAACAACGTCAAGGCCAAGTATGAGAACACCAGACCGATGCAGATGCCGGCCACCCATCCGGAGGCCTTTACGAGGCGAGCTATCCAGGGATGTCGAATCCTGTGAATTGCACTTCGCACCACTAGATACACGCCAGCAACGGCGGGGACTATCGCCAGGAGGGCCAGGGCGGTTCCCAAAGTTATGGCGTTAATGTCCGGAGCGAGAAGAATATAGATGTCCGCGGAATCAAGCTGGAGGAGTGTCCAGGACATCAGCCCGAGACAGGCCGCTACCAGAAGCCACGCGATTCCCAGCCAGATGGAGCTTCGCGCACGGTTACGTGCCGCGGTCAACGTGCCGTTTTCTTGGACTGTCATTCTCCGGCTTCACTCCTGGCATTCTTGAGCGTTGACTATCCGAGCCGCCGCTCGGCGTCCGATGAGGGTTTTCCGCGGCCACGGGTTCAGCGGGGGCCGATGAGGCAGCTGACTCATGTCTTAGGAACCTAGGACTGAATACCGAAGGTAGACCTTGAGCCCGGTGCGGTCATCAGAGATCCCGGTGCAGGTTTTACGCAACGTCCATAGGTTCATTGGCTCGCAACGTTCTGACACAACTCCCATGTCGGCAGCAAGTGACAGTGCAGTTTGCGGCTCTCTTATGTTGACAACCATCTCCCGCCAACAGCCTCCTGACCCACAGCGCTTGGAGATTTCCCCCGCTTCACTGGGCTGCGGAATAATCTGGAATGCAGAGCCGGGTGGAACTGCCCCTTCATCGATGGCGCTGCAGACCATCGATCCGATCCACGCGATCAAGACCAGCCCGAGCGCGAGCATTGAAAGACGTCCTACGCGCCGACGAGTCGTCATTTGAGGGCCCTCATGGACTGCGCCAGACACCGGGGCTGGCGGCGCTGTTTGCAGGATGTCCTACGAATGTTTACAGGCACACAATCAAATCGCAGAAGCAAAGATTCAGCGTTGCGCTTTCGAGCCATGTGTCCCCCAAATCGAAGACCTCAGACTACACGGCGGGCAGGTATGGATCGCCTAGAGATCGCCGGTCAGTGTCAGGTAGACAAGCCCTGAACGGGCGCTCTTTCCGCACACCAACGGACTTGCTGTCCGGACTCCATAGGGCCGAAAGTCGCCGGCGGCTGGACTAAGCTCCATGCAATGACATTGCGAAGCTGTGTGGTGCCACGTCTATTGGGGGTAGAAAAGCGTGAAGCATCAAAGTCTGAGGACGGCCGCAGCGGTGACGGCGGTCCTTTTCCTGGGGGCGGCACCGGCCGTGGGGGCTCCTGCGGAGATTCTCGACGTCGGCGGGACACCCCTCGGAGTAGTGGTTGGCAGTGACGGCACAGCGTACGTGGGCGATTACGGCGCCGGCGGGATTCGGGTGATACCGCCGGGAGCGTCCCAGCCTTCGCGCACGCTCAGTACGAGCATCAATGTCTCCGGGATCGCATTGGCCCCGGACGGCACGTTGTACGTGGCACAGCAGGACAGTGCCTCGGGTGAGGCAGTAGTGGGTGTCATACCGGCCGGGGCGGCGGGTGTCGTACGGAGCATTCCGGTGTCGGATGGGAACCATCTGATTGCCGCCGGACCCGACGGGACGGTCTTCGTTCCGAACCCTGCCGAGGGCACTGTGTCGGTCATTGCACCCAATGGATCGGCGGTGGACCGCATTGTTACGGTCGGGCCCGGCCCGGTGGAAGTGGCGGTCACGAAGGACGGCACCGCGTTCGTGACGAACCAGTACGGCGGGACGGTCTCGGTGATCCCGGCCGGGGCGGACACCGTCTCGCGGACCATCCAGGTCAGCTCCACGCCCGGGAGGACAGAGAACCCCCACGGGATCGCCGCCGGCCCGGACGGTAAGATCTATGTCACCAACATCAGTTCCAATCACGTCGCCGTCATCAAACCAGGCGCTGACGCCGTGGCCTACCGCATCTATGTCCCGGGCGGACCCACGGAGGCCGCCGTCGGGCCGGACGGGACCCTCTACGTGGCCAGCGCCCTACGTCCCGCCCTGTCCGTAATACCGCCGGGGACCAGAACAGCGGGTCCCTCGATCCCAACGGAGAGCAACCCCGGTCACCTTGCGGTAGCTCCGGACGGGACCATCATCGTGACGACCCCGGGCAGCGGCTTGGGAAACGGTTCCGTGGCCCGCTACGCCACCGCCGCTGCAGTTGCGGCTTCGGCCCCCGCCCCGGCCTCGGCACCGGTATCCGCCGCGACCCGACCCGGCGACGCGGTGACAACCCCGTGGAGCTCCCCGGCCGTAATCGCTGGAACGGCCGGAGCGGCAGCTCTCGTCATCGCCCTGCTCATCGTGGCCACGCAGCGCCGGCGAATGGCGTCCCTTCGCGACCGCGCCAGCGGGTCAGAGGAACACCCCGCCGATCACCACAGCGCAGGTTTCTGGAGCGGGCACGCCGATGCAGGCCAAAGCAAGTGATCTGGCCGAGCGGGCTTAACCGATTGTCCCGAGCTGATGTGGAAACCCGGACAGAAAACCGTAGCCACAGCTATCCGCGGGTCCACGCCACCCTGTCACCAACTTCGGATGGGCAGTTCGGTCGCAGGCAACGGTGTGCAGAGGTAGGAGGGGTCGCCAGCTATCTATATATGGCACGCTTCACTCCGCCGAAAGAAGTCAGTCCGAGCCACGATCGTCGCAAACAGGAAATGGCGAAAACACATGCCACTAGAGTTCATGGACATGCTGGCGCAGCCCAATCTTGGTTTCAGCCAGGCACTACTCTCAAATGCGAACCCGGAGTCAGTCGGGAATCATGACTGGCTGCGCGCTTCTCGACCTGCTAGCGGGCACCGTTTCTTGCATCGGTAGGGCTGGCGGACGGATCAAGTACGGCGCGAGGTAACCAGCGTCGACGGCGCGGTCATTTCATCGTGAAGTGAGACTGGCCTCTGGTCAGCGGCAGAGGATCGATACAGCTAGACTCTCAGCGCATGGGGACCGGGGGAAAAGTAAAGAGCTCGTTGAACATTCCGGTTCTGTGCCGCCTGGAGGCTGCGTGCCTGGCGCTTGCGGCCATGACCGCCGTGGCACAACTTGGCGCGCTGCTTTTGGTCATCGGCAGGACTGTACTGACTTTCTGGGCCGTCAGTGGCATGCTGCTGGTCGCCTCCGTGATACTTCGTCTGGTCTCCAATTGGGCAGCTCGCTGCATTGACGTGCCACCGTTTGCAGCGCATGTCCGGCTATTGCGCAGCATCGTGGCCTTTGCTGTGTGCCTCATCTGCCTGGGCGGCGCGTTCGGCGACCTGGGCGCCAGCTACCGCGTTCTAGATCCTCCTGCAGCCAACGGTTGCCGTGCCGTCGTGCGCGAGTTTTCTTTCCTCTTCGCCGGCAGGGGTGAAGTGTACGCGGTCAGGTTCGGCGGGATCGGATTGCGCGGGAGCTCGTGGACCACGGACGACGGGTATGAACCGGTTGCCGGCGGCTCGTACACCCTGGAGTGGGATGGGAACGATGGCGTCCTCAATCTCATCGGAGGCATTGACCCGGTATGGCCCGCCGTCCATGCCATCCCGTGCAGCTGAGCGGGAAATCAACGCACGGCCCAGCCCGGCGTGTTCGCTCATCGCGCGCCCGACCGCTCCGCCAAAATCCATCTCCATCGGTCAACCGGAGTACTTCATCAATGACGGCAGCGCCTGCACCTGATTTCCAACTGGCGAGCGTTCTTAGTCTCGCCTGAGAGATACCTGCGTCATCTGTAGGATACGTCCGGTAAAGGATCGGCTACCGGACACTTTTCCGCCGGAGGTTTTTGGGTGCTGACTGACCGGCAACTGCTGTGTAGTTGCCGGCCGGCGGGCACCACTGTGTCGTCGTAAGCTGTTTTTGGTCCAATGAGTAGGACTGCTGAAGTCCGAGGGCAGGCGCGTGTGGGCGTCGCCGTGGGCGGCGCTGAGTTGGGCCTGTGTCAGATAGAGGGTTCTGGAAAGATCGGCTCCTTCGAGACGGGCATCTCGGAGGTCAGCGCCGAGGAGGTCAGCACCTGAGAGGTCGCAGTCTCGCAGGTCCGCAGCGATGAGATAGGCGCCTCGAAGGTCTGCCCCACACAGCGACCTGGACTTCATATTCTTGCCCATGAGGTCTGCCCCCGGGACAAGCGCAGCATCTAGATGATCATCACCAGTTGCAAGGTATGAGAACCTCACTTCTTCGCTGACGTCCATGAGTACCGACCGAACCCGGGCGTGCATGTCGCCGAGGTTCAGGGAGAGGACCTTCTGCGTTCCGGCTATCGCAATTTCAATTGTCATTCTGAGCTCGTTGACCTGGTGCGAGGTGTCCGGGTCGAAGGTCCTGCTGGTAGCTTCTGCCAGGTACCAGAGCATTTCGTGGAGTTGTCGGACGACTTTGAAGGACGGGAACATGTCTTTCGCTGTTGCTGGATCCGCTTTCCAGCTGATTCCTTGGAAGAGGTTCTGGGAGACGTTTTGGCCGGCTCCGAAGCAGTCGAAGACAGTGCATCCTCGGAAGCCTCGCGGGCGCAGGCTGTCGTGGATGGTGCAGGAGAAGTCGGAGGCAAGGTTCTTGCAGGGAGTTCCTGCTGGTTTGTCGATGGCGAAGTCCGAGGTGCGGGAAAAGCCTAGGGCGGTGCAGCAGAGCGCGAAGCAGTTGGCGCAATCAGGGCGCAGTGATTCCCGGTCCAGGGCAGGTGAGGAGGGCGCGGCGGAGTCGGTCGATATGAAGGGCATGTGATCTTCTCTGGATGAGTTCGGTGAGGGGCCGGGTGCCAGGGGAACTCGCGAGGGAGTCCCCTTCGAGGGCACACGGGATCACCGCTTCCGAGGGAAGCGAACGGGAACCGCTGCATCGACTCTGGGTCACAGAGAAAGTAAGAATGTCACTGCGGTCAAACGTAGCATCACGTCCTGCCCGCCCGTAAGCCGATCGGCGTACGGGAAGCCGGCAACGCGTGCCGCGATGAGGCAACAGCAATTGATGGAGGGCGCGGAGTCCTCAGAGCCGGTCAGGCAACCTTGATCTAAGTTCTTCTGCGTAGGACGCGATGACCTGACGCCGGTTTCGGGTGAATGTTTTAGCCTGCATGTCCAAGACCGCCCGGCTCCCGTGCTCGTCCAAGCCCAACAGCTGACCCACCCGACGGATCGCTTCGTCCATGTCCTGTGAATCCTCGATCTCCTGGAAGACCTCGTCTCGCCGATCCATCGCATGCACTAGAGCCTCGTGGAGCATCAACTGCTGCCTGATCTGCCGCTCGTCCTCATTCATGCGGCGATTCTCGCACGACGAAGGTAATGGCACGGAATACCGCTGGAGGATCCCTTTATGAGGTTGCAACATGCAAGGAATAGCGCTTGTCGGTGTCGGTCGAAAACGCCGAACCCCATTGCTGAGAGTCACAATCAAAGACAGGGCTAAAACAGCCGCTGGTAGCGTTCAACGATGGGGACCAAGAACAGAGTTGTCAGATCCATCATCGTTTTCGTCGCAGGCTTTGTGCCTTGGGCGCTCCTGTGGGAGTCCATCGGAGCCGTACAGGCCTTCCTCACAGGGGTCGTCGTCGCGGCGGCGGCGGGCTTTGCTTTGAGCCGCTCTGCACGGCAGACTCACCGGTGAGTTTCTGTGACGGGCCCAAATGGGGTTTGCCGGGGCGGGCAACCGCGCGCCCGGTTGTGGATCGGTTTCCGGACAATGGTCTGACTCACCGCAGTGCTAAGAATCATGTGAGCGAATGTGGAACGACCGGTTACTCTCCTACACTTCCATCGATTGCTTCGCGCAGGAGATCAGCATGACCGTTGTGCCGGGCGGTTTCTTCCAGAATGTGCGTAAGAACCCATCGCAGGTTCCACTGGCTTCCGTCCCGGTCAGTACCCACGGACAAATCATCGAGGGAACAGTTGAGCAATGCGGTGCGACTTCGCGCGCAAGCATCCCTGTATAGGTCCCGCAGCTCCTGCGGGTCATCATTGGCAGCGCTGTGAAATTCCCAGTCCCGGTCTCCATCCCACGGAGCACTCCCCCAAGGCTCAAGTTCCTTTTCATCCTTGCCCAAGAATCTAACTTGAATCCAGTCGTCTTCAACGAGAGCCAGATGCTTGAGCAGACCCCCAAGAGTCAACGTCGAGGTTGTCAGTCGACGGTTCAGATCAGCGCGTCCCAGGTCCTGGGTCTTGAGGAGAAGTGTCGCTCGCTGGTAATCCAGAAACTGCTGAAGATTCGAGCTTTCATCTCGACATGACTGCGGATCCACTCGTTCCATGAAGGAAGTCTTACACGACTTCACTGCTGGTGGGCGATACGTCCCGTATGCCGTTCCTTAAACCGGACATGTAGTGGGCCGCGACTTAGTCATCGGGCGAGTCTCGCAGATTCCCGCAGAGGGATCGGCGACCAGGCACGTGTCCGTAGCTTGCCTACACTCGAATGCATGATCAACGTTGTCAGCGAAGCGTATTCGCGTCGGGCCGTGGAATACGTCGAACGCTTCGCTTCACTCGGTGCTGCGCACCCTTCAGATCGTCAACTGGTGGCGACGTGGGCGGATGGCATCGAGGGTGCAGTCATCGACGCCGGCTGCGGTCCGGGGCATTGGACCAACTTCCTCAGGGAAGCGGGGGTCCCTGCAGTCGGCGTGGATCTGGTTCCGGAGTTCATTGCGCACGCCCGCGGTGCTTATCCCGGCATCCCGTTTCGGACAGGCAGCCTCGACGCCCTCGACGTCGGCACAGGGTCAATGGGTGGAGTGCTCGCCTGGTACTCACTGATTCACTATGAGCCAGGCACGATCCGCACTCCTCTCCTTGAGTTCAGTCGGGTCCTTAAACCTGGTGGCGCCCTGCTGATCGGCTTCTTCGATGGTCACGTCGTCGAGAGGTTCGATCACGCGGTCGTCCCGGCATACCAGTGGCCGGTAGGGGATCTCTGCGACGAACTGGTGGCTGCGGGCTTTAATGTGGTCGAGACGCACGCACGGACAACCACCGGGCAGCGATCGCACGGAGCAATTCTCGCCATCCGCTGAGGTGTTCGGTAGAGGATCGGCGGATTCAGGCGGTCATTGCAACAGGAGGTTTTCGATCAGTTCGATC
>NZ_JASBRC010000032.1:0-8142 GCF_029960715.1 Arthrobacter sp. AL05
TGCCCAGGAACTCAACGACCGACCGCGCAAAAGACTAGAGTTCAAGAAACCGATCGAACTGATCGAAAACCTCCTGTTGCAATGACCGCCTGAATCCGCCGATCCTTTACCGGGCGTAGGTGGGACATCCTGGAACGGGTAGCGATAGTTTGAGGACATGAGTGTCTCCTTCCTGCAGGTACGCCCTCTCACTGACGCCGACGCTGCTGTTCTCGGCGCGTGGGCCGAGGACGAACTCTTCTGTCGACATGCAGGATGGACATCCAGCTCGCCGGCGAAGGTCTGCGACTTTTGGATCCGGCAAATCAAGGACCCGCCTACGGGGTTGCTTCGCTTGGCGGCCGAAAGCGTTGACCGTGAACTCCTGGGATACATGGATCTCCATGGAACCGATCCGGAGAGCAGGGAGCTCGGTTTTCTCGTGGGGCCATCGCGCCGCTGGGGGCATGGGTTGGGACGTCGAATCGCCGAAGCCGGCCTTACCTACGGCTTCACAGAACTGTCACTCGAGCGAATCTGGGCAGAGGCTGTCGCCGCGAACGTCGCGTCAGTCCAGATTCTTCGTTCACTCGGGATGCGGGAAACGGGCCGTGGCGAGGCGGAGACCTTTCTAGAGACCAACAGCTACTACCTGCAGTTCGAGATTCTTCGTGATGCGTGGGAGCTCGGTGCGGACCGGTAAGGGATCGTCTATCGGACGCTGCTGGTGTCCGCGGGGGGAACGCCCGTCAGTCGACCCTGCGGATACGACGGTCAGCAGGTGCCGACGCTACCTACGCTTCTTCAGCGCGAACGGCAGTGTCGTGCCAGTCCTGGTCCGCGTCGGCGAGGTGCGGGTACACGTGCAGCATCTCCACCGGGATGACCTCCCACGAATCGCGGTCCCACTCGCGGTACATGTCCTCGACCCTGGCGCGGTACTCCGGCGAGTCGTACGGAGACCCACCGGTGCGCCCCTCTGCAGCACGTTCATCCTCACCGGACCGAACGAGCTCGTTTCGCTGCTCGTCGCTCAGCGTCCGGAGCGCCCCATGGCTAGCGAGCCAGTCCACCACCTCCTGCATCTGAGCCTTCATGGGACCGCGGCCCTTTGTGTCGTCCGTGAGCGAAGCGTGTATCCGCCAGGGCTGGATGAGCCACGGGGCGACGAACGTGAGGTCGCCGCGGGCGTTCACGTGCCGGGCCCAGCCGCCAGCGTGCACGATCTCGCGCAGGAGGTACGCCTCGCATTCTGCGAACGCGTGACGTTGACCCCGCTTGGACGGCGGGTACGGCACCGCGGCGCGGCCCGGGTCCGTCGGGTAGGGGACTGGCTTCGCATTGAACTCGTGCCACCATTGGCGCAGACGGCCACCATTTGTCGTTCCCTTGCTCATTCGTTCCCCCCTCTGCCCACTGTACTGACGTCGATACCGAGATCACCGGCTCCCGATCCGCGTCCGCCACTTACCACCGCCGCGCGACGTCAGGGACAGGTCCCAGTAGCCGATCGGCGGATTCAGGCGGTCATTGCAACAGGAGGTTTTCGATCAGTTTGATCGGTTTCTTGAACTCTAGTCTTTTGCGCGGTCGGTCGTTGAGTTCCTGGGCAACCCAGTCGAGGTCTGCGGGGCTGTGGATGCTCAGGTCGGTGCCCTTGGGGAAATATTGGCGCAGCAGGCCGTTGGTGTTTTCGTTGATGCCGCGCTGCCAGGGCGAGTGTGGGTCGCAGAAGTAGATGTCGAGGCCGGTGTCGATCTTCACGGTTTTCCAGTCCTGCATCTCGATGCCTTGGTCCCAGGTCAGGGAATGCCGAAATGATGGAATGCAGGCGCTGACGGAGCTGCGGTACGTGTAAAAAGAAAGCCCTTCCCGGCTGACCCGGGAAGGGCTTTTGTTCTGAACTGGAACCCGCAGCCGTTACTCGGGTCTCTGGCGGTCTTTGGGTGAAGTCTTCCGGCTATCCATACGGGTTGTTGTAGGTCGAGAGCTGGTACAGGACGAACGCTACGAGGGCAACGACTATCAGCTGCAGGGCAGACATGAGGACGATGATGGTTGTGGTCCAGAGACTATCGAACCGGTACCTGCGCCGTGTCGTCAGCCAGACGCCCAGGTAGATCAACGAGATCAGGAGCATGAACGGAAGCACGTATTGGATAAATATTACGATGATGTAACCGGGGTAGTTACCCGACGCTGTGCCCGCCAACAGGCAGAGCGGGGGCAGCAGGTAGGAGAGCAGGAGCGCGAGCCTCAACCACTGGATTAACCGGGGCGGCCGCGGCTTCTCTTCCTGGATCAGTGTCGCCTGAGGGACAGGAGGCGCAGTGACACCGCCTGGTTCGGGTAGGTTCTCCTGGATTGGCATAGTGCCTACTTTCAGGTCGTGGAGTTGGGCCTGCTGCCAGCGGGATATGGAGCCGGCAGGAACATCTTTCCGCTGAGCGATAAGTGCACCGCCCGGTTCGACAATAGTGCCCATCTGGATGAATCTGGATGAATCCGGCGATCGCTGGACTGGTGCTTTTTCCGGCTTGGTGCTAGCTGACGGTTGGCACGGGAGGCCTTTCGACTCCCTCTTCGCTCTCGCCTCCGCCGTGGATCTTCCGGATGGGCTCAAAAGCGAGATTGAAGGTGGATGGGACTTGATTTGTGAAGGCAACGTGACCATCGTCAAGACGGGGTTCGAGAAATATCCGGCTTTGAGGATTGAGGGATTCAAGTCGGCTTCATGGAACCCCCACGTTGGCGTCGTAGATCGGCAGACCTATGGCGAATCAGGTGGGGTCGTCTTAGTTTCCTAGGTGGGGCAGTCACCTCTGGCGCTTGGCGTTCGGCCCACCGATGCTCCTATTGGGGGACTGCTGAAGGTTTAGTTGACAGCTTGACCTGCCCCAGGGATTGGTTACCCGAAATGGTTTGAGTTTTTGGCTCTCGCTGAGAGGCTTCAGACATGCCAAGACCCTATCCACCGGAGTTCCGCGCACGGGCAGTCGCCCTGGTCCGGGCCGGCAACCCCATTAGCCAAGTGGCCGCCGAGCTGGGTATCAGCGAGGGCGGCCTCCACAACTGGGTCCGTCAGGACCAGATCGACCGCGGCGAACGCCCGGGGCTGACGACGCCCGAGAGCACCGAACTGGCCAAAGCCCGGAAGCGGATCCGTCAGCTGGAAACGGAAGTGGAGATCCTCAAGCGTGCAGCGAAGCTGCTCGGTGAGGACCGGCCGGACCCAAAAGAATCCACCCGGTGATCGGAGAACTTACCGGCGCCGGGTTCCCCGCGAACCTTCAATCAGGGTAAGCGCGGGATGTCGAACGTCATTCTCCACACCGATGACGAGGATGTGTCGCTCGACTGCATCAACGACGGATCCGGGGGCCAGCTAAGGTTCTGCATGCCGATTTCGATCACGCCGGGGTCGACCAAGACGCCCGCCAGCTAAATCCCGCACTGCACTCCGCGTGACGCCGACACACGTGCGTGGGAGCGGCACCACCGTGCAAGAGGTCAATGACCCCTGTCTGTGAACCCTGGTGACCCGGAGCCGCCAAACCGCCTTCGACCGTGCGACCTTCAGCGGCAAAAACATCTCGTTCAACGGGGCGGACTTCGGCAAGGCGGGGTTAGTTTTGAGCGTCTGGGGGTGCGGAACTCTGCCCCTATCTTCGACTGGGTTTTGAAGACCGAGGGGGCAACTCTAAAGCCAGCAAATGTGGAGCCGCAGAATTCGCCGCCCGTCGAACGAACAGGTCGCCGCGACAGGAAGGACACATTGATTTTCCCCAATCGTGATCCTCAGCGACGTCCTAGAGCCAGTGCGGACGAGTGTTGACATCCCGTGTAGACGACTTCGCAAACTGACATTCGGCGCAACCATGACCATCACGATCTTTTGTCACATACAGAGAAACGATGACCCTTTGCATGACTTAGAATAGATGACTGGTTAAGTGACATATTCTGATTCCAGCCTGGTTCGGAATCACGTTGTCACTTAAACGAACGTATAAATGACTTCGCGGCCGAGATCGACCAGCCCCTCTCATCAGTAGCGGCTGGTACTGGTTTGGTACCATTTTGGTATGGCCATGAATCTACGAGTTCCCGAAGACCTCGACCGCCGTCTCGATGCGCTTGCTGCCGAGGAGCACACTTCCAAGTCCGCCCTGCTTCTCCAAGGGGCCGAGCTGGTCCTCCAGCGCCACGACCGAGGCCGGGAGATCAGTGAGGGTTTGGATTTCGTGATGAGTCATGATGCGGAGCTGCTCAAGCGCCTTGAGGATGCATGAGTTCCTACCTCGAAATCGAGGACGCACTGCAGGTGATCGACCGGTACGGCTTCCACATCCGTGACATCGGGCTGCTCGCTTCCGCCCTGGCGCGCCCCGCGACGACGGTCATGGGCACAGAAGCCTATCCTCAACTGGCCACGAAGGCCGCAGCACTCCTCGAGTCCGTGGCCAGGTTCCATCCGCTCATCGACGGCAACAAACGCACCGCCTGGACGCTCATGGTCCTGTTCCTCTGGATCAACGGCTATCGGCACGTCTTCAGCGCCGACGATGCCTTCGACCTGGTTGTTGGTGTGGCCGCCGGCGACATCGATTTGAAGCGCAGCGCCATCCTGATCGAGAAACACCTGATGCGGCGCTAGGTGCTGTGGGAGGGGTCCCAGACCGATGGCTCGGAATTCGGCCATGAGCAGTCGTCGGGGGAGTTCGGAGGCCAAAAGCAGGGTGTGCACACTGTGCACACCCTGGGCTTCGGATCGGGTCGTATTGGTGCCGGACTGGGCCGGATTGCGGACGTTTGCGGGGGAGTGGCGGAAATTCAAGGGCTGGAAACCCGCTCGAGTCCCACCTCGGGCACAGTGTTTCCGCAGGTCAGGCGCTTTTGGGGTGTTTTTTCGTGTGCACATTGTGAACACTCTTGGCTCTGATCTGATGTTCCGGGTGTGTAGGGTCCTAGAACGGCTTATTCGGTTGTTTGGGGGAGCCTCTGGCTACGGCGGGCCGGGTGCCTCCTCGCGGGGTCTGTTCTGGGAGTTCATCCTCGTTCGTCCTCCCGTTGGGGTTTTCGCGTTCACTACTTCATGGTGGCTAGGGGCGCGTACAACATGACTTCCTGATTTTTTTGATCGACCCAAGGTTGCGGCCGGTTCGGGTTTTCCGCTCAGATATTTGTTCATGCAGGACTTCGCGGGGAATGGCATGACATGGCACGAATCCGGAGCTGATATGAGATCGCTGAGCCTGGCCAGTCGGTAGGTGCGGCCGGCTTCGAGGTCGAGTTCCAGGGAACTGGTGGGCTTCTGCCATGGCCTTCCCGCCAGTTAACCGGCCGCCGCAGCCGTCGTCTTTCCCGTCATCGCCGCATCCGGCTTCTGAGTGTCCGAGTTGGTCGCGCCGTGGAGCATCTTCGTTGGGGTCCAGAGAACCGAATAGGTGGTCGTGATGAGCTTGCCCGCGTTAGTGAATGGCTATTTACTAACTCCATGAGCAGACCGCAGCGCACCTCCGATGAGGACTTACTCGACCGCATCGAGGCTGCGGTGGTTCGGCGACCTTCGATAATCCCGGGGGGGGTCTTCACGATGTTGCTCCGGCCGCTGGCATAGGCCCCGCCGGCCTGATCAAGCGGTTTGGCTCGAAAGAGGGTCTACTGCTCGCGCTCACGCGGCGCTGGATCGATCGGGTGCCCGACTCCCGGGTGGGGACCGTCGATGTTTTGACCGAGTTGCGTGAGTACGTGGATGGGAACTTTGCCGCGCCCTCATCCGCATCGGCGATCTTCGGCCTTGGGGAGCTTATGCGCGACCTGTGGTCACCCACCTCGGCGGCGCTGCTACGCGAGGGCTGGGGGAAGCAAGCCCGCTACTTCGCCACCCTCCTGGCCAACGTGCCGCTGCGGAGCGAAATCGATCCTCACGCGGCTTCGCTGACACTGCTCGACACGCTCCACGGCAGCCTCTACCGTCGGGCCGTGGACTTCAACCCCACGACTCCAACACTTACTCTCAATGCTCTTTTGGAAGGCTGGACATGAACACCGATCGCACTTGGCAGGGATGCGTGTTCATCGGCACGAGCCTGGACGGCTACATCGCAAGGCCCGACGGCGACCTCGCCTGGCTCACCGACCCGTCGCCCCGACCACACACCACAGACTTCACCGCCCACCCCGCCCTGGTGTGGGAATCGTTTGAGGTGTGTCAAGGATGTGAGACAGTTGGTTGGTTTTTTCGGGGTTAGGCGGCCGCGGTTAGCGGCTGGTTTTGGGTTTTGACGTTGGCCATTGCTGTGGCCGGCGGCAGGCCGTCGTTGTGGGTGTGGGGTCGCCAGCGGTTATAGAACACCTCGATGTAGCGCATGGTCGCCCGGCGGGCGTCTTGGCGGGTGGCGAAGCTCTGGTGGCGGTAGAACTCGTTCTTCAGGGATGAGAACGCCGACTCGGCGACCGCGTTATCCCAGCACACCCCGGTGGCACCCATGGACTGCCGGACGCCGTTACCGGTGCACCAGGCGCCCATTTCCCGGGAGGTGTATTGGGCGTATTCAACCGATCGAAGCAACACCTGATCACGGAGGTGTTGGATGTCGGTTCGAAGTCGTCAGAAGGAGGTACGGGCGTATCGGGGGCATATCCCTTCGCCGGGTCGGCCGTCAGTGGCTTGGCGCGAGGACCGGGTACGGTTCTGGGTCGCGATCGCCTCCGGTGCGAAGACCAGGGACGCCGGCGTCGCGGCGGGCGTGTCAGAACCAGTGGCGCATCGCTGGTTCCTGCACGCTGGCGGTGTGAATCCTCAGCTGGCCCCGACACTGTCCGGGCGGTATCTGTCCTCAAGTGACCGCGAGGACATCGCGTTGTGGCGTGCGCAGGACTGCGGGGTGCGGGAGATAGCTCGCCGCCTGGGCCGAAGCCCATCGACGATCTCGCGGGAGCTGCGCCGGAACGCGTCGACGAGAACGTATCGGTTGGACTACAAGGCGTCGACAGCGCAGTGGCACGCCGAACGACGAGCCCGCCGTCCCAAGACCGCGAAGCTGATCACGAACGGCGGCCTCCGCGAGTACGTTAACGACAAGCTCAGCGGACACGTCAGATCGGTCGATGGGGATCAACTCGGCCCGGTCGGTCCGGTCTGGGACGGGAAGAACAAGCCCCATCGGGAGGACCGCGAATGGGTGAGGGGCTGGAGTCCCCAACAAATCGCGAAACGCCTGCCTATCGAGTTCCCGGATGATCCAACGATGCGGATCTCGCACGAAGCAATCTATCAAGCCCTTTACGTTCCAAACCGAGGCGGACTCACAAGGCAGCAGGCGTGGCACCTGCGCCGAGGGCGCACCAAACGCACACCACGAGCGCGAACACGACAGCAGGCCTGGGCGCACGTCACCGACGCCACAACCTTGAAGAAGAGACCCTCCGAAGCCGACGATCGGAAAGTCGCAGGCCACTGGGAGGGAGATCTCATCATTGGTCTCAACCGGTCAGCGATCGCGACTCTGATCGACCGCACGACACGTTTCGCCATGCTCGTCCATCTGCCCCGACAGAAGGGTTACGGACTGGTCAAGCCAACAAAGAATGGGCCCGCATTGGCTGGCTACGGGGCGGTCTCGATGAAGAACGCACTCGTCCGGACCTTCGAGCCACTCCCGGCAAACCTACGCCGCTCCCTGACCTGGGACCGCGGGAAGGAGATGTCCGCGCACGCCACTCTGACCCAGGAAATCGGATTGTCGGTCTACTTTGCCGACGCGAAGAGCCCGTGGCAGCGCGGGAGCAACGAACATCTCAATGGGCTACTCCGGCAGTACTTCCCGAAAGGCACCGACATCTCCCGCTGGAGCATGCCAGAGATCCAAGCTGTTGCCGACATCATCAACAACCGGCCGCGCGGCGTCCTAGGATGGCGCACCCCAGCGGAAGCCTTCGCGGACCAGCTAAAGTCAGTCCCAATAGCAACTGTTGCTTCGATCGGTTGAATACGCCTTGCGTGCCGCGATCGCTGTGGAAGATGGCATCCGGGGCCAGGTGTCCGCGGTCCCTGGCCATTTTCAGCGCGTCCGTGACGAGGGAGGCGCGCATATGGTCGGCCGTGGCCCAGCCAACGACCATGCGGGTGCAGAGGTCGATGACGGTGGCCAGGTAGAG
>NZ_JASBRC010000033.1:0-6234 GCF_029960715.1 Arthrobacter sp. AL05
GCGGCGATACCGGCGAAAGTCTTGATCGATGTGCGCATGGGAATGCTCCTTGAAATCATTGGGGTGTGGGCCGTTCCCGTAGCTGGTACCTACCGGGTGACTCGGGCGGGCCCGTTGCTTGTCTGTCAGGAGTACTTCGAGACCAGCCCGGCATTGGATGGGTCCCTCCAGTTCCGCGGCCATTCGTCGTCGTGTCGGGTTCTGGCCGAAGAACAGCGATCAGCGCTGACCGTGCTCCGAAGACTGCGGCAACGTCAGCTGGGGCCCTGGATTGTTCAAGGTGGTATCAATCGATGACTGCGGCGCTCGTCGGCCTCTGGGAGTGGTGGCCGATGGGGCTCCGGTGTGCCCATCGGGCCCATTCTTCGGGCGTGGTGGTAGGGCGACCGAGTAGATAGCCTTGTCCTGCGCCCATGCCCAGGGCGGTGACGGCGGCCAGTTCCGCCTCGGTCTCGATCCCTTCGGCGACCAGAACGGCGCCGATCTCGCCGGCGAAACCTGTCATGGCCGCTCCCAATGCCCGCTGCCCCGGGTCGGTATCGATTCCGGCGATGATGCCCCGGTCGAGTTTGATCAGGTCCGGTTTGAGCTGAAGAACATGTCGCAGCGACGCGAAGCCGGCGCCGGCATCATCTACGGCGATCCGCAGGCCCGCGGCCCGAAAAGGAGCCAGCGCCGCGGCGAGCGGCGCGTAATCGACCACCTCATGGCGTTCGGTGACCTCCAGCACGATGCGACGGGCCGGGATACCCGATCCCTGAATCAGCCCGGCCACGCCCGGGTCCATGCAGGCCTCGGGTGAAAGATTCACCGCGACGTACAGCGGTGCCGGCACCCCGGCAGCGTTCCTCAACGCGGTTTCGAGCGCAAGGATCTCCAACTCCACCCCGAGCCCGGCCGCGGCCGCCTCCGCAAACCATACTTCCGGCGACACCCCGGGCGTACCGGGAAAGCGGGTTAACGCTTCGGCGCCGATCACGGTACCGGTGCTCAGAGACAAGATGGGCTGGAACGCCGTCAGCAATGTCCGGCCGGCGATTACGGACTGGACCCGGGCCCGGGCTTCGTAGAATGCAAGAGTATCGGCTGGCCCGGTAGTCAGGGCGCGGGCAGTTCCCTCGAATCCGACAGTCCGGCCGGACTCATCACGCAGCGTCCGGCCGGAGACCTCGACCAGGATCCGGCGCCCGTCCCGGTGCCGGCAGATGGTGGCCAGGCCGAACCAGGCCGCGTCCGCGTCTTCCCTGCTTGCCCTGTCCTGGAGTGCGGCCGCGAGCTCTTCCGAGTCGATCACGAGACCGAACTGCCGGCCCAGCAGTTCGGACGGTTCATAGCCGACCAGATCACGGCATGCCGGACCGCAGAAGGTAAAGCGCCCGTCCGGACCGGTGGCCCACAACCATTCCCGGCTCGTGGCCAGTACCGTGTCCATCAGCCCCGCAGTCGAGATTGTTTCAACCCGCTCCCTGCGCTGCTGGCTCACCAACTGATACGCGGCATAGACGACAACCGGGACCACAAGTAATGCCGCAAGCCCCGGAACCCAAGAGTCCCCGCCAAAACCGGTCCATGGTTGCTGGCCGAAAAGCAATGGAACACGGATGGATATCGCCACAGCGGCATCGACACCGACGACCACCAGCAACCATTGCCCGGCTCCTGACAGCTGCCCTGAACCACGCCGGGTATTCCTTCCGCGCCGGTCCGGAGCCTGTGCCCGGTGTGAGACGGTCTTCCTCCGGCGGGAGGCGCGTCCCATCATCAATTTCGTCTCCGACGCATAACCAAGACCGGTTTTCCGGCAGGGTACATGGGCACGTGCGCCGCCCGAGTATGAGGAACAGCCCTCACTGCGGATCCCGCACTCAGCACACACATGTTCTCCATGGTGACACGCCGGTACCGTCAGTCAGCACCATTTGGCGGCACTCACCGGCAACGGCGGTTCCGTCCTGCCTTCAATGACGCTCCCTGGGTGGGAGGGCACCTGCCGCAAATGGGAAAATTCCGGCTTTGAATCGCTCCGTGCTGTTCGGGCTGGACCTCGAAGCGGGCCGGGTGAGAGGGCCGCCGCCTTAGTGAGGGTCGTTGCGCCGCCGGCGGATCCCCGCGGAATAGAAGATCAGCGATGAGACCGCTCCCAAGAGCAGTGCGCTGCCAAGAATGACAGCGACCGCACCGGATCCCAACAGGAACACGCCCGCCGCTGCCCCCAATAGCAACAGCGGCAGAATCAGTGCAGGGACCCGGAATCCGAATCCCCGCACCGGGAGGACAGGGATGCCCTCGGGTGCGGTTCCTGTTTCGCCATCCCGTTCCGCCGCTCTGAGTCGTCCAGCGCATATTGCTTGGATCGTTGCGGGCGAAGCAGCGTGTCCGGGGCGTAGGACTTCCTTCTGACTGAACTTCGCTCAGGCAGCCATAGTTGTTTCCCTCAGCCGGGCCGGGGCGGAACCGTCCGAAGAGGGTTCGGGTCCTGTGCCGCAGCCATTCATGGCAGTGTCCTTCAAGCGCGGGTTCAACCCTTTCAGGTCACGGCCGCTCCGCGGTTACCAACGGTTACCAGGACACCTGAAGGTATGACTTCTTTCACCATAACTTCCGGCTCGCACTCTGTCCCGTGGCAGGTCCGCGACACATTTGAAGACCCCCCAACGTCAAATGTCCAGCCGTGGGACGGTCGACGGGCGGCTGACCGTCATCGGGCCGCCGGGCCGAGGGGTGGATTTTGCGGGGCCGTGGCTGCAGGGAACCCGTGCCTACCGCTGGAGCTGATCGGTTCTTGCCACGAGGACAATGTCTTAGGCTGGATTGTCATCTGGATAGGGGAATTGGTGCTTGATACGTTTAGTTTGAAGTTGGCGCTTGGGGTTGTCACGTTGACATTGTGTGTGCTGTTCTTCGGCTCGTTTCGCCGGACACGCTCGCCCTACAGCGCTTGGTGGTGTTTTGCCTTGGCTGCGTGGCTGGCCGGGAACGCGTCGTACGTGCTAAACGGGACGGACCAACAGTGGTGGGCGAACCCTGTTGGCAATGCGCTGTTAGTTGCCGGGGCGTTCGCTGCCTGGGCCGGATGCCGCAGCCTTCGGGGCTTTGCACCGAAGCGATGGCTGCTGCTTCTCGCACCTGCGGTTACCTTAGCGGCCTCCGTGCTGGGGAACCCGGCCGTGAACGTCTGGTCCGGCGGGGTGGTCTATTTCGGCCTGATGGGGGTGGGCATGGCGCTTGCGGCCCGGGAGCTGGCGCTGCTGAATCTCGGAGGCTCGCAGGCTCATCGGCCGCTGCTCTTTGCCGCCGGTACCTTGGTTGCGTTCTTCGCGTGCAGGGGAGTTTTCTATGTCCACTTCGGACCGGACGACGAGATTTTCCGTAGCTACTTCGGTCCCGCTGTTACCTGTATTCTGCTGATTGTCCTCCTTGTCACCGTCTCCTTCAGCATGACGGCGTTGAGCAACGATCACTTAGTCAACGCACTCAGCGAGCGGGCGGCCCGGGATGGGATGACGGGTTTGTTGAACCGTGAGACGTTCTTCGAACGGGCTCAATCGACACTTCTGCGCCTGGAGGGCGATGGTTCCGTTTCCACGGTGGTCCTGGCAGATCTTGACCACTTCAAAGCCATCAACGACACTCACGGTCATGCGGGCGGCGACGCGGCGATCCAGGCGTTCGCGGATGCATGCCTGCGTTCAGTGCGCCGCACGGACATTGTTGGGCGGTACGGCGGAGAAGAATTTATCATCTTGCTGTCCGGCGCCGATCCCGCTCGTGCCCTCGCCATCACGAAGGACATCAGCTGCCGCTTTGCTTCTGCGACGCCACCGTCAGGGATGGCGTTCCCCACGGTGAGCTATGGCATCGCGTCCACTGACTTTGGGCCGTCCCTGCCCCGGATGGTCGAGGGCGCCGACGCCGCCCTTTATAGGGCCAAAGCCCGGGGACGGAACCAAGCCGTGTACGCCACGGAATAAAGGGGCCACCGCCGTTTCCCGCGCCCGCACAAAATCTGGACGCACGTTGCGGGTTTCCCCCGACGCGCAGCAGCGATTTGAAGCAGTGCTCTTCACGGCACAGGGTGATCCAGGGGCAGCTTGTGAAAAAGTGAAATATCCAACGGCAGGTTCAAGCGGTCATCGCAAATGTGAGTCTTGATGTGGCTGGTCTGGGACTGGCTGGCAGGGTTGGTGTTGGTTGTCTGTCCCGGTAGTGGCTCGATATCCGACTGGCCGCGCTTCGCGTGCCTTCCTAGCGACTTGCCCGTACCGGGGTGCGCGGCCGACGCCGACCTGGCCCACCTCAATGGCTTGATCAGAGGATTGCCCAACCCTTGGGTTGTGGCTCGTCACAGTACTGCCTTGGAGTGATCTCTTCCCAGGCCGACGTCGTCCGCTTTGCGACCGGACTGTTGCCCCCTCATGGAAGGAATCCGATCACCTTGACCATCGTCGCGCACGCACACCCATTCGTCATCGGCGTGGATACCCACGCCCGCACCCATACCCTGGCTGGCCGTCGTGTCCGCGTCGACGGGCGAGCAGCCCCCCTGCGAGCAGTTCCCAGCCACTGCTGCCGACATGAAGCGGGCGATCGACTGGGCGGGCCGCCGCCCGGGCTGCACGCTTCTCCAGCCTTCTGGAGGCCATCCCCGCTGACCGTCGCCAGACCGTAGTAGACGCCCTGACCCTCCTCGTGGAAGCAGCACATGAACACCCCGACCAGCACTGATAGCAGCCGTCCCCTTCGCCGGAAGGGTCGCCGCTGGTGGCTTGCGGGCGTCGTCGCCGCGTTGGTCCTGGCGGCCGGTGGCATCGGCTACGGCATGGCCATAGGGCGTCAGGCCGCCAACGGAGAGGCACAGGCAATGGTGGCCCACGCCGCCCAGGTCATGCCGTTCGATTTGAACGCCACCACACACCTTCACGAAAACCCCCGATGGAGGGGTCGAACAGATCGTCGCCACCGGCTCCGGCGACGTGCACAATTTCACCCTGATCCAGCAGCATCTAAGCAGGGAAACTGACCAGTTCGCGCAGGGTAACTACAGCGATCCATTGGCTATCCACGGGACCGCCATGCCCGGCCTGCAGGAACTGCAGGCCGGCGCGTCCCGGATGCAGAGCCACTACGAGCAGCTACCCACGGGTGCAAAGATCACCTTCACTTCCGGTGATACGGCCCTCGTGGCCGCCCTGCATACATGGTTCGAAGCACAAACCATGGACCACTCAATGCCCGGCATGGGCGGCGGAAACTAGCGGGCACTCTTCGGTGAGATGCCAGGGGGAGCGCGGAACGGTGACGACACCGTCGCCGTGATTTCACCCGGCGCCCTGTTTCGCTGCATCGAAAAGGGCAAGATCACGCCCGACCTTGCTTGCCAGATATACCCCCTAGGGGTATGTTGGGTGTGTTGTCAGTGAAGTGGTTTGTCCAGGCTCCGCGGAATTCGCGGGCCGTCACAGCCGTTCAACCCCAGCGCCCCATTACTCCTTCTCAAAAGGGACCAAACTGACATGTGCGGAACAAACACCAGGACCGAACTTCCCCTCGCCACGCCGGAGCAGTCCGGCTGCAGCTGCTGCTCGACCGGGGCCCAAACAACGGCGCCACCCGCGGCTGACGGCCCCGTGTACTCGATTGAGGGACTCACCTGCGGGCACTGCGTCCAGACCGTCGAAAAGGCCGTCGCCTCCGTGGACGGAGTGGAATCCGCAACCGTGGAGCTCGTCGCCGGAGGCACATCCCGACTGACGGTAGCCGGGAACGCCAGCGCAGACGCGGTCCGCGACGCCGTGACCGGGGCCGGATACAGCTTCACGCCCAGCCCGTAATCCCGGCGGCGTACCGTGAAGGATGGGCTCCCAGGGCCGCCCGGTACCGGAACAATTCTTAAGGAGCACAGCAATGGACCACGACCACCACCACGGACGTGCCGCCCGGCAGGACGAGCCAGGCGCTCCCCGCAGCGGGGCGGCCGTCGCGCATGCTCCTCACCCCCACCCCGGCCATGGCGGCGGCATGGATGATGAGCACATGGTGCACACCCAGGGCCAACACGCCGGACACAGCGTCGCGATGTTCAAAAACAGGTTCTGGCTGACGCTGGCCATGTCCGTGCCTGTTGTGTTCTTCAGCCCCATGTTTGGCGGGCTGCTGGGCTATACACCCCCGGTTTTCCCGGGCTCGGCCTGGATCCCGCCGGCGCTGGGCACCGTGATCTTCTTCTACGGCGGG
>NZ_JASBRC010000034.1:0-6191 GCF_029960715.1 Arthrobacter sp. AL05
TTCTTCCCCAAGGGGGTAAACGGCGAGATCAACCGGAGCGCAGCCAGCGCCTGACACTCCACCCTCGGCAAAAGCCACTAGCTCTTCTGCTTCCCCGCCACAGCGCTCACGGCTCCATCCGTGGCGGGGGGCGCAGGAAGGCGACATCCGTGGCCCGGTCGACACCACGTGGAAGTACACCGTGCGCTCAGCGCCCCGGCTGATCACGACACGCCCGCACCGCTCGACGTAACTTCTCCGCGAACCCTCGCTTGGGATCGATACCTTGCTGCCGGGAATCGAGTGGCGCGGGAGCCTGCCGCGGATGGCGCCGTCCACGGCCTTCTCGCTGTTGGTGTTGGGCGGCTCCGTCCTTTCCGGCAGACTTGTCCGAAGCGCGCTGGCCCTCGCAGCCATGGGCATCAGTCATATCGCGATCCTCGGCTATATCTATGGCGTTTCCTCTCTTTACACCGTTGCTGGGTACACAAGCATGGCCCTGCCCACGGCCCTCGGGATTGCAGTGCTGTCGGCGGCGATACTGCTTCAGCACCCTTCCACTGGTTTGGCCGGACTGTCGCGGGACGCAGGCAGCGCAGGAAAGCTGCTTCGCCCGGCGATACCGTTCTTCATCGGTGGTCCGTTCGCCCTCGGCTGGATGTGCCTGACGGCGCAGCGTATGGGCTGGTTCGACACCCCTTTCGCCGTCGCGATGCTCGTCTTGAGCATGACGTTCCTCGGCTGCGCGTTCACCTGGCTGGCGGCGCTAAGGCTTCGCGAACTCGATGGGCAACGTGAGGCCGCGCTGAGGAGGCTTGCCGAGACAAAGCACATGCTCGAGACCATGGTTGTGGCTCGGACCGGGGAACTGGCAGAGACAGCGGACGCGCTCCAGGCGCTCGTCCGGCTTGCACCGGTCGGCATCGTGCAGCTCGACGCCGGGGGAGGGCTTCTCTCCGCTAACGACCAGTGGCTCAATATGAGCGGGCTGACCCTGGTCCAGTCCCTGGGCAGCGGCTGGTCCTCCGCGCTGCACCCCGACGACGTCGAACGGGTGCTGGCCGAATGGGGAGAATGCGTCTCCGCCGGCACCTCCTATTCGAGCACGATTCGTTTTCGCATGCCGGACGGGCAGGTCAACTCGGTGCAGGTCACCACCACGCCGATCCGCGATGAGGGAACCGTGACCGGACACCTGGCCAGCATCACGGACGTGACTGCCCTGCGGGCCGCGGAGGAGTCGGCGACGGCCGCCCGGGCACGGTTCGAGGCGGCCTTTGCCTGGTCCCCTCTCGGAACCGCCATCGTGTCGCTCGATGGCCGGGTGCTGGAGGCCAATCGGCGCCTCTTCGATCTGACCGGCCGGTCGACAGGTGTGCTGGATGAGTCCATTGAGGCGGTGTTTATGCCGCTCGAAACAGTCGGCCAGGATGCCCTGCCGGCCGGGCTGCTGGAGGGCTCCCGGCAGCGTATGGATCGACGGATGCGGCGCAGCGATGCCGAGGAGACGTGGGTGAAGGTCAGCGTCGCTGAAATCCACGAAGGCAAACACGTGGGGGTCTCCTGTAGCAACTGGAGGACATCACTGCCCGCCGGCTGGCAGAGGCCCGCGTGGAGCACCTCGCTTTTCACGATCCGCTCACGAACCTGCCCAACCGGCTGCTGCTGCTGGACCGGCTTGCCCAGGCGTTCCTCCAGGCGGGACGCCACGGTAAGGGTGTCGCCGTGTTGTTCATTGACCTGGACCGGTTCAAGGTCGTTAATGACAGCCTCGGGCACCGCTCCGGCGACTTGGTCCTGACCGAAGTCGCCGACAGGCTGCGCCGCGGCACTCGGGCGTCGGACACGGTGGCTCGCCTCGGCGGCGACGAATTCGTCGTCGTCTGCCCCGATGTCGACAGCCGGCAAGACGTCGCCCGGCTCGCGGATGAGCTCCAGAAATCCATCGCCCTGCCGATCCTGATCGGCGAGCACATCGCATCCGTGGATGCCAGCATCGGCATCGCCTTCGGCGTCGGCGACGATGACCCTGAATCGCTTCTGCGTAACGCGGACCAGGCCATGTACTTGGCGAAGGACCACGGGCGCGCGCGATACGAAGTTTTCGACGACGAGCTGCGCGGCCGGGTCGCACAAACGCTGGACACCCAAATGTCCCTGCGCAGCGCGGTGGACCTGGGCCAGATCGAGACCTGGTACCAGCCGATAGTGGATCTGCGGAACCAAACGGTCGTGGCCACAGAAGCACTGGCTCGCTGGCGCCGACCCGAGCGCGGGCTCGTGCTGCCGGGTGACTTCATCGCTATCGCCGAAGAGACAGGCCTGATCAAGCAGATCGGAAGCACGGTCCTGAACCAGGCGTGCCGGGCCGCCGCGGCGCTGGACGGCGCCATGGCCGTCAGCGTCAACGTGTCTTCATGTCAGTTCGCGCGGGACGACTTCGGCGCCGTGGTCAAGCAAGCCCTCAGCAGCTCGGGGTTGCCGCCGGAACGACTCTGGCTGGAGCTCACCGAGAGTGCGATGATCGAAGCGATCGGCTCCGCGGCCAAGATGTTCCACGAACTCCGCGACATCGGTGTGCGACTTGCCATCGACGACTTCGGCACGGGCTATTCGTCCCTCTCCCACCTTCGGGCCTTCGACATCGACCTGCTGAAGGTGGACTTAACGTTCGTACGCGATATCGAAACGTCCGCACACGACCGGGCGGTTGTGGAGGGCGTCATTCGGTTGGCGGATTCGTTGAAGCTGGAGGTCGTCGCCGAGGGCATCGAAACGACCGGGCAACTGGACCTTCTGTTGAAGATGGGTTGCCGATTCGGGCAGGGCTACCTTTTCTCGAGGCCGTCCCCCGACGTGTCACCGGTCGTGCATTTGGAGGGTTTCCCGGCTCCGGCAGCCCGCGCCTGGTGACCGTGGAATAAACGGTGAATCCGGCTCGCCCTGTGGACAGTGTGAAGCCCAAACCCGGACCCGGGGCCGCAGCCGTCGATCAGGGCGAGGAATCACAGCGACCGCAGCAGGCGGACGATTCGTCCACCCCGGTGGTCTTTACCGCCACCGTCGATAGGTCAGCCGTGCCGCCGGGCACGGTGCAGCAGACGTCGCCCCGCCAGGCGTTGAGGCCTTCGCGGACGGCGATCACGGCGATCAGAAGTGCGGCGCCGGCGTCGGCCCACCACCAGCCCAGGGTGCTGTTCAACACCAGCCCGAGCAGCAGGACGGCAGAGAGGTAGGTGCACAGGAGGGTTTGTTTGGAGTCCGCCACCGCAGACCGGGAGCCGAGTTCCCGTCCGGCGCGGCGCTGCAGCCAGGACAACATTGGCATGATGGCCAGGCTGAGGGCGGCGATGATGATGCCGGGCGTGGAGTGCCGCGCTTCGCCGCCGCCGGCCAGCGAGCTGACAGAATCGACGGTGACGAAGGCTGCGAGGGCGAAAAAGGAGATCGCGATGAGCCGCAGGGTCAGGTGCTCCCGCCGTTCCGGATCCCGGGCGGCAAACTGCCAGGACAGGGCGACGGCGGATGCCACTTCGATTACGGAATCCAGGCCGAAGCCGATCAGGGCCGAGGACTCCGCGACGCCGCCGGCCCAGAGGGCGATGACCGCTTCGATGACGTTGTAGCTGATGGTGGCGGCAGCGAACAGCCGGATGCGCCGGCTTAGCACTGCCCGGCGGACGGGGTTCGGTCCCAGCGAGAGGGCCGTCATGCCAGGCACGTCCCGTCGGGGGCGCAGCAGGCCGGGTCCACGGCCAGGACGACGCCGAGCAGGTCGCCGATGGCGTGGCCCAACCGCTCGTCGGCGAGCTCGTACCGGCTCCGGCGGCCGTCGGGGACGGCCACCACCAGTCCGCAGCCGCGCAGGCACGTCAGATGGTTGGACATGCTCTGCCGTGAGACGCCGAGGGAATCGGCCAGGTCGGAGGGATAGGCTGGCGCCTCGGCCAGCGCCAGCAGGATCCGGGCCCGGGTCGGGTCGGAGACAGCGTAGCCGAACCGTGCCAGCACTGGAGCGCGGGTAAGGGATTCCATAACTCTAAAGTACACGCGGGGATGTATTCATACAATTCTGTATTGTTCTTATGGGCTAGGCTAATATGTGCACATGTAAGCACTTGTTGATTGTTCGCCATTACCGTGAGGAGCCGCGTTGCTTCAAGTCCTGGCCGTTCCGGCCTATCGGAAGCTCTTTTCGGCCCAGATCGTCGCCCTGCTGGGCACGGGCCTGTTGACCGTGGCGCTGGGTCTGCTGGCGTTTGACCTCGCCGGCGGCCAGGCCGGGGCGGTGCTGGGTACTGCGCTGACCATCAAGATGCTCGCCTATGTTTTCGTGGCCCCGGTGATGGCGGCGTTGGTCGAGCGACTGCCTAAAAAAGCGGTGCTCGTCGGCGCGGACCTGATCCGGGCAGGCATTGCCCTGATGCTGCCGATGGTGGACCAGGCATGGCAGATCTACGTCTTGGTCTTTGTGCTGCAGAGCGCCTCGGCAACGTTCACCCCGGCGTTCCAGTCGCTGATCCCGGTGGTACTTCCCGAGGAACGCCACTACACCCGGGCGCTCTCGCTTTCCAGGCTTGCCTATGACCTGGAGTCCCTGCTCAGCCCGGCGCTTGCGGCGGCCCTGCTGACAGTGGTCTCTTTTCATGAGCTCTTCCTGGGGACCGTGGCCGGGTTCTTGTTCTCGGCGGCCCTGGTGGTCACAACGCGCCTTCCGGTCGCACCGGCGGTGCGGCAGGAAGGAACCCTCTGGCACCGGACCACCCTTGGCGCCCGGATCTTTGCGAAGACTCCGGAGCTGCGGGGACTGATGGCGCTGAACCTGGCCGTCGCGGCCGCGACCGCCCTGGTGCTGGTGAACACCGTCGTCTACGCCCGGGACCTGTTCGGCGGCTCCAACACCGACGTCGCCATCGCCCTTGCCTGCTACGGCGCCGGTTCCATGGCCGTGGCGCTGACGGCACCGGCGATCCTGGACAGGTTACCGGACCGGGCCTTTATGCGGGCCGGAGCGGTGCTGGTCTCGTTCGGACTCGCCGGGGCGTTCGCGCTGCTGGCCGTACCGGGAACGTGGCCGGTCTTGCTGGGACTGTGGGCCCTGCTCGGCGCCGGGACCTCGATGATCAACACACCCTCTGCCCGTCTGCTGCGCCGCGCCGCGACGGACAGAACCCGGTCGTATATCTTCACGGCCCAGTTCTCCCTCTCCCATGCCTGCTTTATCATCACCTACCCCGTGGCCGGCTGGGTCGGCGCCGTCGCGGGACAGCCAGCGGCCGCCGCCGTACTGGCAGCGGTGGCTGCCATCAGCACGGCAGCGGCCTTCAAGTTCTGGCCCGCGGCGTTCAGGACCGGTCCAGTGCCGGAGACGACGAAAGGCTGAGCCGGTGGACAACATTACAGGCGCCCCCGCCGCCAGCCTCCAACACCCGGACGCCCCCGACGCTCTCCGCCTGGACGCGGCCACCGCTACCTTTCGGATGCTCTCTGACCCCACCCGGCTGCATATTCTTTGGCTCCTGGCCCAGGAACCCTCGGACGTCGGCTTCCTGGTGGAACGCACCGGGGCGTCCCGGACCTCGGTGAGCCAGCACCTGGCCAAACTGCGCTTCAGCGGTCTGGTCACCACCCGCAAGGACAGCCGCCACATTATCTACAGCATCGCCGGCGGACACCTGGCCCGTCTCGTGATGGAAGGCCTGAACCACGCCGACCACAAAGTCACCGGTGAATCCGTCCATGACTGAGCTGCGGGCCAGACGCGAAGTGCGGCAAACCCCGGACGAAGCCAGGGCATGAACTTTTGGGATGCGGCGGTCGCGGCCGCAGCTGGTGTCGTCCTGATCTATGCCGTACTGCTGGTTCTCTTGGCCGTGCCGGGTCCACAAGGTAACGGGTGTAGTCAGCGCGCTTGTTCCACACCCATGGCCGATGCACCCTTGTGCTTATCTGACGGACCGGATGTGCTCCAGTGCACACTGGCCGCTGCCGGGGTCAACGGACTTGGGCGGGGTTGAGTTTTAGCCGGCGCAGCAGCTGCGCGTTCAGGGCTACGACCACTGTGGAGATGGACATCAGTACGGCTCCCGTGGCAGGGGAGAGGACGACTCCGGCGAAGGCGAATACGCCGGCGGCGAGCGGGACGGAGATGATGTTATAGCCGGTGGCCCAGATGAGGTTCTGCCACATTTTCCGGTAGCTTGCCCGTGAGA